>JAKADL010000151.1 GCA_021820565.1 Thermoplasmata archaeon
GGAAGACCTTAAGGCAATGTTGTTTTCTGAACGAAAATCCAGAAAATTAAACAGGATAGAGCCTAATTTTTACAAAAATATACATTCATTGTTTGTTGAGTTAACAGAGGAAAAAGATAGGGTTGTATCCAGCGATATAACGGAGTATATGGAAATAACCAAACTCCTTGACGAAGTAAGGAAAAATTTTAAGGCATTTTTTCAGGTGAGATTCGAGAAAATCGGGAAGTACTCGGTTTATGACGAAATAGAGGAATACCTTTACAATATGAGCCCCGAGGAAAAGAATATAATGAAGGAATTGAACGCACAGATGAAGGGGTACTACGAGGATTTTACCGGAATAATAAGACAAACAGAGGAAATTCCGGAAATGGCTGAAGAAGAAAAGACTATTGAAGAACCCCACGAGAAAACTATTACAGAGCCTGAAATCGAAGAAGCACCTGTTGCAGAAGAAATGGTGCTCGTGAGGATAATTAAAGACCAGCCACCAATAGCGCAACCTGATAGGGATTATTATCTGCACAGGAATGACATACTGTATATTTCAGGTTCATTTGCAAAAATGCTTAGTTCCCATGGGGTCTGTTCTTATATTGAAAAAGGTAAAAAATTATAAGCAGATATTATATTGCTAATCCATGGAAAAAATATGCGATGTCAAAGGATGCAATGAAAAAAGTTTTCAAACTGTGCCGGCTGACCTGGCAGGGAAGGTTTTCTCATTGAAGGAAGACAAAACTAAGGTCCATCTATGCAAAGTTCATTACAAGGAATACAAGAAGAATACTAAAAAAGAAAGGGAAACACAGAGAATGGACTGGTAAGTTTTTAGATGGAAGGCATTTCAGCGATTATAACTGTTCTTAACGAAGAGAAAAATATAAGGGACCTTATGGTTTCCCTGATTTCTCAGGAACAACCATTTGAGGTTATTGTAGTTGACTCCATGAGCACGGATAAAACCCCAAAAATACTGAAAGAGTACGCTGAAAAATATGATTTCGTGAAGTATTATAGAAAAAAAACAACCAGAGGTGGCGGGAGGAATTATGGCGTATCGAAATCAAACTATGATTATCTGGCATTCATCGATGGCGATGCAATAGCGGGTGAGTCATGGATTAAAAATTTAAGGATTTTAACACAAAATTATAACCTTGTTGCCGGTAAAAGCATCAATACAGGCAATATGAGATATTCCATGGAGAGATTCAGGCTTTATTATGGGGGATTTGAGGTTACGCGCCCTTCCTCTAATTTAATGTATTCAAAATCGCTTTTTCAAAGCATAGGTGGCTTCGATGAAAATTTTGTAACTGCCGAGGATATTGATATGAATATACGGGCAGTAAAATCCGGTGCGAAATATGTAGTATGTGATACCTGCATTGTATACACAAAAACAAGGGAAACTTTCAGGGATTTCAAAAAGCAGGCGTACTGGAATGGATACGGAAGGCGGCAGCTAAAGGAAAAGTATGGCAGAACACTTGAATTATCCCATAGGCTGAATATGAAAGACCTATTCTCGCCTACATATATTATCAGGAATTTTTATGGTTTAAGAGGTTACATGCACTGCATGCTGAAAAGCAAAAAATAAGCTTTACTTTATCCGGATTTTACTGGCTGTGCCATATTATTGTTGCTGAATTGCCATTGCAGGTGTGCAATCCCGATGGCGGTAAATAATTGACATAGTCCAGCACGAATCGGCTATTTCATCAATGTCTCGTAATAAAACATGATAGGATCTTTTTTTCTGCATTTCTTATGTGCAATAATGCAGTAGGTTTCGATATGGAAAACCTGCGTGCAATATCATCAAGGCTCGTTGTCCTTGGCCAATCCAGGTATCCGCTATTGTATGCTTCCTGAATTATCTTTTTCTCTGTCGATGTAAGGCGCATAATATTCATTTCCTGGTTTAGATTCCTCGATATATCCATTATGCTATCTCCAGAACTCACAGATGTATAATCAAAATACTTTATTTTATTATTCTTTTCTATAAGTTCTAAATCACGCATCATAGAAGATTTATCAAAGTGCATAATAAAATAACTCTCTCCACCATTAAACGCAATGAAAGGGTACATTGGAATTCCGCCACTTTCGTTTATCGCTTGCATTATATTATGCCCTTTTTTTGTGCCTATGAACATGTTGGCATATTTCCCCTTAATAAATCGGATTGTACTGAAATCCCTCCTGTATATGTTACTGATATCACTTCCTATGGAATATGCTATCAGGGAATTTGCACTATTTTTCATATTATAAATATTCGATATTATAATCTTTGATTCGTTGTTTTCGGTTGATTTTGATAGGCTACAGTCTCCCGCTACATGCACGCTCAGGAAATACATAACAAAATAGCCCAATCGAGTATATAACTTTAATTAACATGCAATATTGCAAATGACGGTTTAAACAGCATAGTACCCATATTTCATTGAATTTATTGAGGTCTGGCAATCATTAAATTTCCTTGACCCACATTATTAGTGATAATACGAAATCATCCTTATCCATTTAATTTAAATTTTTTTGATTGACAGTAACATTTTATTGGCCATTATCCTGCTATAATATGTTATATTAACAGATTATATAGTGGCATACAATAATACATCATGTTAACTGATGATACTTTGCGGGAGGGAATGCAGACTCCCGGATTTGCCATGTCTTACGATGAAAAGATAGAACTTGCAAAACTTATTTCTTCTGCCGGAATTAAGCGGGCACTTGTTGCCTATCCACCGGCACATAAATCTGAATTTGATGTCACAGCTGCTATTGTGGATGGCAAATATTTCCA
>JAKADL010000152.1 GCA_021820565.1 Thermoplasmata archaeon
ATGCATCATACAATATAATGAAAAAAGCAATCCCTGAAGCATTTGTGAACGGGATAGAGGGTATTGGGTTATATCCAGGAAGTTTAAGCATCAAAGAGATGATAACTTCCAAAGGTGGATGTTAACACTGTTAACGGAAACCATAACCTTACTATGGAGAGAATAATGGATTATTTGATCTTCTGGTCATAAATTCTATTATAGGTTCAGTGTTCACCCTTACCTACCATATTATAGTTAATGAAACACTGCCTGTATTCATGCATCACCTCAAACAGCTGAACCCTGTAACCCATATTCTGGCGCCCACCGCCGCATCTATGATAATCGGCATAGCGATATATTATTCACTTATCGATCTGGTATGGCCGCTTTCATCTGCATACATATTCCTGCCCGTGCTGCTAATCCTGGCAATTGTAATCACTTACTACATGAGGCATAACAATGTTAAGATGGATACAATAGATGAGGAAAATGAAAAACGTGCAAAAAGGCGTGTAGGACAATAGATAATTGAGTTATTAGGAACATTATATTTATTGTTTTATTTTTTACGAATTTATCGTGTAAAGAGTCCACTAAGTCTCATTCTATTAAAAAAATCTATACTGAACCATAATAGTATTGTTATATGCATTTTGAATTATATCGGTACCGATACTACATCGGTGGCGATAATCTAAAAATTATCATTTTCAAATGAAGGAATTCAGGCAATATATAAAATCGAATGCATGTTGTTTGAAGATTTTTCGTGAGTATGGCGTAATATAGTGAAGACCTGACATTGAAGTATGAAGTCCCGGTAATTATCAACTGTGGTGCATCACTGTAAGTACCATAATTCACTTAAATTATTCACATATTTTCTACCTTTTTTATTTTCCAGAGAAACATATTTAGCACTAGGGGTATTTCTATTAGCAACACCCATGCACATAATATCAAGTTCTTTTTGGGCATCTATAAATTCTCTCACCCATCCCTGCAAAAAAAGACTTGGTGGGTCGAAGTGACTATTACCATGGTATGCATATGCCTGCTCAATTAAAAGCAACTGGTGAAGAATTCCTATTATCATGATATCATTCAGATAAAACTGAAAGTTTTCTTTATTTAAATCCGTCAGTGCAACTAATGGGTCTACACCGTAATATATTGAATCAAATGCTTTGAGCAGTTCTTCTTTAAGATCGGGCCTGCTCCTAGATCTTAAATTAACGTCAATTAAAATTCTGAGATGATTGGGCCTAAATTTTTCTGATCCTGATTGAAACCATATTTCAAAGTTTTTGGATGGATCATAGGCGCTAAACCTTTTAGACAGTTTAGATGGTCTATTGATAAATACGATCATGCCTTTTTCCGAATACACTGTGTATTCTTTATCATATTCTAGTTCTTTAACAAGATCGAAGGCGTGCTTATAGTCCATGATATAGTATGTGGTCAAGCATTTGAAAATTTAGAATTTATATGTATAAATACATATTTATATGGATTATGATTCCCATAACATGCGCAGAACCCAGAAGATAACCATTACACTGGATATCGATACTCTTGAGAAGTTCAGGAAAGTATGCAAAGAAGAGGACTCAAAGGTCTCTACAAAAATCAATTCACTGATCAGAAGCTGGCTTGAAAGGAGGGTGTATTAATGGAATTTAAGGAAATGAAGAAAATTACTATGACTGATTATGATAACTTTATCCAGAGAAATAAGGAAATCGTGATAGAAGATCAGCATATAGGGATTGGAGGCGAAATCAAAATTAAAGAACTCCAACCAGAGAATTTTAAACTGGAAATTGAAAATATCTGGAGCTTTCCAGATCGCGGGAAATGGGCATCACATTATCTGAATGCCAAATACCGGGGGAATTATGCACCACAGGTACCCAGAAATGTTATATTAAGGTATTCGGCAGAAAATGATACAATTCTTGATCCTTTTATTGGCTCCGGCACGACCCTGATAGAAGCAAAGCTTCTTAACAGGCATGGTATAGGAATAGATATCAATACAGGCTCTGCAATGATAGCAATGGACAGGCTTAATTTTGAATCTGAAGTTGTTAATGCACCGGAACAGGATATTTACAATGGAGATGCCAGAAATATGGATAAGATCTCCGATGGTTCTGTGGATCTGGTTATAACACATCCTCCATATGCAAATATCATATCCTATTCGAAACATAATAAAATAGAAGGAGACCTCTCCGGAATAACAGCTCTGGATGAATATTATGATCAAATGAGAACCGTGGCTTCTGAAATATTCCGTGTATTAAAAAATGGAAAATATTGTGCCATACTAATTGGCGATTCCAGAAAATATAAACATCAAATACCGCTGTCCTTCAGGATTATGGACATATTTCTCGAACAGGGCTTTATCCTGAAAGAAGATATAATAAAAATTCAGCATAATACCAGGACAAGGCAGTACTGGGAAAAGGCATCCATAGAAAAGAATTTCCTGCTACTTGCCTATGAACATTTATTTGTCTTCAGGAAACCTGAAGAGAAAGGTACTGCAATATACAAATACAGTACGAAGAAAGTCAATAATTTGTGATAATCAATTCCTTTGCCCCGGTTCTGCCGGTTCCAACTGAATTGATGTATCTCTTGGCATCAACAGTTATTATATTGAAGTCACTATAAAGTTCCCGTATCTCCTCTGAGTACGAGTTACTCAGCATAACCTTTACCCCCCTTTGAGTTAGACTTCTGAAAACATTGAATAACCTTAATTGTTCATTGAAGTTAAAACCCTGGTAAGTATATCCTGTAAAGGAGGATGTTTTATTCAATGGC
>JAKADL010000027.1 GCA_021820565.1 Thermoplasmata archaeon
CTTCGAATTCACCACACTCACGGTTATTCCCGGTACATTGAATTACAACGGTGCACAGATACAGATACTGGATCTTCCCGGTATAATAGATAATGCGGCCCTGGGGGCAGGCCGTGGAAGGGAGATAATAAGCACGATACGTAATGTTGATTTAATTGTAATGGTGACAGATATCCAGCTAAAGGGGCTTGACCGTATAGTTGCCGAGCTGTACAAGGCCGGAATAGTTCTGAACAAAAAGCGAAAAGATATATCATTCAAAAGGACGAATTACGGGGGTTTGAGAATACACAAGCCCAGGAATGTGGATATTGACAACAATGATATCAGGGACATAGCAAAAGAATTCAAGGTCGTCAACGGAGATATTTACATCAGGGAAACTATAGATATGGATGATCTCATCGATTTTTTCAAGGGGAATATAGTGTACATAAAATCTTTCATGGTAGTCAATAAAATCGATATGCCCCATGATGAGATTCAGCTGAAAAAACAGTTGAAAGACTTTGGCAATTATATTGAGGTTTCAGCAGAAACCGGATACAACCTGGAAAACATGAAAAATATGATTTATAAATCACTGGATATGGTTCGTGTGTATATGAGAAATAAAGCCGGTGAGGTTGATTACGAGAGGCCATTGATACTCAGTGAGGGAGCTACCGTAAGGGATGTGTGCAGGAAGATCAGCAGGGAAATGATCTCTACATTCAGATATGCTATTATTACCGGTCCATCAAGGAGAATTGAAGCAAGGGTAGGACTGGATTATCGGGTAAATGACGAGGATGTTGTAACACTGATAAGCAAATATTGAAAGTGGAATTCATAGTTTAATCTGCAGGCGATGCTTTCTTCAATAAATCTGAAAAAGTCCTAAAATCTAGCAATTATAATAAGTTAAGTTTAAAAATTTAAAAAAATAAAAAATTAATTCTTATCCACAATCTCTTTCTTTCCCTTCTCTATTTTTTCTGGATTGAATGATAATTTTCCGCTGTTGTAAACATATGCGTACATTATCATGAGCAGGACAAACAGTATACCACCTATCATGCTGAGCCAGAAATTTGCAGCCTGCATGGAATTCGTGGAAGCAAAGGCGTTAATGGAATATGCACCACCAGCAATTCTTGTTATTGGAAGTTCCAGGAATAATACTGCTATGGTTACTGCAACAAACCAGAATGGCTTATAGGATGCCAGATGTGTAGTGGATTTGCCCATATACAGCAATGGAACTGCCAGGGTTATTATAACGGGTAGAATCATGTAGTCACCAACAAATTTAGCACCTGCAAGTGTTGCCACAACATTCCATGCATTTACATTGAGGAACAGTCCAAATATTATGGTTGCAAGTGGAACCCAGCTTGTTCTCTTTGCAAGTCTGTAAAATACCTGTGACATCCCGTATGCTATGAATAATGTGCCTATGAAGAATTCCCAGTATACCGCAGAATATACAGGAGCAGTCAGTAAGGCCGCATAGTCCACATACGATTTTGATAGGGTTGTAAGATTTAAATGAATCAGTGGAGGTAATGTCGGTATTGCAGTGGACACACTGTTTCCTACTAAAAGTGCGGCGATAGCCGTTACAAATCCTATAACCATTAAAAATGTTGCACCGGAGTAAAACATCATCAACGGTTTGCTGTCAACCTTCTTCCATACAAATTCAGCATATATTATGGCCACATTTCTCAGTATCAACAGTGCAACAAAGGTTCCTATCACAGGGATAAACAGATACGAAGCTATGGGTGTAAGACCGGAATATATCAGTTCCAGCTCCACTACAAAGAACACTATCATTGTACCGGTTATTTCCCATATGGGAACTATATGCTTCAATACCACCGTTTTATGCTTCTCGTAGTTGCTGAATATGGGAAATACTGCTATAAATTCTGAAAACAGGAATGTTACCATGGCTGCAATCACAACTTTTATAAACACGCCGTTTGCATCAAGATATGAAAAAGCCATTTATCTCGCCCCCGCATTTACACTGTTTATATCCTTGCCTGAACCGTTTATGTTCAGATCTCTTTCTGCCTTCCTGAGATCCTCTTCCACATTGGATAGATTCAAAACCTTGGCATTGAAGTAGAATGTAAACGGTATTATTATGGCGTAGAACAGTATTATTACCGCTCCAAGGTACCATACTACTGTTGATGTGGATGCAGCCTGTGCTATTGTCATTACACCGTAATGGCCGGCTATTATTGGCTGCCCCGATGAGTTATACGGCATCAATATTATATAAGGAACCCTTCCGACCTCTGCTGTATACCATCCATCTTCCATGGTGAACATTCCGAGGAATCCCATTCCTATGAAGCTGTAAAGTATCCATTTCATGTTGAATACATCCTTTTTCATTATTTTCAGAACAAGGACAATAAACCAGAATAACCCCATTAACACACCGAAACCTACCATAAGATCAAGTGTTATGTGCACAACTGATGGTGCCCATACGGATGAAGGATATGATGAAAGCCCCGGTATATAACCGGCATTACCTTTGCTGAATGGATAAGCAAGCAATGACTGTATTCCCGCAAGTGGAATGAAATCTACCGGCTTCCCGTTAGATAAGAATCCGAATAGATGTTCAGGTGCACCTGACATCACAGGAGTCATATTTAATTCGAGCATGGCATATTTCAGTGGCTCTACTACTAAAAGGGTTGAGAGTTCGATTGATCCACTGATTCCTATAAGTATTATATCAACAATTCCTATAGCTGAAAGTACTTTCATTGCAGATCTGTCAATTTTCTTCTCTTCCTCGTTCTTCGATTTCAAATACTTGTATGCGAAATAGGCTAAAAGTGCCATTGCGCCTGCAAAATACATTGCCATGAACATATGGAATAACTGCGGTCCAGTGGACGGCTCATCAAAAACCTTAAGTGGATTCACTCCAGATATTACACCTGTATTCACATATTTTGCTATGTTGAATGACCCTGTAGGCGTATTCATCCATGCATTTACATTTGTTATCAACCATGCTGATGCACCCGTGCCCAGTAAAACTCCCCAGGACACAAGCCAGTGGTTCCATCTGTTTTTGAAATTATCCCAGAAGTATACATAAACCATAAGGGTTATTGATTCAACCAGGAATGCAAAAACTTCTGCATAGAAACTCAGCATGGCAACGGCCCCGACCAGCTTCATGAAAACAGGCCAGAACAGCATGAGTTCAACCGCCATGAAAACTCCCGATGCAGTACCTATGGCGAAATTGATCACCAGTGCTATACTCAACTTATGGGCCAGAGCCTCATAATATTTATTCTTATTTTTCAGTGCTATGTATTCCGCTATTGTTATCAAAAGCGCCATTGCCAGCGTTATTGCGACAATTAAAATATGCGCCGAAATAGTATATGCGAACATCGCACTATCCCAGACTGGATATGATATTCCCATCTTAATCAAACATTATATTTTAAAAGGGTATTTATTAGATTTACCTTATATGTAAGGTATATTGCTTTAATATGAGTGCAAATTCTTTTAAATACCAATTACATATCATACTGTGTCCAAATCAAGCAAAGAGATAACCGTAGAAATTACAGTAAAAAGAAAGGATTGTGAAGTTACAAATTATATACTCCAGACATTTCCAGATGCAACAATAGAACGCCTTAAAATAGACGGGAAAACAACAACCCATAGAATATTGTTTAAATCAGACCATGACACAGATGTAGCTCTCCCTGAAATAAGGAAAATAACGGTTGACTGCATAAAATCCGGGAAAAGAACAGTATGGGCCCGGCTGTCATGCTGTAGCGCCTGTTCCATACTGGGCAATTCGGAGGCAGTAATCCTGGGGAGCAGGGCTGTAAAAGCGGATACACTGTCATATCGTGTTTCATTTCCGGGCCTTTCAAAACTTATAGACCTCAAGCACGAGCTTCAAAATCAAAAAATGGAGTACACAATCTCAGATCTCTCTTCAGGGGATACCAATGGTGTAACGGAAAGAGAGAAGGAGGTTTTACTCCAGCTTTATGAATACGGATATTTTGATCCGGAAAGAAAACTCTCACTAACCCAGATTGCAGAGCAGATGAACATTTCCACTGCAGCGCTTTCTGAAATACTCAGAAAAACCCTGAAAAAGATCGTCAAGGAGTACTTAGAAAGCAATATATGAGGAAATATTTTATTAATAAAAACAATAGCAAACCATGACCACTATAGTATATACGTTTCATGGAAATGTACAGGGAATCGGCTTCAGGGCACATGTTAAAAAGAAAGCTGTTGAACTTGGGATCACTGGCTGGGTGAAAAACATGGATGATGGATCTGTGAAGGCACTATTTTCCGGTGATCCTGAAATGATATCAATTATGGAGGCTTACTGCAGAAAAATTCCCATGTCGGAAATAACATGGGCGGATTCCGTCCCTGCAGACAGTTATAACTTTGAAACCTTTGAAATAATAAGATAAAAGGATCACCCCACAATCCTGTATTTATATCCCAGTTTGTCAAGATTACCCAGGAGTTCATCTATCCTTTCCTTATCAAGTATATTTATGGTAAACAGAAGATACTGGTATCCTATGGGAGTATCCTTGTTCAGGTTGTCAACTTCGGCATGGTATATGTTGGCACCGGATGATGAAATTGCACGGACTATTTTTTCCATTATCCCGGGATGGTCAGGTATTTTGAATTCCAGCCTCAGGAGCTTGTTCTCCATTTCCAGGGCCCTGTATATTATGTTCGATAAAAGCAAAAAGTTTACATTTCCACCTGACAGTATTATTACAACCTTTTTCCCCTTTACATCCACCCTGTTCTCGAACAGTGCTGCCAGGCCGGCTGCACCTGACGGCTCAACCAGGACCTTTTCCCTTTCCAGCAGTTTGAAGAGCGCATATGCTATATTCTCATCTGATACTGTTACAACGGAATCCACATATTTTTTAACAAGGTCAAATGTTATATTGCCGGGATATTTGACGGCAATGCCATCGGCTATGGTATCATTGCTTGTATACGGTACAATCTTATCCTCCCTGAGTGAAAGCACCATGGAATCAGCCTTCTCAGATTCCACACCTATTACCCTGATATTTTTATCCGATGATTTCAATGCAAAGGATATGCCTGATATGAGTCCTCCACCACCTATTGGCACAATGACAATATCCGGTTTTACATCCTCCAGAATTTCCAGGCCGATGGTTCCCTGGCCGATTATAATGTCCTCATCGTTATAAGCCTCTATAAACTCCCGTTTTTCTTCAACAGAAATCTTTGTCGCAAATTCATGGGCCTCGTCATAGCTGTTCCCCCTGAGTATGACCTTTCCACCGTATGACTGAACTGCATTTATTTTTGATGGCGGCGTTGTTTCAGGCATTACTATTTTTGCATCCACCCCATAGTAAGCCGCTGCGAAGGCAACTCCCTGTGCGTGGTTCCCTGCACTTGCAGTTATAACTCCATTCTTTCTCTGTTCATCCGTGAGCCCGGAAAACTTGATCATGGCACCTCTGGATTTGAATGATCCCGTTTTCTGGAAATTTTCCATTTTAAAATAAACGTCGCATGAAAACATCCTGCTGAAAGTTGCTGAATGGAACAATGGAGTCCTGTGGAGCTTCCCCTTTATTTCCTTTTCTGCATCCTCAATTTTGCTGTAATCCAACATAAATTTGAATTGCCTTGAGCCATATATATGCTTTGAAATGGATAATTGCCTTTATTATTTCTTTTCACTGTATGTTTATATATATCGGAAACATAATTTTATCAGGTGTGCAGTTGAAGGATGAATATTTGATGATTCAGCAGAGCGCAAGAGAGTTTGCAAGAAAGGAAATTATGCCCGTGGCTGGAAAAATGGATCGCGAAAATTTCTTTCCCGCTGATCTGTTCCGTAAGATGGGAAAGGAAGGATATCTCGGGGTGACAATCCCGGAGGAATACGGTGGTTCAGGATCCGACTACCTGTCCCAGGCTATAATAGAGGAGGAAATAAGCTACGCATCCGGGTCTCTGGGGCTTTCATACGGTGCACATAGCAATCTTTGCCTTGATAATCTATACAGAAACGGGTCGGAATTCCTGCGGGAAAAATATCTTCCGGCTCTCTGTTCCGGGAAAAATATAGGATCTCTCGGGATGACCGAGCCCTCATCGGGTTCAGATGCGCTCTCCATGAAAACCACGGCTATGGAAGATTCCGGAAATTTCACACTCAATGGAAGCAAGATATTCATTACCAATGCACCCTACGCAGATGTATTTTTAGTCTATGCACGGACAGGCAGGGATATTACACCATTTATTGTTGAATCAGGCGATAATGGATTTTCCAGGGGGCAGGAGTTTGACAAAACCGGCATGCGTGGATCACCTACAGGAACAATTTTCTTCAATGATATCAAACTCGGGCATGAAAGAATTGTCGGTGATTTAAACGGGGGAAAAAAGGTTCTCCTCAGCGGGCTCAACCTTGAACGTGCAGTATTATCATTCAATTCCATAGGCATAGCCAGAAGGGCCCTGGATCTGGCTGTCTCATATGCATCTGAAAGGGAGCAGTTCGGAAAGCCCATCAGCGATTTTGAGCTGGTCCAGGAAAAGCTCGCGTATATGTATACAAAATTCGAATCATCCAGGCTCTTTGCATTAGAAGCACTGAACAGGGTGCAGAATGACAGGATGGATTCACTGGATGCGGCTGCTGCTATTCTCTATGCATCGGAAGCATCCGAGTATATAGCCAGGGAGGCACTGCAGATTTTTGGTGGCTATGGGTACATCAAGGATTTTGAAATAGAGAGGGTTTTCAGGGATTCCATACTTTTAACTATAGGTGCAGGAACCAATGAAATCAGGAAAAAGGTAATAAGCGAGGCACTGGTCAAGAAATACAGGGGTGATGGTAATGGTAGATAACCAGAGAAAGGTTTACATGATTGCAGGGGGCATGACCCCGTTCAAAAAAATAAACTTCAAGGAGGATTTCAGATTAAATGTAAAGCATTCCCTGGATTACGCCCTGAAGGATTCAGGCATGAAAACAGGCGACATAGATGGTTCCGTATCGGCATACTTTTCAGATCATCTCCAGGGGCAGCTCATAGCCGGAGCAATGTCAAACGATTTTATCGGACTGGCAGGAAAACCATCCAAAAGAATAGAGGGTGGCGGTGCAACAGGCGGGCTTGCCTTCCAGACAGCATATGAGGAAATAGCATCGGGCACAATGGATACATGCCTTGCATATGGCTTTGAAAACATGTCCCATGTAGGCACATGGAGGGGAAACGATATCATCGCACTGGGAAGCGATGCCAGCTTTGATTATCCTCTGGGTGGATTCTATACTGCATACTACGCACTGATGGCCACCAGGCACATGTATGAGTTCGGAACAACAGAAAAACAGATGGCAATGGTTTCAGTAAAGAATCATGGAAACGCCATGCACAATCCCTATGCGCAGGCACCCATGAATATTACAGTTGAGGATGTTATGAATTCACCTGTTGTTTCCACCCCCATAAAGATGCTGGATATATGCTTGATGTCGGATGGTGCTGCCTGCGCTATACTGGCATCTGAAGATGTGGCAAAATCCTATTCAGGAAAGCCAGTACTCATAAGATCCATAGGATCATCCAGCGATACAATGCGGCTTGCGGACAGGCCATTCGGGGAAGTGCCATTACTGCCTAACGAAAACACCGATATGTACAGTAATTTGAAGTATCCCGGAGTACATTCCTTCCGTGCAGGCAGGCTTGCAGCAAGAATGGCATACGGGAAGGCCGGAATAACGAACCCTGAAAAGGAAATAGATTTTGCGGAGTTATATGATGCATACACATCATCTGAAATACAGGCATATGAGGATATGGGATTCTGCCCCTACGGCCATGGAGGGAAATTCATAGAGGATGGCAGGTCAATGCTGGATGGCGATCTACCTGTTAACATGGAAGGAGGATTACAGGCATCAGGGCATGCAATAGGAGCCACCGGAATAATGCAGGCTGTATACGCATTCTGGCAGCTTCAGGGAACCATTCACAAGCATCTGGGTAATAGCAGGCTTCAGGTAAAAAATCCACAGAGGGGACTCATACACAGCCATGCAGGAACAGGAGCATATGAGGCAGTAAGCATTATGGAGGCGGTTTAAACGGGATATGGAAGATTGCTTAAGACAGATCCGGTTGTGGTAGAATGGAACTATAACACAGAATATAGGCACAGCTATGCGGAAGATTCACCATTCTTTACGGCACTGGGAAAGGGTAAGCTCATAGGTTCAAAATGCAAATCATGTGGATTCAAATACGGTACATACAGGAAATACTGCATGTACTGCGGAAGTGAAACCGATGATATTGAACTTCCACTCCAGGGAAAAATTCATTCATTCACGACATGCTACTATTCCGGTGAAACCTTCAGAGGAGACGTTCCATACACACTTGTGCTGGTGGAATTTCCGGGAATAGATTCCCTTTTCATGTCCAGGCTTTTCATGAGAAATGGAGAAAAGCCGGAAATCGGAATGGATATAGTGGCACAGTTCAAAAAATTCCAGACCTTCACGGTTAATGATGTTTACTTTGTTCCTGCCTAATCCGCCTTACTAATATTTTCTGATATTTTTCCGGAATGTAGTTTGTCCCTGTATGCTATGGTGAAGAAAAATCCAAGTACGCATGTTATCGAAAGGAAAATAAGTCCTATGTCGATTCCCGCTAGCCCGAATAGCGAGAATGCCAGTATGCCTATCAAGCCACCGAATCTTCCTGCCATTTCATTGAAACCCTGTCCGGAAGCCCTGATGGATTCATCATAGTTTTCAACGGGCATTATCACCGTTGTTTTATCAGGTCCCATGGAACCGAAGAAGAATGCAAGGCCCAGAAGTATTATAATCTCCAGTCCGGACATTCTCAATGCAAAGTAGATTCCGAATCCGAGCATGCCGAGAAATACGGATCTTATAATAAATCCTGTTGCCTGCAGCTTTCTTGTTCCCATCCTCTGTATGACCAGGAATGCCAGAATTGAAGCCGGTATTGTAAATATCTTCACTATTACTGCTGAAAATGCACCGCTTACCGCAGATACGCCCAGTGCTGTTATGAGTATGAAGGGAAGAAACATGGTCAGGCTCTGATCCCCTATCTGGTACAGGAACCATGGAACCGAAAACCTGTACAGGTATTTTCTATTCTCCTTGGAGGTAACATCCTTTATTATATTTTTCATGGATTTTATTCTCTTGAATTTCCAAAGTGATGATTCTTTAAGGCCCGCCCTCATGATCAGTGGAATTATTGAGAATAAAGCCCCGGAGAGCAGTGCATATCTCCATCCCATGGAACCCAGGGTTAGAAGTGAACCGCCTATAAGATATGAAAACAGAATTCCGAAGTTTGCAAAAAACATGATGAGTGCAAGATTCCTCGTGGAATTTTTCCCGGCAACTATTTCGGAAATATAAGTAAATATTACAACGTAATCAATGCCCACACCAATGCCAACAAGTGTTCTGAAAAACATCAGCATTGCAATGCTTGTTGACAGTGCACTGCCTATTCCTGCTAGAAGGAACGTTATAATATCTATTGCAAGTATGCTCACCCTGCCGAACCTGTCTGAAAATATTCCGCTAACAACAGCGCCGATCATTGCACCCACGAATATCAGTGCCCCAAGAAGATACACAATGCCTGTACCTACATGGAATGCATTCTCCACGGGCTTGAGTGCCACGGAAATTATTGCAATATTATAGCTGGCCACAAATATGCTTATGGCACCTATTGAAATATAATATGCATTGGTAAGTTTCCTCAGGCCCCCCATCGCATATAATTAGGTATACCTAAATAAACCTTCAGTAGGAAACCTTTTGAAAATTTATGAAAGTCCGGTTACGTTTCCTGAGCTGTCTATATCGATATTCTCGGCAGCCGGATGCTTCGGCAGGCCTGGCATTGTCATAATATCTCCAAGTATGGGTATAATGAAACGGGACCCCCCATTTACCCTGACAGAGTTTACCGTCACCCTGAAATGTTCAGGGGAATTCAGCAATTTGGGATTATCTGAGATTGACGATTGTGTTTTTGCCATGCATACATAGAAACCGGTAAAACCGTTCTCCTCCGCCTGTTTTATATCCAGCAACGCCTGCCCTGAAAAGTCCACGCCGTCGGCTCCGTATACCCTGGTGGCGATTTTTTCTATTTTGGTTTTAATGGCATCATCCATTGAATATGCATAGCTGATTTTATTGTCTTTAATTGAATTCAGGACTTCCGTGGCAAGTGATATGCCGCCTGCACCACCATCGGAATAAATTGTAGATACTGCAAATCTAACCTTTCTGTTAACCAGCAATTCCGAAACCTTTTTAATTTCATCATGTGTATCCAGCGGATGCACATTGATAGCGACAACAGGCTCTATTCCGAAATTCCTGACATTGTCAATGTGCCTGAACAGGTTTTTTGAACCCTCTTCCAGTGCATTAATGTCTTCAATATCGATGTCCTTTGCACCGCCGTGGTGTTTCATGGCCCTTATGGTTGCAACGATTACAACAGCATCCACATTGATACCCGCTTCCCTTGTAACTATGTCCATAAATTTCTCGAAGCCCAGATCTGATCCGAAGCCAGCCTCTGTAACCGTGTAATCGAAGAGATTCATTGCAGCATAATCCCCCAGTATGCTGGATGTCCCATGTGCTATATTCCCGAAAGGCCCCGTGTGTATAATTGCCGGAACATTTTCTACACTCTGCACCATATTGGGCTTTAATGCATCGGCAAGCAGTGCCGCCATTGCCCCATTTGCCTTTATATCCCTGGCAAAAACAGGTTTATTTTTTGATGTATAACCTATAATTATATTGCCCAGCCTCTCCTTCAGATCCGAATAGCTTTTTGACAATGCCATTATTGCCATGATTTCCGATGCCGCTGTGATCACAAAGGAATCATTCGCAAGCACACCGTTGGATTTAGGTCCATTTCCCACTATAATGGATCTGAGTGAACGGTCGTCCATATCAACAGTACGTGGAAATGCAATTTTCTTTCTGTCTATTCCTCTTTCATTTCCGAAATAGATATGGTTATTAATCATAGCCGAAAGCAAACTATGGGCGGCAGATATTGCAGGGAAATCTCCTGTAAAAATGAGGTTGATTTTATCCGATGGCTCCACCGTGGATTTTCCACCACCGGTTGCTCCACCCTTGACTCCGAAGCATGGTCCCAGGGAGGGTTCTCTTATCGCTATACCTGAATTCTTTCCCAGTTTCTTGAGGGCCTGTGCAAGCCCTATAGCGGTTGTGGTCTTTCCCTCACCGGCAGGTGTAGGTGTCATGGCCGTCATAAGTATGATTTTTCCATGCTTTTTCCCCGGAACAGTGGTGGATATTCCAAGTTTGGCCGCATATTTCCCGTATAACTCGTAATTATCAATACCCAGATCATCAAGTATATCTACAATATTTTTCAGCATAGATAATAGATATATTATTAATAGTAAACATTTGCGTTCTTCTTATAACTCATTTTCCATAGTTTTTATAGCAGTCATTGTTTCCTCTACGGTTTCCATGAAAAGTTTAAGTTTCACCTGCTCGCCATATCTGTATTCAATATCTTTCAGAAGCTTTAAATTAATTTTAATATTATTCACTGATGTGTGAATAGATGTATATGACATATATCCAGCAGATATACTATCGGTTATAAGATTTTTATTTCCATATTTACATAAAAATAATGAATTGTTCAAGTTATACATTGATATGCCGGCTATTCTCCATGACACGTATACACTTTTCTTTATAGCTATATCAAGGGCAGGTTTTCTTTCAGGATTTTCCCTGTCCATATGGAGTGCATCCATTATTCCCCTGAAGGAATCTTCATCTTCCTGGCTGAGTCTCTTGAGTTTTTCTATAGTTTCACCGGCATTGCCTGAAATATTTTCAAAATCTTTATTATATGCTTCCAGTTTCTTTTTGCCCTGGGAAAGAAGGGCTGCCATGGAATTCAGTGAGGCTGAAAACATTGAGGTTATGGCAGAGGCAGATCCCCCACCAGGTGTTGCAGACTCACTTTTTAACTTTGATATGTACTCATCAAGGTCCATATCCCCGTATCATCCATACTTTCAAAAACATTGTCATTTCAAAACTTTTATTAATATAAATTGTATATATTATCATAATAAATATATATTTATTATTTTACCTATTTAGCTCAAATATATTTATTCCAATCCGATCAAATATTATTTTATCATGGTAAAATACCAGGTAAGAAAAAGTTTTAAATTCTATTATACGTTTTTACAATACACTCGTGATGTGAAATGATAAATGTTCTAAATAATGTTATAAAAAGGGATGGCTCCACGGTTCCGTTCGACAAGAAAAAGATAGCTATGGCAATATTCAAGGCCATGCTCTCTGTGAAAACTGGTTCTATGGAGGAAGCCAACAAACTGGCAGATTATGTTACAAAGGAACTTGAGACTATGGGAAAGGAGCCCACAGTTGAAACCATACAGGATACGGTAGAAAATGTGCTCATGACGCATAAAATTGGCGGCGTTTCTTATATATCCGTTGCAAAGGCATACATATTATACAGGGAAAAGAGGAATACAGTCAGGCAGGAAAAGGAATTTCTGGGTGTAAACGACGATTTGAAATTGAGTGTAAATGCAGTCAAGGTACTTGAGGCAAGATATCTCTTTAAAGATTCCGAGGGAAAAATAATAGAAACCCCTAAACAGATGTTCCATAGAGTAGCAGTTCATCTGGGCATTATACAGGGACTTTATGATTATATATCATATAGAAAAACAGGGAAGGTACCGGAGAAGGGGACGTTATATTCCGGCATAACAAAAACCCAGGATGAAGAGCTCAGGAGAGCTTTCAGCGAACTCAAGCAGGAGAAGAGCCTGGATGGAACATATGAGGAATTCATGGATTTTATACAGACCAAAAAAACAATGGTAAACTACTGGATTGATAAATTCGAAACCATGATGACAAATCTTGAATACGTCCCTAATTCTCCCACCCTGATGAATGCTGGTGGTCCACTTGGGCAACTCAGTGCATGCTTCGTTCTTCCTGTAGATGACAGTATAGATTCTATATTTGACACGCTCAAGGCAACCGCAGAAATACACAAGTCCGGTGGAGGAACCGGGTTCTCGTTCACCAGGCTCCGTGCAAGCGATGATATAGTAGCATCTACCAAGGGTGTAGCATCTGGCCCTGTGTCATTTATGAGAATATTCGATGTTACAACCGATGTAATAAAGCAGGGTGGAAAGAGAAGGGGAGCCAATATGGGGATTCTCAACTATAACCATCCCAACATAATGGATTTCATAACAAGCAAGGATGCCGAGAACAAGATACTGAGCAACTTCAACATATCCGTTGGTGTAGATGATGAATTCTTCGAAAAATTAGACAATGATGACAATATCGATTTAATAAATCCCAGGGATGGCAAGGTAATGAACAGAATAAAGGCATCAACCCTGTGGAACTCAATCGTTAACCATGCATGGACCACTGGTGATCCAGGAATGGTATTTCTTGACGAAATCAATAAGAAAAATCCCGTAAAGAATATCGGATATATCGAATCAACTAACCCATGTGTTACAGGCGATACCAAAATATATACCTCAGAAGGTATAAAAACTGCCAAACAGCTGTACGAGGAAGGCGAATCATTAAGTGTAAAGATTGATGGGAGATTCGGGGGCAGCTTTAAGCAATCTTCAAATGTTATATATACCGGATTCAAGGATGTATACAGAATAACAACAAATGAAGGCTTTGATATAACTGTTACAGGCGATCATAAAATATACAGTGAAGAGAGAGGCTGGATAGAGGCGCTGAATCTTAAAAAAGGAGAAAAAATCAGGATATTAAATGAGGGCGGATCTTTCGGTCCTCACGGCAATCTGGAGGAGGGAAGAGTTCTTGGATGGCTTGTAGGTGATGGGCACATCAATAAAGGGAGCAATAATGACCGTGCTGTTCTATCATTCTATGATCAGGACAGGGTGTTTGCACCTGAGTTCGAAAACTATGTAAATAACATAATAAGGCCGTCCACCAATAACCGTGATTACCATGTAGGCATGGTGAATATTGAAAGCAGAAACTGCATAACAATAGCATCAGAAAGGCTTAAAGAATTCGCCGCCGCATATGATTTAGTAGATGAAAAACTCAAGGTTCCGGATAATGTTTTTGCAGGTACAATAGAAATGCAAAAAGGCTTTTTACAGGCATTATTTGAAGCCGATGGAACAGTATTAAAATCAGAAGGATCCAGATACGCCGTTAGACTTGGGTCAATAAGCCTTGATTTACTGAAAGAGGTTCAGGCATTGCTATTAAACTTCGGCATATACAGTACTGTTTATCAATCTCGTAAAAAGGCAGGCATAAAAATGTTACCCGATGCCAGTAGGAACATGAGGTTGTATACCGTACAGGATTTCCATGAACTGAACATTTCAGGAAATGATTTAATAGTGTACACAAATAAGATAGGATTTATATCTGAAAGAAAAAATGCCAAGCTAAATGAAATAATAAAAAGTTACACAAGGGGACCATACAAAACCTCTTTCACCGCCAGAATAAATACAATAGAATATTCAGGAAAGAGTGATGTGTATGATCTTGTAGAACCATCCACCCATTCATTTGTAGCTAATGGAATTGTGGTACATAATTGTGGTGAGCAGCCGCTTTTGCCTTACGAATCATGTAACCTTGGTTCAATAAATCTGGCAAAATTTGTCGAGAATGGAACATTTAACTATGACAGATACAGGGACACAATCGATGTTGCAACCAGATTCCTGGAAAACGTTGTTGATGCAAATAAATTCCCTGTTGAGTCCATAAAGAACATGACCAGGAGGACAAGAAAAATAGGACTCGGTATAATGGGATTTGCAGATGCACTCATAATGCTGGGCATACCATATAACAGCAATGAAGCCCTGGAATTCGGTGAAAAGGTGATGAAAACACTTAATGATGAATCACACCTTGAATCCCAGAAACTTGCAGGAGAAAGGGGTGTT
>JAKADL010000028.1 GCA_021820565.1 Thermoplasmata archaeon
TCACCTTATGAATTATAGGATACCGCTGATCAAATCAATGATAATGATGTCCGGATATTTCTCAGCATATTTCGCAATACTATCCTTTTATCCAACTGTTGCGCCTTCTTTCGGATTGCCCGGATCCATGGTCGGCATTGTAATGATTGCATCAAGTATAACGGTTGCCATGGGATTTCTGCTTTTTGGCAGGCTTGCAAATACATACCGGAAAAAACATCTTATCATGGTAGGATCATTAATAGCCCTTGCATTTTCATGGATCGCCATGCCATACTTCACGCAATTGCGTCCATTCGCATTGCCCGGGATGATTATATTTACCCTGGGTGTAGGGTCCATGCCGGTCATTCCACTACTTCTAATGGACAGGATAGACCCTGCTGTCCGTGGACTTATATCTGGGATTTCATATAATTTCGGGGCTCTTTTCGGTGGGCTTATATCTGTACTCCTCGGCGTAATAGGAGGCATTGTGGGTTATTCCGGATTGATACTCGTAATTGATATAACTACACTCATATGCCTTTTATCTGTTTTTGCCGTGAGCATTACTATAAAAAAGGCTAAAGAATCGGCATCATATCTTTCAGGGTTATCCGGCAACTCTTCAAAATGAAATAGAAAAAATAATATGCTATTTTTATCTAATCCTTTATGAATTTTCTCGATGAATTGAAGAATTTGAAAGAGCAGATAAAATCTACAGACAAATTCAACGTGGATTTCAATTTTGATAATATTGTAATTTCCGGAATGGGTGGTTCCGGGATTGTGGGCAACATATTCCAGGAATATTATACAGATCGCCCGGTAATCGCCATAGGGGATTATGGAATCCCATCATTTGTTAATGACAAAACACTTTTCATAGCTATAAGTTATTCTGGAAATACGGAGGAGACAATCAATAATGTTGAAGAAGCGAAAAAAAGGGGAGCCCATGTTATGGCAATAACATCCGGAGGAAAGCTGGAAACCCTGGTAGAAAATTCAATAGTAATACCTGGCGACCTTCAACCTAGATCAGCACTGGGCTACATGCTCATGCCGCTTTATAATACATTTTCACCTGTAGATGCTGATAAGGTTTCAGAGGCATATGACATTCTAAACGACATGGACAAAAATCACAGTGAAATGAAAGCAGAGGCATTCAAAATTTATGAAAATAGTTCAATTCCAATTATATACGGTTCAAAACCCTTCAAATCCGTAGCATACAGGTGGAAAACACAGTTCAATGAAAATGCCAAAACATTTGCATTCTATAGTTATTTTCCTGAACTGAATCACAATGATACGATGCCCCTGAAATCTGCATATAGAAGGTCGGAATATTTATTTTATGCATTCGAATCGGACAATGCAAGGATCAACCAGAGGATAAAAATAACACAGGACATAACCGGGGAACAGTTTTCCGTGGTAAAATCACCATCAAACGATTATTTTGCCAAGTTATTCTACCTCATCCACTACGCTGATTATTTAACATACGAACTTGCACTGGTGAGAAATGTAGACCCAACAGATGTATCCACAATAGAGGAGCTCAAGAAAAAATTAAGTTGATTTTTATTATTATGAAGTTGTACTGGCTATTTTTTTGGAACTCTCAACTATAACGGATCCGCCCGGTGGAAGGATGGATTCTATTTCTACTCTTTCTATTCCCAGTATTTTTGCAATTTTATCCGCAGCTGTGGATCTCTTTTCATTCCCGGGCTTTATTATTACAAATTTTTCAGACTCCGTCTTTGTTTCTGCCGGAGATATCATGGGCAGGGTACTTCCCTTGTAATCAATAAGCGATATTTTTAGCTCCAGTGGCAGGTTCAGAACATAATTTCTCTTTCCCCTGACAATCCAGGAACCTTTGGATACGAACTCTCCGGATTCCGGCGTTTTGCTTACCTGTGACGGCTCCACCCAGTATGCAGTCCCGGACCCTATGCCGGCCGGCCATGCCCTGGACAAGGATATGGCAAATTCACAGGCCTCTCTGATTGTTTCCTCAGTTATATCAATACCATCATTTTTAATCACCGTACTGGGGGCACCGTACAGATCCGCATGCACATAAATATCGTTATCCGACATATGCTTCTTGACCAGTTTCTCATTTGTTTTCGCGTCCCTGCCGGACATTACCATATTTCCGGCAGAGCTGGTGAACCAGTGGTAGGATTCGAACCAGTATTTTACTCTCTTCTTTTTTCCTGCTTTCTGCTTTTCTTTTAAAATGAGCTTTTTTGTTTCTTCTATTGCTTTTTCAGCACCTTCAATTTTGCTCCTGTAATCCTTGGCAGTATTGAAAACATGATTGATATTATTTCCTGCTGATTCATTGTAATTCATGACTATGCCGGTTTCCTGATAGTTCACCGTGAATGTCCCCCTGGATGGATTGATCCCGGTAATTTGTAGATCCATGAACGTGAAATCATCGCTGTTGCTGCGCTTAACATTGTTATGTACAATGTTTATGAGCTTCTGGAGTGACTGAAAATTCATTTTGAGGTAATTCCCGAATTCAGTATATACAATCATTAATTTGTTGAACTCCTCTATGGAACGTTTCTGAGACTCTATCCTCCTCTCAACACTTGATTTATTCCTGTCAGTTTCAGGATAATGCTTGATATAATAGCATATTCCCTCATTCAGATCTTCGAATTTAATGTCAGGGTCTTTATTCAATGCTGTCAGCACTACCGGGGAAAGGAGTTCATCATCCTCATAATAGTATGCCATATTCCTTTTTGACTCATCCATTATTTCTATAATTGTGCCATAGAGCCTGTCATAATCCTGTGCTACCTCAGCAGGCATTTTATTCTTTTCTATATTGCTTCTGTAAAGTGCTTCTTCTGCAATTTCCCCTCCAAGGTTTGCCCTGGTTGCAAGTGTTTTCACAATCGATGCCTTGCTGTTGTTGAGTATTTCGAAAAACGTTTCCCTGTTTTCTACAGGATTCACAGTGGATGGCGGAATATATTCCTCCCCTATCAGTATCTTTCTGGTTTTGTACACATGCTGATCCATGGCAAATACTATTTTTCCGTTATCCGTTATAATAAGGTTTCCGCCGCTGAAAAGCTCCAGTATTATTTCCTGGCCTGTGTGCAGTGTAATCTTTACAACCCTGTCAAAATTTATCTGCTCTATTCCGACTATTCTCTTCTCCGAGAGCTGTTTTCTGAATAACATCGATAGCTGTGTTGCCTCCTCTGGTTTTTCAGCATCATAGAAAGCTATTCCCTTGCTGAGGGAAATAAAAAAATCCCTTTTCTTCAGGTCAGACCGGTATAGCTGCAACACAAATTCTTTCTGGTTTACCTGATATATTTTCTTGATGAATGAGTTTAACAAAGTATCTCCATATGTGCTTACAAAGGCATGGAAATCCAGTGATGATTCTTTGAGCTTCATGATTTCAATTAATGATTGCTCTTATTTTAACCTTGTTATATAATCACGGAAATTACTGCAAATTCTGCATTAAATATTCATATGCTGCAATTATAACTACCTCCATTCTATAATTATAATAAGGATAGGTATATTATGGGTTTATGGAAGTAAATGAGAATGACATGGAAATAGGAGGAATCAATATACATTACCTTTCATATGAGCGTGGAAGTGGAAGAAACTTCATTCTGCTACACGACACCACACAAACATCAGAATCCTGGGCAGGGATAGATGCCCTGAGAAAGATCGGCCAGTGGGGATACAATGTATATGCACCTGATATGCCCGGCTTCGGAAGATCTGATTCCAGTTTTCAGTATAATTTCATAGGTTCTCCCTCCAAAGGATCAGATTTTATACGCGATTTTTCTGAAAAACTTTATTTACAAAATATTACAGTTGTTGGTCCATCGGCATCGGCGGGAACCGCGTTGAAGAGTTTAATCAATGAAAAGGAACTGGTTAAATCTGTTATAATAATAGGCGGACTGGGTGTTGACCCACTTCTGAACGAACTTAATAAAATCGACAGTCCTGTATTGATTCTCTGGGGTGGCAATGATAATACTGTTCCTATTGAACACGGAATAAAATATCATGATCTGATTGCATCATCGACTTTTGTTAAAATAGACGGATCGGGCCACTGTGTGCAGCTGGAAAAACCCAATATATTCTTCAATAATATTAAAAAATTTATGGAACAACTATAATATCCTTGGTGCTATAATAATATACAGCAGGAGGAAGAACACAAATAAGCCCAGGGCATAATATATTTTTGTAACATTTTTCTCATCCCTGAGAAATTTGAATCTCTCTTTTCTGGATGCTATATTAAGCGTATCTTTGAAGAACTGGCCACCGTCCAGTATTGATAATGGAAGTGCGTTCATTATGCCCAGTAAAAAGTCTATCCAGAATATCCAGTACAGGCTATTTACAATTCCGAAGAATATGTATGAATCAAATGGCGTTGAAAACAGATGGGCCAGGCTTTCCGGAATAGGTGAAAGTCCAAGAATTGGTAATCCTAAAGTTTCATAAAACTCAGGACCTGCTATCAATCCTCCGAATACAAGGCTGTGCATACTATCTATTGATGCATATCCTATTCCGGAATAATCTATTTCAACACCTATGAAACTTTCATTTTTATATGCAGCACTATTTGCAGTCGGATCATCCTTTGCATAGTAGCTGTATGTTGATACTGTTTTCATGGTATATGTTTTGTAATGCTCTGAGCCTCCGAACGTAATCACCGTCATGTTTATGGTCGATCCCGGTGCTATCTTATCAAGAACATTTCCCAGTGTATCGATATTGTAAATTATATGAGATGTTCCTTTATAGCTTATATTGTAAATTATAGAATTAACCGGAACCCCCGCATTTTCTGCCGGGAAACCGGAAAGCAAATCCTCTATGGCAACTCCGGTTGGCACGTTTTCAACGGTACTGGTTTTGCCATTGAAGAGTGTTACATTTGCCATTCCCGGGGTAATCATGGAATTCGTTTCCAGACTATTAAGCTCTTTACCTGATAGATTGCCGTAGGATGTAATTTCCATGCCCTTGGGTATTGAGTGTATACCGTCCAGGGATGTGGAATCTTCAACATAAACACCGGAATGTATCGGTGTCGATGCCGGCATCATGACAAAGACAAGCAATATTATACAAATTAATGCAATTATAAGGTTTATTCCCGGCCCTGCAGCGATTATGCGCCTTCTGACAACGGGATCTGCAGCCATTATCTCTTTTTCATCTGGCTCTACGAAGGCTCCTATGGGTATAATGAAGAAAAGTGCGCCAACGCTTGTTACTTTTATTCCCTGCTTCCTTGCAACAATGCCGTGGAACATTTCATGGATTACAACGGCAAATACGAGGCTGGCAGTCCCATAACCCAGAGGTATGAACGGATTTATCAGCGGAAGTGCAAGATACTCATTGAGCGGTGGTGCTGCGCTAGGTGGGGCATGGATTAGGGTCAGGAGCACAGCTTCATATAGCAGCATGGCGAACGCCAGCAAACCACCCAGAACAACAAGAATAGTAGAAAATTTACCTATGCCCTTTGCAGGAATATGTTTTGCAACAGCATCAAGAATTCCCTTATTTTTGGTTGATTTGATCATGAGCGCCGGGCCCATGGTGGAGAAATGTTTTGATTTATTAATTTCCGGAGCAAGGGATATTATTATAATTATCCAGGAAAAAACAATCAGTATTATCAGGAATATGTCATTATAGCTCATTTATAAACTCATAGTGAAATATCAATAATAATCTTTTTCCTTTATTCACGAATCCACGTTTACTTCTATTTTTTTTAGAAAATTCAGGATATTATATTTCTCCTCATCCGTAAAATTTCTTAATGAATCATCTATGAATTTCAGGTGTAGTGTTTCAATTTTTTTGAAGAATATTTTCCCTCTATTTGATACAGTAATGTTAATTACTCTCCTGTCTGTATCGCTTCTTTCACGTTTTACATAACCAAGTTCTTCTAATTTATCAACTACACCTGTTATCCATCCCTGTGTTACCATATTTATGTTGGCAAGCTCAATCATAGGCAGTGAGCCTCTTTCTGTCAAATTTTTTAAAATCCTGTATTCAACAGTAGATACACCCATGGAAATCAGATTTTTTTCGGAGGCTTTATACCATGTTTTCCATGTTCTGAGAAATTCCCTCCATACATCATAACTGCTGATTTTTTCCATTCTATATCATCTACTAATATTGAAGTTATATTTTATAGTTTCTATAAACTAAATAATTGTTTGTTAAATTATTTATGGTTAAATATTTTAGGCTTCAAAATCTACATTTTAAAGATAAAATAATTATATCTGTTTATATAAATAAATATAAAAATACAGGGAATTACGGCAAATGGCTAATTTTAAATTCTGTATTAATAAAAAAATTTATACGGCACTTACTACTAACTAATCCATGGAAGAAATAATTGTGAGAATTGGAGGGGCTGCAGGAGATGGAGTGCAGTCTGCCGGATTAACACTGGCAAAAACATTATCAAGAAGTGGATTATATATAAGCACATACAATTATTATCAGAGTCTTATCAGGGGCGGTCAAAGCTGGTATCAGATAAGAGCTTCTGATGAAAAGGTCAAGAATCAGGGTAGTGGTTTGGATGTTCTTGTCGCACTTAATGCTGATGCTCTGGAAAGGCATACAAACAGGAATATAAATGAGGGTGGGGCTTCACCCCTTGCGGGAATAGCAATTTTCGATCCAGGCAGCATCAAAAACTTCAAAAAATATAACGAGGTAACATATTGCCCGGTCCCCATGAGGGACATAGCAATGAAGTATGATGCAAATCCCCTGCTTAAAAACACTGTTGCTCTGGGAGCAGTTATAGCAGCACTTGGTCTTGATTTTGATGTATTCTCCGGTGTTATAGAGAAAATATTCAATAAAAAAGGTAAACTTGTAGATGCAAACATAAATGCTGCAAAGGAAGGTTATGAATACTATTTGCAGAACTATTCGGTTTATAGAAAATTGAAAACATTTGATAGGAAGTTTTATACAATTTCCGGTGGTGACGCAGCAGCATTGGGAGCGATAAACGCAGGTATGCAAATGTACTTTGCATATCCAATGACCCCTGCTTCATCTTTTCTACAATTTATAGCTACACATGGAAAGAAATACGGAGTATTTCTCAAACTCACAGAGGATGAAATAAGTGCTATAAACGCTGCCATAGGTGCAAACTACGCAGGTGTCAGGGCTGCAACAGGATCATCCGGCGGTGGCTTTGCACTCATGACAGAAGGCGTTGGGCTTTCCGCTATGACCGAGGTTCCGATGGTTATATATGAGGCACAGAGACCCGGCCCTTCAACGGGTCTGCCAACAAAAACCGAGCAGGGTGATCTGAACCAGGTACTGGGTGCCGGGCAGGGCGATATGCCTAGAATAGTTCTTGCCCCCGGAACAGTTGAAGAAGCATTCAACCTCACCAAGGAAGCATTCAACCTTGCAGAAAAATATCAGTTGCCTGTTTTCGTGGTTACAGACCTTTATCTTGCAGAGCATGATGAAACTGTGAGCTTTGATCTTAACTATAAAATGGACAGGGGGCTTCTGGCAGAAGATAACGAACCAGATTACAAGAGATACGAATTCACGGAAACCGGAATATCTAAGAGGGCATTCCCTGGACAGCCTGGATTAATGCATAATGAGGATTCAGATGAACATAATGAATATGGTGCAGTTGTCAGTGATGCAATAACAGATCCTACGCAGAGAAAATTGTCAATGGAAAAAAGGATGAAAAAATTGGATGAATATATAAAGGAAATACCAGAAACAAAAACTTACAGACTGGATGATGCAGAATATGCAGTAATACAGTGGGGTTCAACAAGAGGTGCAGTAGAGGAAACTGTCGATTGCATGAGGAAAAATGGCATAAAAATAGGTGCAATAGAAGTTACACACATATTCCCCATGAATCAGGACATTCAGAAACTGCTTACTGGAAAGAAAAAAATAATAGTTGTAGAAAACAACTTTTCCGGGCAGCTTAACGGATTGATCAGGAAGGAATTCCTTGTGGATACGACATTCATAGGAAAATATGACGGAGAAGCCTTCTTCCCTGCGGACCTTGAAATACAGGTAGAAGAGGCAATATTCGGCAAGAAAATAAAAGTGGAGGAAAAATTATGATACCTGTAACAGAATATAAAGGAAAAGTGGCACCTGACTGGTGCCCGGGATGTGGGAATTTCTCACAGCTCAGAGCAATTTCAATGGCTCTCTCACAGCTGGACATAAAACCAGAAAATGTTGTGATTTCATCCGGTATCGGGTGTTCAAGCAACATGCCGGAATTCATCAACACATATGGATTCCACGGGCTTCATGGTAGATCTTTGCCGGTTGCAGAGGGAATAAAATGGGCTAACAGGAAACTTACTGTCATAGCATACGGAGGAGATGGTGATGGATACTTTGAGGGAACACAGCATTTCTACCATGCAGCAAAAAGAAATGTTGACATGACATATATGGTGTCAGATAACCAGGTATTCGGATTGACAACCGGGCAGGCTTCACCAACAACCCCCATAGGGAGAATTACGAAGAGTACACCTGATGGAAACATAGAGCCACCTTTCAATCCTCTGCACTACGCACTGACCGCAGGCGCTACATTTGTTGCCCGTGGGCTATCCGGTGATATAAAGCAGTTAACAGAAATCACAAAAGCCGCTATCCAGCACAAGGGCTTTTCATTTATAGATGTATTCAGTCCCTGTGTAACGTATAATAAGATTGAGGGCTATGATTTCTTCAGAAAAACAACATACGAACTGCAGGGAAACAATACTAAGGATTTCTTTGAGGCATTCAAGCATGCCTCAGAGTGGGGAGAGGAGGCACATACAATACCAATAGGCATACTCTATGATGTAGATGCACCTGTATATGAAGATGTGGATGAGACTCTATCAAAGTTTAATCTGAAGGAAAAAGAGCCATATAAATTAACAGAAGCAGACCTGGAAGAATTTTATTAATTTTTTATTCCATTTTTTCATTGTATGAGTAGTTAATTCAAATCAACATTTTTATAGGATGTTAATATTATTAATGATGGGACTCGGAAAAAGAGATTTGAACAGAAAACGAAAAAGTATAGAAATGAAAATTGACGAACTCGAGCAGAAAGCACGGAAAAATCCTATGGATAAGTCCATTCAATCTGAAATTAATGATCTGAAAAAGAAATTAGATAAATAAACCATGGAATGAATAATAAGGATACAAATATGCAATACAAATAAATATTCTATGCACGTAACATTGCAAAAATAAGAATAGTTCAAAAACTATTAAATTGCCCTCTGCAGCAATGTACTGCAAATCTTTTCAGAAGTATATAATTAATGAATTCGCCGGAATAGTATAAGGTTATTACAGACTGCAATTATAAATTACAAAAAGTGTAAAAAAGTTATGGAAAAGATTTGATTTACTAGCCAGTCATAGAATTTTTTGGGATTTTCACCTCATTATTTCTAAAAAATTTTGGAAAAAAACTAAATATAATCGATGTATATAAATTCAATATGATTTTAGTTACAAACGATGATGGATATAATTCAGTTGGTATAAAACAACTATATAAAAATGCCGCCATGATAGATGAGGCGGTCATGGTAGCACCTGACAGTATGAGAAGTGCTTCCGGAATGACTATTACATTTACAAGGCCTATGAGAATTCAATCACTAAAAAACATGGGAATCAATGGATATTCAATATCTGGATATCCGGCAGACACAATAACAATAGCCCAAAATGTAATCCTACCTGGAAGGAAAATCGATCTGGTTGCCAGTGGAATAAATCTGGGATCTAATATATCATTGAGATCAATATATGCCAGTGGAACCATATCAGCAGCTATGGCGGCTGCCCTCAAAGGTATAAAATCCATGGCATTTTCCATGGTAACCGATAAGATCAATGCAAACGAAGATTCGGATTTTACAAAGGCCGGTATATATTCTAGATATATCATGGAGGAATACTTCCAGAATGGATTTCCTGAAAATGCGGACATTCTCAACATAAATTTTCCAGGTACCATAACGGACGATACTGAAATAAAGGTGGTTCCAATGGCAACAAGCGTATTCCATGATTATCTTGTCCATAATACAGATCCCAATGGAAAGGATTATTACTGGCTCGGGAATGAAATTGAGAAACAGGAAGATAAAAACACAGATTATTACGTTTTGATGGAGGAAAATAATATCTCAGTTACGCCCCTCTCAATACATGGCCACAGTGTAACAGATTACCGCCCCACAGAGAAATTCTTTGACAGGGTAGATGACCGGATACTCGCAAATGAAAATGGTGTTGCGTAAACTACGGCTATTCTAAATTACACAGGCAGATATAATTACGGCAATGTGTTAAAATATATATCTCTTGAATCCATATCTTCGGATGATCCACATACAGGGACTTACAAAGAACTATGGTAAAAAAACCATTGCCCTGAACTCGCTCACACAGGACCTTGATGGTGGAATAATATCAATTATAGGCAAAAATGGAGCAGGTAAAACTACATTACTCAGAATCCTTTCAACACAACTAAAACCCAGTGCAGGAGATGCACTGATAGATGGTATGAGCATAATAAATGATACAAAAATGATAAGAAGTAGAATAGTGAGCATTCCCCAGGAAGCCGCACCTATCGGAATACTCACAGCATATGAGCAGGTATTTTTATATCTAACAGGGAAAGGTCTTTCCTTTCATTCATCGAAGGAAGAATCTATAAGGGCCCTGAAAACCGTAGGGTTAGGCGATAAAATGAATTCACCGACGGATGAACTGTCCGGCGGCATGAAAAGAAAAATGTTTGTTGCCATGGCTCTCGGTGCAAATGCCGATACAGTTTTTCTTGATGAGCCAACAACCGGTCTTGATCCCTTATCAAGAATGGAAACATGGAGTGCAATAAAGGAACTTACAGGGAATGTTATATTAACAACGCATTACATGGAAGAGGCTACTGAGCTGTCAGAAAAAATATACATGATGGACGCGGGGAAATTCATTGGCTCAGGAACTGCTGACCAGCTCCTCTTTGATTTAAGGGGCAAGGTCCGTGTAGAGTCGCGTAGCCAAATGCCCGGGTCTTATCGCGTTGGAAATGTGTATATAAAATATGTTAACAGTGATAAAATTTCAGATTACGAAAATGTATATTATTCAATTAAAAAGATCAGTATAGAAGATCTATTCATTATAAGAGGTGTTGATCTTGAATATTAGATTTATTCTTGCAATGGCATGGTATTACGGCGTGAAAACAATAATAAGGGGGCCTTCCTACCTTATAGCCTCTCTGGCAACTCCGTTGACCTTACTCTTTCTTGTATTTGTATTGAGTCACGGAACACTTATCAGATTCGCAATAGTTGGTGGGCTCATAGCCTTTGTTGGATCGGTAGGGTTATCCGGAGCCGGCGATTCCGCATTTTTCAGGTTACAGTTGCGTATCCAGGATTTATATGTTCCCAGCAATGTGTCCGCCTTTGATTATATGGCTGCATTTACAATGAGCTATCTGGTTTTCTCTGTCCCCGGAATAGCGCTTTATGTGTACCTCGGGTATATATATAATTTATTCACGGTTTATGATACCATCATGATGGTATTCGTGATGCTGTTGCTCATAATATCTACAACTTCTATCTCATTTATTATTTCTGGGTCTATAAAGCACCTCAGAAATATATGGGGCATAACCGGCATCCTGACCATTCTAACCAGCATACTCCCACCGACATTCTATCCATATTCATATGTTCCCAGAATCTTTCTGTACATTATTGCACTATCCCCCACAACCCCTGCTGCGGTAATTGCACAGGGTGCATTTGGACTTTCTCCTGAATTGAATATAATGCTCTATGTGCTTATAATTGAAACAGTTGTATATGCAATCCTGGCGAGAGTTCTGGTAAGATGGAGGGAAACCTAGGTTTATTTTAACCTGAAAGCGGGAAGCCCCATGCGTTAGCTTGGGGAGGAATGGGGAGGAAGTCACTATTTATTCATTGTTTGAAATAAACTACAAAGAAATGCTTATATAGATTTCCTGCAATATGTGAGTATATGTTAAACACAGTGGATTCTGAACTGCTTTACGATAAATTTGGCAGGCCTGTGAACAGCCTGAGAATTCAACTAAATGCCATCTGCAATTTCAACTGCATATTCTGCCACATGGAAGGTACTGAAAGAAGTATGGAGTACATGACTCCAGAACAGATAGAGAACGTTGTGGCAGTTGCCGCAAGCCACGGCGTAAATAAAATCAAATTTACCGGGGGTGAACCTCTTTTGCGTGAAGATATACTGGATATTGTAAGGAGGACCAGAAAACACATTACCGGCAATATATCACTGACAACAAACGGAGTTGAACTGCCCAAGCTTGCGGACGGTCTGAAAAAGGCCGGGCTTGACCGTGTAAATATATCCATGCACGCCATAGATGAGTATAATTTCCATTTTATTACGGATACAAAGAAGAATTTTCTGCCAATAGTAAAGAATGGTATAGAGGCTGCAAAGGAGGCAGGTCTGGGTCCGATAAAAATAAACTTTGTCCTGATGAAGAATATAAACGAAGACCAGGTAGACGGTATGATAAAATTCTGTGCCCAGAATGGATGCACACTCCAGTTAATAGAATTTGAGGCAAACAGGGAAAAGGAACACAGTGAGGAATACATAAAATATCACGTACCACTGGATGCCATAGAAAGTAGAATCCGGGAAGAAGCAGAAGGTATCGAATATAATCCGCTCCACAACAGGGAAAGATATACTGTCAATACAGAGTATGGTATAGTTAAAATAGAATTTGTAAAGCCCATGAGAAATACTGATTTCTGTAATAACTGCACCAGATTGAGGGTAACCGCTGACGGGCAATTCAAGACATGCTTGCTCCGTGAAAATGACTATTTCAATATCAAAGACATACTGGAAAACAGCGAGGAAATAGACAGGGTGTACAGGAAGGCAGTCAGTGCGAGAGTACCTTACTGGCGGTGAACCATGAGAATAACAGTATTATATTTTGCCCGTGTGAGGGACATAACCGGCAAAAGCCAGGAATCACTGGAAATAGGTTCAGGCAACATGAATGAACTGAGAGAGATTTTGTTTTCAATGTATCCTGAATTAAGCAATATTAACGGCCTTTTGATATCTGTTAATAATGAATATTACCAGGGGCTTCCATTGAAGGAAGGGGACAGGGTTGCCTTTTTCCCTCCGGTAAGTGGCGGTTGATATTTCACATAAAATATTTTCCTTTCATATAAAGCAAAAGGCCATCTCCCCGGGGGTCTATTCCCCTTTCAGCATCTTTGTCTGTTATAATTCCCTGTGCATGCCCCATCATATCATTCAGATCATCAACCGGTTCGTAATGATCGAGCCTGAGTGAGCTTTCATAATAAATTTTTGAATCCCCATAAATCGAAGCTGGATATGCGAATCTTGGATAGGCAATGGCATCCTGGATATTATACCCGAGATCAATGATTCTTGTGAGAATCTGGACATTTACCTGTGGCTGTACATCTCCGCCCATGCTTCCCAGAATGATATCCTTCTGCCCTGACGCAATAGTACTCATAAGCGTATGAAAGGTTTTCTTACCAGGTTTCAGGGAATTCTTGTTGGTGCTATCCAGGGAAAAATAACTCCCTCTGTTATTCATATTGATACCGGTTCCACTTATGGTATGCCCTGAACCGAATCCCATATAATTGCTCTGTATGGCACTGATTTCGATATTTCCATCGAATATAGAATATGCTGTGGTATCGGACAGATCAGACTTTCCATCACCATTCTTTGTATTATCAGGTTTCAAATCTTCTATATTTTCCGGTAGTTTAACCCCGTCATATATGTAATTTTTTCTTATATTGTATGCATCGTACATGGTATTTATGAGTGTGTCGTAATATTTCTGGTGCTCCATCCCGGAAAGCTCATATTTATTTAAATCCCTCAGCCACACCGCGGCGGTTAAACCCTGGCTTACAGGCGGATTTGTATAAACATCGTAATCCCTGTATTTTACCCTGACCGGATCAACTATTTCTGCCTTATATTTGGCGAGGTCGTCCCCTGTTATAAGCCCGCCCTTTTCTTGCATATCCTTTTGAATCTTATCGGCTATTTCCCCGGTATAAAAGGATTCCAGTCCATTGTTCACAAGAAACTCTAGTGTATTGCCAAGGTCCTTCTGAACAAGCCATTTTTCTGTATCTTTGTATATACTATTAAAGTCCTCATCTCCATCATCGAATTTATTGATTGCCTTTACCAGTTTTCTGCTGGGGTCAAAACCATCCCTTGCAAACTGTATGGCCCTTTTAAAATCCTCTTTTATGGGCAATTTTGCCTTCTCACTGGCAATAATCCATGATGACACAAGCCCGGGTATTGAAAAGGATGATAGGGGTCCTCTCTTTGGTATTTCTGTCAGGCCTTTCTGGTTATAAAAATCTATACTGGCATTTGATGCTGCATACCCGCTTGCATTGATGCAGTAATATTTATTATCCTTTATAGTTGCAAATAAATCTCCGCCGAGACCATTGAATTGAGGCTGTACAACAACAAGGGCAGATGATGCTGCCAGCATTGCATCGTAGGCATTGCCGCCTTTTTCCAGCACTTCTATTCCTGCCTGTGAGCTCAATGGATGACTGGTCGCTACATTATATTTCATAAAATAAATATTTACTCTAACTATTTAAATCATTTCAATCATATTATTATTCTGCAAAAAAACATTTTACAAGTTTTAGTATTTGCAAAAGGTTAAATATAAATTTTTTGAATAGAGCTTATGAAATCGAATAAATTAATGTCGGTAATCGTAATTGTAATTATAGTGGCAGTTGTTGCCGGTGGAGGATACTATGCCTATCATTATGAAACCACCGGTACGGTAAAGGTCAG
>JAKADL010000153.1 GCA_021820565.1 Thermoplasmata archaeon
CCATCCATCCATGATTCATCAAGTCCCCTAGCAAGCCCCCACGATTTCAATGTATCTATATAGCCATCAAATACTACAATAAATCCTGATTCAAGGGCCAATTTGATGGCATTACCCAGATCAGCTAGGGCCGTTGCATGTGCAAGGAATAATGTCCTCGTTTCAAAGAATATGTCTTTCTTTTTCTTATTTATCACATTCCCGAAAAGCTTGGATTTCTGAATGTCCAGGTTTACAACGCCGTATCCCAGGTATTCCAGCTTTTTAGCCAGTTGATTTGCATGGGAAGTTCTCCCGGATCCCTCGACTCCATCTATTGATATCATCAATCCTCTGTCCATAAAAGTTCACCTACCTTTTCTCTTATCAGTTTCTGGACATTCTCAATCGAATCGTTCCCATTTATAATGCAGAAATTTTTATCACTGGAAAGTTTATCGTAAAATCCGGATATAACAGTCTGGTATTTTATAAATCCTTCATCGGGGCTTAAATCCGGAAAGATATCAGAACCTATTTCCTGTGGCTTTAAATTTGTCCTTCCTTTCTTTAACCTTAAAATTGCCTCCTCAGGTTTTATTTTTATATAGAATACAATGTCCGGCTCAACAGCAAAGGAGTATAGATTCTTTATCCATTCAATATCTATTCCTCTGGCTGAATCTCTGGCATATGCAGTGTATATATAGCGGTCTGAAACCACATTTACACCTGCCTTCAGCATGGTGATTATATATTTTTCATACCTGTCAGTGAAGTCAGTGGCATTTATTAAACTGAATGTCAATGGATTCAACTCCTTCTTTTTCTTTGCCTTTTTATTCAATCCATGTACCCAGTCAGATGAATTCCATTCCGTTAGATATGCATCTGATTCATGTTCTAGCCAGTGCTCAAGTAATTTGGCCTGGCTGGATTTTCCGGAACCATCTATTCCCTCAAATGCTATTAATTTCCCATTCATATCAAAAACCTTTTCTTATATATTGTATCTTTGACAAGTTTTCCCATCTCTTTTATCTCTTTAGGTGATAGAGTAGAAACCTTCTCAATATTCTTCTTTGGTTTGCCAGACCCGGAATAGCATACAGCGGCCATATCTACAATTTCTGCGGCTGTGAATCCTGGATTTATGGCATTTTTGAGTGTAAATCCGCAGGCATAAAGCGGACTCTTGTATGTTGCATATGCCATGACCCTGGACATGAATGCAGCATTCCCGCACATTTCTTTTTTAGCATCATCTGCATGCAATTTCTCAATAGCATAATTGTAATAATCCCAGGGTGGAATCGCATCGAATTTGTTTGAATATGCCTCGAGCCATGATCTGCGTAAATCATTTATATTGTCGTATAAATCCTTCATTAAAACCCCCTCACGCATTCCAAATAAAGACGCATACAGAAATTCGGAATTGAAAATGCCCATTAATTCATCTATTATTATGGATGCTACTCCTATTGTATAGCTTCTTTCCTTGCTTATTCCAGGATATTTTGATCTCTCGCTGGGCTTTATTTGCGGCAGTTTCTTTGCATAATTAGATATGCTTGATCTTGACAGTTTATAGCCATGAAGGCTTGATAAGGGATACTTCACTGTTTTCTCGTCGTATTTAGCAAGGGCACGCAGATTTCCCCCGGAACCAATAACGGGCAGGTTGATATTTTTAAATTCCAGCACCTCCTCATCTATTCTTGACCTTATTTCCTTCTCTGTTTTAGACTCATGCAGGAGTTTAAGTGCCCCCAGATTATAATTATTAATCTTCTCTATTTTTCTATCCCTCACTACTGCTATTTCCAGTGACCCTCCTCCAAGGTCAAATATCAGTGCATCCCTGAAGGGCAGGGTATTTAACGATCCTGTGACGGAGTATTCCCCCTCCCGGTAACCGCTTATGATATCCACCTTATGCCCGAGAATTCCGGAGAATTTATCTGCAACATCTTTCTGATTGGATGCCATTCTGAATGCGCTTGTGCCAACTGCATGCACCTTCTTTATGTTCAGTTCATCAATTATTTCCCTGTATTTTGTTATTTCATATGATCCGTCTTTGATTTTTTTGGTCTTAATATCCTCGCCTTCCGAAAGGTCTGTTCCCAGCCGCACAAATGATTTGTATCTGGATAATAATTTAAAGGAATTTGATTTATAATGATCATAGATGCATAGCTGGAACGAGTTGTAACCAAGATCAACTACCGCTTCAAGCATTTATATCAATTTTAAAACCTTCTGGTCCAGGAGCAGATCAAGAACAGATTTCATATTAGTTTTATCCAGCTGCAGTACTGCCACTCCTGCCTTTTTCAATTCCCCGTTGAAGCCTACGATCTTCCCGAGCAATGTGGAAAGATTTGGATTGTGGCCTACTATAATAGTATTATCTTTCAATGTTTTGATAAATGCAATCGTGGATGCTATATCTGCATCAGGCTTAAGGCTGTCATTCATGTCTATTTTTAGGTCAAGTCCAAGTTCATCAACCAGTACTTCAGCCGATTCTCTGGATCTGATCAGTGGGCTGGAAACAATACTCTCTATGTTATAATTCATTTTATCTATGAAATTTGCTGCTCTCTTCAACTGTTTTTTGCCTTTTTTAGTAATCCTTCTGCTATCGTCCGGAACTCCGGTTTCCTGCTCAGCATCACCGTGCCGCACAACAATTAATCTAATAATATTATCGTTTTCGTCCATAATGTACTATGATACATT
>JAKADL010000154.1 GCA_021820565.1 Thermoplasmata archaeon
ATAGTTCTGGTAATTACTCTTGTTTATGCTGAGATTGCTTCCATGATACCGAGAAGTGGGCTTATCACAAGATATGGTCATTATTCACATGGAGGAATAGCCGGACTTTTCTTTGGATGGGCATATTTTGCAGCAAGAGTTGCCGCACCTGCCCTTGAGGCTGAGGCTGCAATAACATATGCAGGCTCCTACATAACAAAGCCTGCCCTAGTATACTACGCCAGTAATCCACTTCATCCATCCTTACATGTGACTCTTCTTACAGGATACGGAATACTGATTGCAGCCATATTAATCACAGGATTCTATTTCCTAAATTATTTTGGCGTGAAATTGATGGGAAAAACAAATCAGGGAATAACATGGTGGAAGCTTCTTATTCCATCTATCACAATAATATTAATGGCATTCCTCCTTTTCCATGCTGGAAATTTCAACAATCCAGCACTCGGTGGATTCCTGCCACATAATAATATATCATTGATATTTGAGGCAATATCAACAGATGGCATAGTTTTTTCATATCTTGGTTTCAGGCATACTATGGATTTTGCTGGGGAGGCAAAAAATCCACAGAGAGATCTCCCAAGGGCGCTTATATATTCAATGCTTACATCCATGGGTGTTTATGTTTTGCTTCAGGTCGTGTTTATATCTGCAATCAATCCTGCACTTCTATCTTCATCCGGCGGCTGGCTGGGACTTTCCTCGGCATCTGCAGGAACATACGCAAAAAGTATAAGCACAGCTCCCTTTGCTTTTCTTGCAAAATCTTCTAATCTATCAATAATGGCAGTTCTCACATACCTTCTATATGCTGATGCTTATGTCTCACCTTCAGGAACCTTAAATATAGCTGCAGGGACATCAACAAGATCACTTTACGGAATGGCTGAAATCGGATATTTTCCACGCATAATAGGAAAAGTAAACAAGAAAACAGGAGTACCAGTTTTCTCATTGCTTATTAGCCTCGTTCTCGGACTTGCTTTTCTGATTCCTCTTCCTAGCTGGTACGTAGTTGTTGGGCTCGTATCAGGAGTCGCAGCATTCACCTATATACTCGGTGGTTCAACTTTAATGGTTCTCAGGCGTGAAGCTTCGGAACTGAAAAGGCCATTTAAATTGCCATATGCAAGGATTCTTTCACCAATTTCCTTTGTTGGAGCCTCGTTGATAGTTTACTGGACTGGTTGGCCCACTGTCGGCTATATATCTATAATCATATTTGCCGGTTTCTTCATATATCTACTATTATTTGCCCTAGGACGCGTTGAAAGCATATTTTCCAGAGACAATATTAAAGGAGGCTACTGGGTTCCATTGATGATTCTGACATTGGCCCTTCTCTCCTATCTGGGAGAATCAAACTTCGGGGGAATAAATCTATTTACATTTCCATACGATTTCCTTATGGTTATAATTGTATCACTGGCATTTTATTTCATTTCACTGGTATCTGGATTCAGGACATCAGAAATTACAGATATGATAGAATCCGGAGAGCAATATATCGAGGAATACGGTGATTGAATACAACTCATTTCCAAAAAATTAAAAGAACTCAAGGTAGTGACACACGCAATCATACTTTCTATTGCCATGTTTTACAGTTTTGTTCCGCCTGCATATCCTGTGGACTATGCCATAATTACAGCTATAGTTTTTATTATAATATCTGTAATTGTCATAGTAATATATGCAAGAAAGCATCCATCAGAAATCTGGTACGACAGATATGCAGGTACAGGATCAAATAAACAAAAACAGGTGATTTTTTATCAAAAAGTTATTTCCTATCCTGTATGCCTGTAAAGAGTTCTTTTGAAAATATTCTGTCTGCAATTCCGCCTCCGACAGCTTTCAGATCCGACATGATAGGTTTACTGACCCGTGGGAGGTATAGTTGCCCCTTTATCAGATACATATTTATCATGGACAGTTCAATCATCAGTGAATCTACAAGCCTATGCCTTCCAGGATTTGGTATCATTGTATTTCTGTATAGGGACAGGTACATTTTCATTGTTATAACGTTGAACAGTATATAACCGTCAAGTTCCAATTTTCCAGAAATCATTTTTCTGTCAGAATCCAGCCGATACTTTGAACTGGAAACGGATGAATACATAAATTTTTTTATGTTTATTGCCTGGTATATAAGGCTCTGGTCTATATCCATATTTGAAACAGCAATGATAATAGAACTGTCATTACATGCCTTTATGAATTCCAGTTCCCCATGAGATGTATCGTCCATAATGAAATAGTGAAGGCCATCACTGTTGATGCTGTGATAATAAACATACCTGTTCAGCAGTGAGTTAAATGTTCTTTTTAACATTATTTTCCCAGAATGGTCATACTTTTCCAGAATTTTTTTTGTTTCATCAAGAGGAATATCCATGATAAAAAATTTTTTTTCCTTGTTTAATATGTTGATATTTTTCTTGCTGTAATGGGAAGAATCCAGTATAAGTACACCCTCGAATTTTGAAGCTTCTTCTGTTCTGGATAGGAATCTGGAAAGCATATATTCTGATCCCACAAAGTATTCTACATTAAGTATCCTCATCATTACGGGGTCAAACACTATATCCAGTGTAATATTCTCCTGGGCATATCGGCTTTTCCCGTTTAAGGCATATACAGGTATTATTATTTCAATATGCATTATAAGTGTA
>JAKADL010000029.1 GCA_021820565.1 Thermoplasmata archaeon
TGTACATGGATGTTGCAAAACCTGCTCTTGCCGGGTCATCAACATAGTTTATTATGGAATTCAGGGCCAGTACCCAGAAAGCGTTGCCGAAGAATCCGAATATAAAGAACGATGCTGTTATCAGGCCGGCAATGCTTGTATAAACCAGTGAGTATAACAGGACAGCAGCAAATACAAAAGAGATTAGCCCGGTCAATACCGTGCCTGACCTGATCATGCGGTAACGCTCGAAGATGAATGGCAGTATGAGGGCTCCAAGTGCGGAGCCAAGAAACTCAACACCACCCATAACACCGGATAATTTAAGCAGGAATGTCCCTGTAAAATGGAATCCCAGTGCCGTGGCTGCTATATCACCGAATAATATGGATATTGAAGCCATGGACAGCCCGATATACCAGTTCTTTACCATGCCAGGCTTAAATGCACCCCTGAGGGATTTCCCGCGGTATTTTTCAGGATACTGTGGCAGGTACATGAAAAGCCATACGGATGCTATTATTGTTAACACCGCAGGAAATGACAATATTCCTGCTAGTGAGAATGCCAGATATATGTACGGACCGAGAAGTGCCCCGAATGACATGCCGAGGAACAGGAACCCTATGCTTAATCCTGTAATTGTCGCAGATTTTTTCCGATCCATCGATTCTGCAATGCTCCCCACAGGTGCCAGTGAAAATGGATAGGCGCTGGCTGCAATAATTGATAGGATCAGGAATTCTGTATAATCAGTGGCAAATATACGTATGAATAGACCGGCTATGGAGAATGCCATCGCCAGGTATATGGAAGATTTTACCGTAAATTTTGCCGAAAGCACCCCTGCTATAAGGCCGATTATAGCCATAGTGTATCCGTATACCGAGAGTATCAGCACTATTTCTGTCAGTGTTGCGGACAGATGTGCCATGAGTTCCGGAATAACCGGTGCCAGGATAAACCATCCGAAACCTATTGTGAAAACGAAAAACCAGTATGGTAGGAGTTTTTTCAAATTATCCATGATAGTGAATGACATTCATGTACATAAAAGTTTATGCTATAGGAATATAATTTATGTCTTTCAGATATATTTAATAAGTGCCGAATAATAAAATGCCATGGACTTTTCATTCAGTGATGAACAGGAGCTATTGAGAGAAAATACTGCCGAGTTTTTGGAGAAAAATTTGAAGCCTTTTGCCAGGTCTATTGATGATAAGGGTGAAATCCCTGAAAGTTTTTTCAAAAAGGCAGGTGAGAATGGCATCATTTCCCCCTTTATTAACCAGAAATACGGTGGGCCGGGTCTTTCCTTCATGGATTCGGTAATAATATCAGAGGAGATTGCAAAGGTTGATACCAGTATGGCAACCTCCGTGTACTATCTGCTGAATACATCCTGGGCGTATGTACTCCAGAAGTATGGCAGGGAAGAACTGAAGGACAAACTGCTGCCGGATATAGCAAACGGGAATAAATTCATAGGAATCGCATCCACGGAGCCATCCGGGGGGAGCGATGTGGCAAACATAACCACCACGGGAGAAATAAGAGATGGAAAGGTAATCATCAACGGTGAAAAAATGTACATAAGCGGTGCCCTTGAAGCCAGAAAGAACGGTGGAGGGCACCTGACACTGGTTAAAACAGATAGGAGCAGGGGGCACAAGGGCATAACCATGGTATATGTCCCTGCAGATGCAAAGGGAGTGGAAATCACAAAGCTTCAGAACATGGGAAGGATGGGCATCTCCACATCAGGGATCAAATATAATGATGTAGAGGTTCCTGAGGAAAACATAATAGGCAAGGTCAATGAGGGATTTTATTATTCCATGGACGGTTTCAACCACGCAAGAATACTGGTAGCAGCAGCATGCAATGGCTTATCTGTACAGATGCTTGATGAGGGCATAAAGTACATAAAGGAAAGGGACGCATTTGGAAAGAAACTGGGTGACTTTGAGGCAATCGCCTTCGAGGCCGCAGATATTAGAACAGACATCGAAATGGCATGCCTTTTGAATTACAAATCTGCATATCTTGCTGATATGAATGACCCTGATTTTTACATCTTCAGCTCAATGTCGAAGCTTACCTCCCCGCAAATTGCAATGGATACTGTTAAAAAGGTAATGATGTGGTTCGGTGCGTATGGGTATACAAAGGATTCCGGCATAGAAAGAAGCGCCAGGGGCATATTTTCATACCTGGTGGGTGCCGAGGGTGCACTGAATATAATGAAAATGATAATATCACGTGCTATCCTGAAATAACTGTACATGGTCCCTGTATATTAAGATTTTCTAACAAAGAACTTAAAGGCACCATAACTTTTTATCACCATTTTTCAATAATATAGAAAAAATTAAAGATAATACAGTAGATAGTGGTTGATGACATCATATATCAACATACATGTCCACAGAGGAAAATCTGAAATAAATTCTGGAAATGATTGGGTTGATGTTTATACAATGGAGCCATTTGAAAATAATAGGGCAAACAGGGATATAATAAATCAGCTTTCCAGGTATTTCAATGTTGATTATCAGAGGATAGAAATTGTCAGGGGTTCCAGATCCAGGAAAAAAGTTATAAAAATAAATGATTAGAATTGTTTTTCTGATAGCTTTATGAATCCAATGCCTGTTCTTATTCCCAATGGGATCTCCATTTATCCACGGCTTTCAATAGATAATGTGCCTGTCAATAGAGTTTTATATGGAGAACGGGTATACCGATTCATGTTCAGCAATAATCTGTTAAATGGCAAAAATATCCTTATAACAGGGGGTGGCACGGGACTGGGAAAGCAGATGGCAGAAACCTTCCTGAAATTCGGTGCCACTGTCTCTATAGTAAGCAGACATGAGGAACATCTAATAGAAGCAAAGGAGTACTTCAATAAGATGGGATATACTATTGAAGCAGAAAAATGCGATGTGAGAAATCCTGATGAACTGAAGAATGCCATCGATACCATAGAAAAGAAAACAGGGAGGATCAATGTACTGGTAAACAATGCAGCCGGAAATTTTATCAGTAAAACTGAGGATCTCAGTCCCAAAGCATTTGATACTGTAATAGAGATAGTGCTCAACGGAAGTTCATACGCATCACTGGAAATGGGAAAGCGCTGGATTAAAAACTCTGTAAAAGGGGTAATCCTCAGCATAGTTGCCACTTATGCATGGACAGGATCCGGATATGTTGTCCCATCCGCTGTAGCCAAGGCAGGGGTACTTGCATTGACAAGGTCCCTCGCCGCTGAGTGGGGCCATTTTGGGATAAGGGCTGTTGCAATTGCACCTGGTGCATTCAAGACAGAAGGGGCATGGTCACGGCTTCTGCCCGGAGAGCAGTATGAAAATGAAATAATAGAGGGAAATCCTGAGAGGAGGCTGGGAACAAAGGGCGAAATAGCAGGAATAGCCGCATTTTTAATATCTGATATGGCATCCTATATCAACGGAGATGTTATTACTGCTGATGGCGGGCAATCCTTATACGGTTCCAGCATGTTCAATATGATGGAGAAACTTCCTGATGAGGTATGGAAAATAATGCGTCAGAGATAAGGTTATGATATGAATAAACAGGAGGTAATTTAAATTTTAACATATATTTTTATATAAAGATTATTATATAGTAGAATGGCTTCAAACGCTAGAATAAGATATCTAATAACAACACTAGGTTCAGTTATAGTAATGATCTCGGGAATTTTGGCATTGCTTCTTCTGTTCATTACAGGGCTTGCTGGAGCTGCCCAGCTCATGTTTTTCAATCCTGCGGGTTTTGCAGTAATAGGAAGTTCAGTGCTTATGGCAATTTTGCCTGTTATATGGATAATACTTGCATATATCATATACTCCATGGCCAGGGGAACGCGCAGTAAAGATAAACTGGCTAATGGAATTATCATAATAATTCTTGGATTTATTATACTCTTTCTGGGTGGTGGGTTCGTAATAGGCCCCATACTGGATATAATTGGCGGGTTCCTATTGATACTATAATATTACAAACATAAGACAAAGTCTATTTTTTATTTTAATATATCCGGTTTAATTATTTATAGAAATATAATGAGACGTAGAACAAATGGGGTTAGTGCTGGAACTTACTGGTTCTGTATAACCTGACTTAGACCAGGAAAGGATTTGGTGGCGTAGTCAGACCCATTGCCTCATACCTGCTAGTATCCCAAATATTGAAATTGATTGAAAATTTTTAATTTATGTTTGAATACACACAATCTTTTAAATAGCGGATGAACAATGAATACGTTTATAAATCATTTAAAGTTATATTTTTATGAAGTATGTTATAAAAGGAAAGACCCTATTTGATGGAAATAATATTTTGAACGCCAATTCAGTGTTGGTAGAAGATGGTATTATCAGGGAGGTCGGAAATAACATTAAGTCGGACGATATCAGAGAGTATAAAGACGCATTTATAATGCCCGGTATGATAGATGCTCACATACACCTTACAGGCGCTAAATCAGGGAATCTAATTATGGAATCATTGATAGAGGACCCTAACGCTAAACTACTTGAAACCATTCCATGGCTAGATAAGTTGCTTAAAGCGGGTTTCACCACTGTACGTGACTGTGGAGGAACAAATGCAATTTATCTCAGGGACGCAATAAGGAAGGGTTATTTAACTGGACCAGATATAATCGCTGCGGGAAAACCTCTCAGCCAAACATTTGGGCACGGGGAATTTTCTCATACGATACCTATTAAATGGAATGAAGACCGTGGTATGTCCCAAATATGTGATGGAGTTGATGAATGCATAAAGGGTGCAAGAACTGTGCTCAGGCAGGGAGGTGACTTCATAAAAATTTTTAGCACTGGTGGTGTGCTTTCTCAGAAAGACAGACCAGATCAGGAACAATTTACAATAGAGGAGATTAAAGCTATTGTTAACGAGGCAAGAAAATCTGGAACATATGTTGCAGCCCATGCCCATGGCGATCAGGGTATTAAAAATGCAGTAGTCTCCGGTGTTAAAACTATAGAGCATGCAACCTTAGCATCAGATAAAACCCTTAAATTAATGGCAGAATATAGTGTATCACTAACCCCAACACTTTCTATACAGGAACTTCTGGTTAAATATGGAAAGCAACTAGGTGTAAGTGCGTGGGGTCTACAAAAAATTACTGATGTAATAGATGGCATAAAACATGTATTGCCAAAAGCCAAGGAGCTTGGAATAAATATCCTGTGCGGTACAGATCTCGGATTTGAAACGGGTAAGGATATAGATATTGGCAAAAACTGGAATGAACTTATACTTATGACAAAATACGGAGATATGAGTCCCATAGATGCCCTGAGGTCTGCAACTGGAAACGTCAATAACATAGGGATTCATAAGGGGCGCTTATCTGCGGATTATAATGCTGACATTTTAGTTATTGATGGAAATCCTTCTGAGAATATTTCTGATATTTCCAGAATTAACCACGTATATTTGGGCGGGAAAGAGGTGCTTTAGAATGGTTATAGATTTCAATGAAATGCTTGATGCATATAAAAGAATTCTAAAGATACCATCAATGTCTGCAAAAGGAACCGGCATAAATGAGGCAGCTTCATTTCTGAAAGCGTTACTTAAAAATATGGGAATTAAAAGCGAAATAATACAAACGTCTGGAAATCCTGTTGTTTATGGAGAGTACTTTACAGGCGCTCCTAAAACACTTTTGGTGTACAACCATTATGATGTTCAACCAATAGACCCGGAAAATGAGTGGACACATGAACCTTTTGCGGCATCCGAAGACCATGGAAGGATTTACGCAAGGGGAGCGGCAGACAATAAGGGGACACTGATGGCTAGAATTTTCGGCATCGAGAAGGCGCTAGAAAATAATGAGCTACATGTCAACTTAAAATTTTTATACGAAGGGGAAGAAGAAATCGGTAGTCCCAATCTCAAAGAATTTATCGTAAAAAATAAAGATAGATTTGCAGCGGATGACGTTATAATGGAGGGCAGCCAGGTAGGAGAAGAGAATAGGCCCGTTATAGCCCTTGGAGTTAAAGGGTTATTATATGTAGAACTTAAAAGTAGGACTGGAACAACAGATCTGCATTCTTCATTGGCTGCGATAGCCCCTAGTCCTGCCTGGAATCTTATAAATGCATTAGATAGTGTCTATGATAATAATAAAGTAGAGATACCTGGCTTTTATGATAATATTACCCCGCTATCTAACAATGATTTGAATATTCTAAAGGATTATCCATTCAATATTGAAAGGATGAAGAGTTCCTATGGCCTTAAAAATTTCATGTTTGATGATAAAGAGAGAATAATTAAGGAATTATTTACAAGCCCCACATGCAATATAGCAGGCATTATATCAGGATATGCTGGAGAAGGAGCAAAAACTGTTTTACCCGCAGAAGCAAAGGCAAAAGTGGATTTCAGGCTGGTTCCAGATCAGGATCCGGAAATTATATTTGATTCCATGAAAGATTACTTACGAAAGATGGGCTTTGATCTTGAAATGAATCCACTTGGTATGGAATATCCAGTAAGGACTGCCCCAGACACGGAACTGGCACAGAAAATGATCTCATCGGCAATAAAAACTTATGGGCGAAAACCGATAATCATGCTCAATTCGCCCGGTACACAACCAATGGATCTTTTTACTAGGGAACTCGGAATTAAAAATGCAGTAAGTGCCATTGGTGTAGGGGATAACATATCAAAGGCGCACGCACCTGATGAAAGCGTCAGTATAGAGAATTTTAGACTGGCAATAGAGCATACAAAGAATTTTCTATCTGAATTCCAGTAACTCTGGTATATATCCGGTTAAATAAATAGATTATTTTATATTCCTGTAACTATTAAAGTTGTATGGAGTCAGAAATTGAAGAGTATACAGTACAAATAAGAAGATATATTCATGCGCGTCCTGAGCTATCGTTCAAAGAAGAAAAAACATCAGAGTTTATTGTAAATGAACTCAAAAAAATGGGATTGGCACCGGTAAGAATCGCGGGTACTGGAGTGTATGCAGACATTAAAGGGGACGGAAAAGGTAAAACTGTTGCAGTCAGAGCGGATATAGATGCTCTGCCTGTTCAGGAAGTAAATGATAAAGAATACAAATCCATTAATGACGGGATTATGCATGCCTGTGGTCATGATGCTCACACAGCAATGGTACTGGGACTGGCAAAGAAGTTGACATCTGAAAAAACTAAATTCACTGGAACTATAAGGGTGTTTTTCCAACCTGCTGAGGAAAACCCACCCGGTGGGGCAATAAAAATGATAGAAGATGGGCTTCTAAACAATGTGGACTATGTAATTGGACAACATGTAGATTCGAGACTGCCTAGTGGGTATGTTGGATATAGATCAGGTGCGGTTTCGGCAAACTCGGATACATTTTATATTAAAATCAAGGGAAAGGGTGGGCATGGCTCCATGCCAGAAAGGGGAATAGATGCAATTTATGTTGCATCTCAGTTTGTAGTAATGCTTCAATCGGTTGTATCCAGAATTCTTTCCCAAACATCTGCTTCCGCAATAACTGTTGGAACATTCAATGGTGGTTACCGACATAATGTACTTGCTGATAAGGTTGATCTATCAGGTACAGTGAGAACAGTTTCACAGGACGATCGGGATAAGGCAAAGGAATCAATAGAACATATTATGAATGGATTAAAAGCAGCCTACGGCATAGATTTTGAATATGTGTATGAATACGGTTATCCAGTAATGGTAAACGACCCGTATGTAACTTCAATACTCAAAGAGGAAGCAGAGAATCTCATTGGAAAGGATCGTGTTGTAGAGGTAAATCAGGCACTTGGTGGCGAAGATTTTGGTTATTACCTTCAACAAAGAAAAGGTACTTTTTATAGACTTGGAATATCAAATAAAGAAAAAGGAATAACCGCGCCCAATCATAGCCCCGAATTTGACATAGATGAAACTTCCCTGGAAACTGGAGTGAATCTATTGGCAAAACTTGCTCTCCGGCTGACACAGTCCTAAAAATTTAACAATTTTGACAGCTATTCCTACCTATAATAATGAAAATTAAATTCATATTATATATTATTTTTAAAAAAAATATTATTATTCCGGCTCTATCACTTTCTTTGTTTTACTCGACTTACCTCCTGAAGGGATCTTAATCTTAGGTGTTAGTGTTATAAGTATGAAACTGAGTATCATAGGTATAATCATCACGTATAAGCCTGCCATACGGTATCCAACTAAACTGATAGCAGCCCCCATAAGAGTTCCGCCTACAAGTGAGCCTATATTAAATATCAAAAACATAAAGCCCACAGCAGAACCTCTCCACTGATCCTCTACTGTTTCCTGAGCAAATGCTGACACATTTCCATATATACCGTAGCCGGCCCCGAATAGAATTATGCTGAGTGTAATCACGAGGAATATAGGTGTTTGTATAAACATCATTACATTGGCTATTACCATGATAATGGCAGAAGCTATTATTACTAGTTTTCTCTTAAATTTATCTCCTATAATGCCACCCGGTAGAGTTGCAATCAGCAAGGCAAGGCCAAATGTTGAAAATGCTACCGCTGCCGCTCCTTTTGAAAATCCGTAAGCCTCCATATAGGGAGTTGCATAACTTTCGAATGCAAAATAAGAAATTCCAAAAAATAAAAACGAAGCAGATATAAAGATAAGGGGTTTGTTAATAACTTCAATTATACTTTTCTCAGGTTTTTTGTATGCTTTATATTTTGACGGAACAAGTGCAAGAACAACAACTATTAAAGCGAGTCCTGAAATTCCAGCTATTATAAATGGTATATCGAAGGTTGCAAGGGTTGAATATGCAGAAAATATGTACGGTGCAACAAATAATCCCAATCCAAATGCTATACCTTCAGAAGCTATCACAGTCTGCCTTCTTTCCGGTCTGATATCACCAAGGAAAGCAATAATTTCGGGTTGAATCATACCTGTTCCGAATCCGACAAGAAAACGATATGCAACTAATTCATATTGATTTGTCACAAAACCTGTTAGTGTCGAAAAAATTGATATTATAGCAAGTGAAATAATTATGCCGTTTCTAGTAGTAATCTTATCAAATATATATCCTCCGATGACACTGAATATTGCTATGCCTGCTGCAAACCCTGAAGATGCTACACCTATATAAAACGCATTCACATGTATTATGGTGGTTATAAATGTACCACCGAAAAAGTATAGATCAGCATCGAAACCAACCAGAAACATTCCCAAAGCTACCGGGATAATTACCTTTAAGGCTCCGCCAACTGTCTGCGCCTCTTCGACTACATCTATTTGTTTCTCACTCTCACTCATATCAAACTAAACTGTATACAATATTTAACTTTTTTCTTTTACAAAATCATCAGATTGCCGGATACTGTTAATAGTATTATGATTTTTTTCTTTGGCTTATAGTCTGACTTGATTAAATAGTGGGTGGATTAACCATAATTTGGTGATAATATAATGCGTACAAATTGAAATGTTAAAACCTTTGATTATTTTAATTTGAATTTCTTAATTTATATATATGTCTGTGTAAAAAGTATAGGGGTACTAATATTATCAACGTCGGCAGAGCAGCATAATAAGTGAAATATTTGAATGGAAAGAAAATGTTAGAAACTGCACTGTAAATTACAAGTATAACAGCTACAGCACCTATAGTATAATCTGCAATGGCAAGTCTGTCCATAAATACCTATTTATACCAGATATATTAATTTTTATGCCACTTGAATACATTTGATTTAATTTATTGATTAAAAAATTTGGAGTATATTTAAATAAAGCAGTTAACATATAAGGTGACGTATTAAAATATTTTATTGTGATAATTCGTTGTGAATTAAAATGATATCGGTAACAGCATGGGAATGGATAGGTTTATTCATAGGCATGTTAATTGGCGGGCTTGCAGAAGCGTGGGGTATTTCAAATCCGGAAGTTCTGATCAGGCTCGGCAGATGGAAGGACAGGTTATTTGTTGGATGTATAGCTATTGCAATAGGTGCAGGCGCACTGGCCTTATACGGTCTCGCAGCACTGGGAGTGTCGTTCCACTGGGGAATTAAACCAGATTACGTATGGGGAGTTGCACTTGGGGCGGCAATATTCGGTACTGGAATAGCAATATCTGGATATGTTCCAGGTACAGTATGGATGGCTCTCGGTGAAGGAAGAAGAGATGCAGTATATGCTGTTCTCGGTGGATTGCTGGGTGCAGCATCATGGACATTAATATACCAGACATCTTTTGGCCAGTGGCTTGTGACTTATGATAATTTTGGTCAGCTATATTTCGGTGGGAAGGTGGATACCGATCTGTATGTAGGTTTTGGAATAGCTGTTGCATGGGCAATTATAATGTTTTCAATTGCGTATCTCCTTCCAAGATATAAGGGTGGAAAAAGCTGTGCATATACATCGCTTCATAAGGAGAAAACTCTCAGTCCCGAGGAGGAAGCAAAGTACGTGGAAACTGCAGGCATGCTTCTCGAGGGTGCTTCAATGCCCCTGGGCAAGAATAACCTTCCCGAGAAGGTAAATTACCACTGGACTGTTTCATCAAAACTCTTCGGTGTGGTAATGATGTCCGTAGGGATAATAATAGGATTGACTGTAGTGCTTGAAATGTTCTTGCACCAGATATTCGGAGAATCCACAACATATTCATGGATTGTTGCAAAAATCTGGCTACCTGCAGGTACATGGAAATATAGTACACTTGTTGTGCATACCATTGGATGGGAGCCCTTCAGTGATATAGGAACACTATTCGGTGCATTCCTGGCATCCATATTCTTTACAAGGAGATTTCAGTCATTCAATAATGTAATACCTCCTTCCTGGGAGAAAAGATTCGGAAACAGCCAGATAAAAAGAGCAGCCGGTTCATTTTCAGGTGCATTTCTTATGCTGCTCGGTGCAAGGATGGCCGATGGATGTGCGTCGGGACATATACTCAGTGGAGATTTACAGATGGCAGTAAGCAGCCTGGAATTCTTCATAATTGTTATGATATCCCTGCTGATAGTGGCACACATAATATACAGAAAGGTGGTGGATTAAAATGGAAATTATAGAAAGTAGTGAGAAACAGAGAGAAGAAAAGGAGCCCAAATGCAGAAGTGAAGCTGGAATAAAGGCATTTGTCATAGTGATGACCGGGATAACCATTCTCACCGCAGCACTTACATCTGGAACTTACAGTGGGTATGATCCGAATGGATATTCCGTTGCCATAACAGGTTTCTTTGTCATAGTGACAATAATCATGACTGCTGTGTGGTACCGCACAAAATATAATAATTATGCGTACGATCCGCATAAGAAAAGTAAAAAGTAATTATTATTTTTAATTTAGATTTTTATATTTATAATAACAGGTCTCAGCAAGTATATACTGTTAACATTACTATAAAGGCACAATAACAGATTATCAGAGCTTATCTGTTAATTTACTACTTTTAAACTGAAATAATTAATATACCATATTGAAATTGATTGCCTATGGAAATAAATGAGTATATAGTACAGATAAGAGAGTATTTTCATGAATACCCTGAACTGAGTTTCAAGGAGTATAAAACGGCAGATAAAATTGAAGAAGAGCTGAAAGCAATGGGACTTGAGCCGAAAAGAATAACTGAGACCGGAATAATAGCGGATATTAAAGGAAAAGGAAACAAAACAGTAGCAATAAGGGCGGATATAGATGCCTTACCGGTAACAGAGGAGAATAAAGTACCCTATGTATCCAGGAATGAAGGAGTAATGCATGCCTGCGGGCATGATACTCACATGGCAATGCTCCTTGGTGCTGCTAAGATGCTTATTGCCGATAAAGAAAAACTGAATGGAAATATAAGGCTTATATTCCAGCCGGCCGAGGAGCTTCCTCCCGGGGGCGCAGTTGATATGATAAAAAATGGAGCACTGGACAACGTTGACTATATTATAGGACAGCACATAATGGGATTTATGCCCGCAGGCCATGTGGCAATATACTATAAGGAGATGATGGCAAATGCCGATGAATTTGACATTACGGTACATGGAAAAGGTGGCCATGGATCTGCGCCACAGGATGCGGTAGATACGGTATATATCACGGCGCATCTTGTAGAAATGCTGAATACAATAGTTTCCAGAGAAATAGACCCAATGGAAGCGGCAGTTATAACTGTGGGAACGATAAATGCAGGTTACAGGTACAATATAATAGCAGCACATTCCAAGCTCACAGGTACTGTCAGAACGTTCAACCTAGAGGTTCAAAAAAAGATTATAAAAAGAATAAAAGATATCCTAGAGGGGCTGAAATCCACATATGGAATAGAATATGAATATAACTATAAAAAAGGATATCCTGTTTTGATAAATAATGAAAAGATATCCAGGGATATAGAAGAAGCAGCTGAGAAAATTGTAGGGAAGAAAAATATAGAGCACCCAAAACCCAATATGGGTGGCGAGGACTTTGCTTATTACCTCGAGAAAATACCCGGAGCGTATTATTTCTTCGGTGCCAGCAATGTTAAAAAAGGGATAAACTCACCGAATCATTCACCTACCTTTGATGCAGATGAAGACCAGCTTTATACCGGGGCAAGAATACTGAAAGAGGCTGCAATGAATATCCTTAATAAATAACGTTCTTTTTCTATATTTATTTAAATACTTTTACAGGTTTAAATAAACTTTTTAGGCTAGACATATAATTCGGGTTAAATTTATTTACTTTGAAATTATAAAATATATGGAATGCCAGAAGAAATGTACACATATTCCGATCATAAAATTACGGGAGAAAATGGATTCTCTGCTGAGATTATACCAGGAAATCACTGGAAGGAAATCTCCATCGAGGGCAGCATCAACGTAAAACTGTCACTGGAAAATGGAGTATACGTAATCAGGCACAATTTTCTGGATGAGGGTTATGTAGGAAAAACTCATCCATGGAATATGAGGGGCATAATTTCATAATCGATCATCAGGGATTGAAAAATTTAAACTCGAATAAAATAAATTTTTATGTTATTTCTGGGGATGTACATGTAGCATTCATTAACGTTTTCAGAAAAGAGATGAATATAGACCTGGATGAACCTGAATATATTATTCCAGTGATGATCTATATTGCCATAATTTCAAGAAGATTGAGAACTTACTGGAATAAAATCCATGTAAAAAATGGAGCTGCGCCATTGTTAAGCTCCTTCTTGTATCTGTTTGCAGGACTTATACCAATGAGCGGCCTGAATATCGGGAATAATTATGAGTTCCTGCTTATCCTACTTCCAACAGTGGCTATAACCCTGAATTTGCTTTATTACATTTTAAGGAGGGGCAAATTATTTTAGATATATCCCAAACTATTTATGAAATCAATAATTTCAATGTCATGAGCTTTAAATCTGAATTAACACTGGATGTTATAGATACGCATACTGAGGGCGAGCCTACACGCATAATTTTCTGGAATAATATACCTAAAAACCTGCCTGATGCATTATCGATAAGAAATTATTTTATTCAGCACTATGATTATATCAGAACAACACTTTTGCAGGAGCCCAGAGGGCATAAGGATCAGTTCGGTGCCGTACTACTTCCACCTGTTAACCCGGGAAGCGATTATACAGTAATATATCCAACAACAGATTCATATCTGGACATGTGCGGGCATGCCACAATAGGTGTCAGCACAGCACTTGTTGCCCTGGGTTATGTTCAGTTTGAAGGCAGTGAAAAAGTAATTACATATGATACCGTAGCCGGAAATGTCAAGGCAAGGGTAAAAATAGAAAATGGAGAACCAGTTTCTGTGTCGATAGTTGACGTAAAATCATATTTTGTAAAAAAAATAAATGTAGACATTGATGGAAAAAGCATACCTGTAAATATATCATATGGCGGCAATTTCTATGCCATAGTGGAATCTGATTCCATCGGAATCGATGTTGTCCCTGAAAACATAGGGAAGCTTCTGGAGTATGGAAAGATAATCAGGGAGAAATCACAGATGACAATAAAAGAGATGTACCCTGATAGTGCAAAAAATCTGAAGCCACTGGCCATGATTACGGATAGCAGGCACGATTACCGTGCTGTTGTTACCTTTGCAGGTAATAGCTTTGACAGATCTCCATGCGGTACCGGTACAGCTGCAAGGGCTGCACTGCTCGTCCATGATGGGAAACTGGATGTAAACGGACAGTATACCAATGAGTCCATTATAGGTTCCAGATTTAAATGCAGGATAATTTCTTCTGAAAAAGTTAATGGGAATACTATAATAGTACCGGAGATTACCGGGAGGGCGTGGATTACACAACTGTGCAAAATTATTGTTAACCCTGAAGATCCTTTAAAACATGGATTCCTTGTACAGTGACTGGTGTAAC
>JAKADL010000155.1 GCA_021820565.1 Thermoplasmata archaeon
AAGAGGAGGTATTCAAGAAGTTTAACAATGTAACTGGCATTAATAAAATTCTAATTGACTCCCCCCGGGAAATAGATGTTATCTGTGATAAATGTGAAATAAAAATATGCCCGCATAAGATATCAACAAGTTTTAAAGAGCATAGTATATATAAATAATTATATAAATGGCTGTATAATAGAAAATTATATATACAGACGTATTTTGTTATATCGTGGACCAGAGACAGCAGTTAATCAGGGACATATACGATTTCCTTAAAAGAAATGATTTTGTAGTGTCAGAGCCAGATCTATATGGCCTTGTCACATTTGATTTAATTTGCAGGAGAGGAGATGAACGGTATATTCTTAAAATCCTGTATAATGTGAATACATTCAGCAGAATCGGAGTTGTTCCACTTATCAAAATGAGTGCAATGACAGGGTCGAAAACACTCATAATAGGAGAAAAGGCAGGGAACAATATGCTTGAAAGGGGCGTACTGTATTTCAGGCACGGAGTACCAATACTTTCATTTGAAAGCTTTAAGGATTATATCGCAGGTGAGCCCCCATTTATATATTCTGCACCGGGAGGATTTTATGTCGGGATTAATGGGCAGAAAATGAGAATATTGCGTGAACAGAACAATTATTCCATAGGATATATAGCACAGAAGCTTGGTGTATCAAGAAGGTCTGTATCACTTTATGAATCTGGCAGTTCAGCAACAATTGATATTTATTTGAAGCTCGAGTCTATATTGAGAGGAGATATAAGCAGAAACGTGGATGTGTCTATTTCAAACGAGGAGCCAATGCCGGTTAATGCAGCAAGTGGCTTTATAAACGAAGTGCTTACAGTAATGAATAATATAGGCTATATTTCCGAATATATAAGCAGGAATCCCTTTGATGGGCTTTCATACAATTCAGATTCGCATCTAATCATAGGGGCATTCAATAGTGTAAATGAAAATACAAATAGAATAGTATCCATAAAGAAAATCAGCGAGGTCCTTGGAGATATACCTGTATTGATTAATAAGGAGAACTCTAACAAACGCAATATACATGGATGCACAATAATAAGTTTCAATGAGCTTAGAAAAATTTATGATGTTGATAGCTTTAATGAATTCCTAGAAAAATAAAAATGATGCATAAAATTAATGATAGATTTTACATATTCGGTGGAGTAAAAGGATTGGTGAGGGATGGCGATGAGCTAAGGAAAGAACTTTTAGAAAAGCGTCCGGATATAGTTTTTATTACAATAGCACCTGAACAGGTAGATGGTATGAAAGAGTTCCTGGAAGACCCATTTGAAATGAATCTCTCAGATTACGAGATTTTGTATGGAATCAATCTTTCCAGATACGGTGAGGTAATGACCCCATCACCTGTCTATATAGAGGCTACAAGATATTGCAAGGAGAACGATATAGAAATGATCGGGCTTGACATGGATGAAGGAGAATACCAGATAATTTACAGCAAATATGTAAAAACAACAGACCTTCTCAGGCATTCTATGCGAAAGAAAAAGGTAAGCAAGTATAAATTCGACGCTGAAACTCCAGAGGAATTTGTGGAATCCTGGAATAATGTGGTAGATTTAAAATCCTTTAAAAAAGTAAATGCTGAAAGGAAAAAATACATAATAGAAAGAATAGACAGCCTGCAAAAGGAATACAGTGACAGAAATATATTCTGTATAGTCGATTATGATTATTATAAGGATGTTTTAAACCATTTTGAAAATAGATATTAAATTTTATCCTTGAATATTATGTAAACTTCCCTGCTATGCTGCCTTGATGCATTCGGCTTTGTAACCTTGTAATAGTTAAAATAAACCTTCCACTTATTTACAAATGCCATAGTTGAGTCCCCCTGAAACTGCTTTAAAACAACATTTCCACCCGGTGACAACAGATCTATTGAAAGGTTCATGACATTATCGCACAGAAGATAAGATCCCATATGGTCCCGGTCATAATTGCCGCTGGTTTTGATCATAGCATCGGATAGAACTGTTGATACTGAGCTTATACCAAGGGAATCCATAGCAATTTTAATTTTTTCTGATAATTCTGGATCATTTATATTGCCCTGCACAAATGTCACATTTTCAATAGGATCCATGGGGCTAATGTCAATTGCTATTACAGGCTTTTCCGTTAATTTCTGGACTACCTGGGTCCATCCACCAGGAGATGAACCGAATTCAATCACATAATCGGTTTTCCATATTACATTAAACTTGGATTGTATTTCCAGAAGCTTATATGAGGCGCGGCTCCTGAAATTATCCTTTTTTGCCCTGGTATAATATCTGTCTTTTCTATTCATGCTTAATTTTATTCTCCTATGTATGATTTATATTCTGCCGCAGTCATGGAATCGTATTTATTATCGGTTAACTTTATTTTGACAAGCCAGTTTGTATAGCAATCAGAATTTACCAGTTCAGGCTTTTTATCCAGTTCTTCATTTGTTTCTATTACCTCTCCAGTGACGGGGAAAAATACATCCTCTGCGGATTTTACTGATTCTATTGTTAAAAGGGTCTCTCCTGCCTTTTTTACAGTGCCTTTCTTAGGCATATCAACATAAACTATATCTGTAAGTTGATGCTGTGCAAAATCTGTGATGCCAACGGTAGCCACATCTCCATCAA
>JAKADL010000002.1 GCA_021820565.1 Thermoplasmata archaeon
GGGATGGCACAGTGAAATATCTCGATGGCATGGATCCTTTAACCCTTATCATCTCATAATAGGTAAGATCCTCACCGGTGCTTTTAGCCCATTTATAGTCTTCCGTTCTGTCTATCTTATACTTTCCAAGATTGCTTAATCTAAATTCACTCATTTTATAACACCTCTACTTTGGCTATTGCCTGTTTCATCAGGATAACCTTCTTTCCATCAAATTCTATTAAAATCTCATACTGTGCATAGCCGGTCATTTTGCCTTTTATGGATTCACCGGAATTAAGGGAAAAAATAAGGTCTCTGTTAAGAAGATCTTTCCCGAATATGTCCACATGTTCAGGATGAATAGGATTGTAGTATCTGGGATCCTGGACTTTTTTCTGTTTGGCATGCTTTTCCTGGTCCTTGGTTTCCTTAGGTTCCTGCTTTGCAGCTACCACGGGCCCTGATTGCTGTTCCTTTGATTTCTCCCTGAATATGATTTTAAAGGAACCATCCGGTTGCTGGACTCTTATTGCTTCACGATCCATTTAATCCACCTTCCTGATCCTGGATCCGCAATTTATGCAGAATATAGCATCCTGTAAATTGTAATACTTGCATTCAGGACATATTCTATCTATGGCATTGAGATAATTGATCTCCATGTCCGGAAGCGACATCAAATACCTTACATGGGTGCAGTCATAGGATTTGCACACTACATCGTAAGGCTTATATGTCTCCCTGGAGACTATTATAAGGTGCGGTTTTTCTTCCTTGGTACGATCCCATGCAGATCCCAGCACTATCGGGTTCGGTTTTACGGACTGCATTTCAGTTCACCTCTTTCCTGAATACTTTCTTTATGGCCGGCACTAACTTTCCTACTCTGTTTTTTATTTCTTCTCTCATAGCTTTCAACTCCTTTTGCCGGTTTTAAGGCTAAGCCGTAACCGCGGATTATCAAAATATCTGCCATCCAGGATTCTACTGTTACCTTTCCCGGACTAAGTTTGTAGTTTCCTTGGTAACCTGCCACTATGTGCTCCGGCCCCGTGTAAAAAATATCGGTAAAATTCATTGCTGATCACCTTTTGAAAGAACATTGTATGCCTTCTCATCCAGTGGTTCTGCGCTTGTTGTGAACCTTAACCATCCCTTTGGATAATCGCTATCCTTGGCATGCTTCGGTATTCTGAGCTTATACAGGGCATAGGCTACATCAGAAGTTCCGGGGACCATTATTTTTCTTACTGAATCAACGATAATATGGCCGCTGTAGAAAAACGCACCATCGAATTGGTTAAAATCTTTGTTTAAGCGATAATACAGGGGTTCTGTTTCCCTGTCCCTATACCGATAATCCATAATCATTGGGGCGTGTTCTGATTCATTAACAGGCTTTCTTGTTGCCTTATTTTTCTGATCTTCCCTTTCCTCTATGAGTGATTGCTTTACTGGTCCATCTGGAAGGCTGTCAATATCTGAATTGCCTGGATTCTGGGTTCCTGTGTTGTCAATGGTGCTATTTCCGGTATTGCCAGGTTGTGTAGCCTTGTATTCTTTGATCTTCCTGTCGATGTCTGTTGTAGGTATATTTAGATCTTCAAGGGTTTTCTTTACACTCAATAGTTTCTGAAGTTCTGGATCCACTGACTCTTTCAGGGGTTTATGATTTGTTAATTTGAACCCGATATAAACCGGCGAATTGTTATGACCCTTTGCATCTCTGTGGAAGTTCAGGTCTTCACGTAATTTCAGAATATCAGTAAACTTCAGCTGAAATGACCTGAGGTTTTTGACATTCATAGACGGGTCGATAGAATTCATCTGACAAAAATCCAGAAACTTCTTGTAAAGGTCAGCGGGGGTATATTCATCCTCTCCTGGTTCTATATTTTCATCTACCCATGCCTTAATCGGGTCAGATTCAAGGGTGTACAGGCGCTGCTTGTCTTCTAGATTTTGCGTACTTGAGAATTTAAAGCCGTTAGATTTCAGTCTTTTCAAACCTTCCATAGCCCAGTTAAAGATCCCTGGAAGTTCTTCTATGAGTTCATTTGCAAGATTGGGGTTTTGATCTGTGATATGGGACTCTTTGTAGTTTATAATTAGGATCCTTGAAAAGAAACTATCGGTTTCACTATCGTTTAATGCAATTTTAGGCAGAGAATTCAGGGCGAATAAGAGTTTACCAGTATAAATAAAGGCATGTGGGACCCTATATTTTTCATTGGCCCATATTAAATCCATTCCACTGAACTTTTTTAAGTTTGATATGTGCCTAAGCTCATTTGGTGGGGTTTCCCCATCTATGTTAACTAGTTTCCCTTCCAGACTTGCCAGGTTATGCCCAAGATCATCCTTTGAAAATAGTGCCGCCGCTGGAACCGCAGAGATATTATTTTGCCCTAGTAAGTGTGTTATCACTGTTAAAGTAGTGCCCTTACCAGATCTTGTCGGGCCTTTCAAAATCCCAAAATTCTGCGCGGGAAGCCCGTTGTAAAAAATGTATCCTATATATTCTTGAAGCACTGGTATGTCTGTATTTTGAACAGAGGAATTAAGGAATTTGAGCCATTTTGAACATGTTGCTGCTGGATCATAATCAAAATCAAATTTTCTAATTATGAACATATCCTCTGCATATTTCATTATCTCATGGGCTCTGAAATTGTAAATGTAATCGTTGTTGAATTTGATATATTGTGTAGCTTCATCAAATGAAATAACTTCCGCAAGATCAGAGATCTGGTGTATAATCTCCTCTTTGGCTTTCGTTGATATGGTGTTGCTGTAAATATAATTTAAAATCGACCTTATTTTTTGATTGTTAGAGTTGCTGAAAAATAACGGGTTTTCTTGTGTCTTGATGTAAATTTCAGGTTCTATGATTTCTGAGGAGTTGCTGCTGCTTTGCTTTATCAGCGTGCATTTTAATAGTTTCGCCAAGGAAGTATATACGATTTTATGCAATTTCTTGACTATTGCTGTTTTTTCATCCTCTTTTAAATTTGCAGTAGATATTTGAATATGGAGTTCGTGAAGTTTTTCAATTCCATAGGTTGTGCCGTTATTGTATGCATCCTCAATGAATGTTACAAAATCGGTATTTTGCGGGAAAAAATCCATTACCTTCTGGATTTCCATTTCTGTGGCACCGGACTCTTTGATTTCCTTTATTAGTGTTGGAAAACCGAAGATATGGGTACCTAAATTTATTCTTTTGAATGAATCTTTTATAATACCAAAATGAGGCTTCCATCCCTTTTCTTTTGCAAAAATTCCTAGCATTTTGAGTAAGTTCTGCTCCGAATATCCTTTATAAATAAGGCTTCCGAAGGCACTCTCCTCGAGTTTATTTCCAGATATATTGTATTTTTTCCTAATTTCCTCTATCAAATTAAAAAAATCGATAATATTTCGATTACCGGCATCTGATTCTGTGATCTGGATTTCGTTGCGTTTTTCTATTTCTTCCTGGTGAGTTGCAAAATACCAGAAACGATATAGTTCCATAGGCATTTCCGGAATTTTATCTAATGAACCATGGATAATTTTATATTCGTTTCCATTGGGATGAATGGATCCAGGAGCAACCACATAACCACCATTCCCACGAACGTCAAGGCCTTTAATCCCGCCGATATCTGTTGAATTCCGCAGGTCAGCGGGCATGCCTTTGGGAATACCCCAATATATGTGCAATCCCCCGGAACCAGTCCGGATAATCACGGCACCAGGGTATGTTTTTATAAATGCTTGAAGATCTGGCAAATTTAGAATTTTGAGAAATTTGGAAAGGGCGTCTGTGCCGGGCTTTTTATCGATATCGTATGGATATAGTTTGGATTTTTCACCGGTAGCTATTCCGATATTTTGCGTCTGCCATGATCTTATAATATTGACATCTGTCGTAGCATCGTTTACTCCTCTTGAACCTGGAAACGGTACTTTGGATTTCTCGGGCAGTAGGAACACAGCAAAATTGTTCTTTATGAACTCTTCGGTATGCTCGTTTTTTACCATATTTCCACCTCTTTAAGAAAGTTATAAAATTTGAAAGGAAAACCATTAAATACATCGAACCCAATATGTAAATTATAAACATACTGGGAAGTTGTTATTGATAGGGGGGTTGAACCCTCCTTATTCTTTTTTGTTTCTATTAGGCACACCCCCGTTGTGGCTGTCTGGGCCCTCATCATCCCATAGCTTTTCACCGGTTATTTGATACCACAACTCGAAAATTCGTGGTATTCCAGATTTCTCTGACTTCATTTTTTATCACCTTCAAAATTCAAAGCACTGGAAACGAGAAGTTCAGAAACCGACACTCCAAGCTTTTTGGCTTTGCGTTTGATTTTTCTCCTTTTCTCGGGGGTCACATAAATATTCACTCGATTCTGCATTTTTGTTCACCTTATACATTCGTGTGTACATACACTTATCTAGAATAAGTATTTATATTTTTAGGTTCACATGTGAAAAGATACATAGCATAATATTTTTATATATACAATGAATGTGTATACATATGGTAAATCAACGAATTCCAGTATCCCTCTCTAAAAACGACTATGCATATCTGAATTATATCCGACAGAGTTATCTATATGGGGGTAAATCAGTTTCAGATTTACCGGAAATCGGAAACATCTTAAAAGCAAGCGTTCTTTACGGTGTTTACTTTATCATCGCAGAGTGGGAAAACCATGGCCAATACATACTACAATCTTTCTTTTCAGAAATCAACGATGAAAAGGCATTAAAAAACCTACCAAAAACACAGGATGAATTCTTAAATCTCCTTGAAAAGAATAATCTTAAAAAAACACTGAAACAGACTTTAGAAAGTCTGGAAAGTTTTCAAGGCAACGAAAAACCACAACCCGATAATTCCAATGATAGGATGTATAAAGATGTTAGATATAACAAAAATACAGTAACAGAACATGGGCTTAGCAATTATATTCTCACTTTGAAAAGCGATGAGATATCTTTAATTTACATGCTAAAAGAATTAATAGGAACTTTTAGTGATAATTCATTTTCTTATTCTGAACTTATAAGATTTCTATTCAGGTACTTTTTTGTTTTCCCTGGGACAAAAAACGTAATCCAAAAAGGCGAGCAGAACGATCTTTTATCTACGTTTTTTATTTACGGACTTTACGGGTTCACACCACCTGAGGCTTTTTTATTGAGGATGGAATCCGCTAATTTATTAGGGATCAGCATACCTCGGGAAAAAATAGACATGCTTAAAAAAATATACGCTGATCAAACACTATTCGACATATACATAGATAATGCAAAGAAAATTATTGCAGAAAAGAACGGCAAGAAAGATAAGGGAGTCTTGAGCAAACTTAAAGCTCCAGAGCTTGTGATCGAACCGTTATTCGATGATCTTAATCAAAACAGAGAGCTTAATGAAAAATATAAAAGCATAGTTTCTGGTTTTTCTTTTCATTCGACCTTCATTGGGTACTCTTTATTGGAAATAGAATGGAGATGGTGTGTCCATAATATACCAATTCTATCTACATATTTATATTCTAAGATTAATAATAAGTCGCTCGGTAATTTAGACATGCAACAAGCACTACATTCTTACCAGTACTACTTTGGACTTATTTTTAAATTATCGAAAAAGGCCAATCAAAACGATGATTTCCTTTTCAAGGATGAAGAATAATATTGTATTTATATTTTCATTGAAAATACAAAAACCATTACCAGGGGCATATTATGGTTTAAAGCCGTGTTTTGAACGATTGCGGATAGATCAGGGAGGTAATAAAAAAGGAACTATACGCGTATTTTATAATATAAAAATAATCTTATAATATTCGCAACTATAAAGAATAATTTATTAGGTTTTCAAGCAATTTAAGATTTTGATTTTTATAATATAAAAATAGATAAATATTTATTTTTATTGAAAATACAGAGTTCTCAGATGAAAACAAAATTCTTTATCATGATTTGCGAACATCTGCGAAAATCTAAAAAATTAGGTTTTTCGCACTTCTAAACATAGACATTTCAAGGGAAAAATGCATATTTGCGAAAATCTATTTCCCTCTATTGTTTTATTAAAATAATTTTTCAGCATATACGCTATTTCACGATTAAAGATTCAATTTCCAAAAATAAACTAAACAATAAAGAGAAAAGGTTTTTCGCATTTCTTATCTAGACCCTTTATTTTCAAGACTCTACAAGTGCGAAAATCTAAAAAATTAGGTTTTTCGCAAATGGCTTTAGATTTTCGCAAATTTCATTTTATTTTTAGGAAATATAATAAAATTAACGCTTTTTAATACATTCGTTAAATGCCGTGTATTTTCTTTATTTTCTTATTCCTGGTTATTCAAAAATAAAAATTCCCTGGTCCATGATTATCATATATCCAAGATCCATGCTTCCACTCTTGCAGCCCCACAATCCCCTTAAATTCTTTTCCGCCTTTCCTGGCAATAAGGCCACAATAATAACCTATCCTTTCATTGTCATTTTCATTGAACATTGAAGCCTTTTCTCTATGATTTTAGAGCATAAACTGCCTTTAAGGTATAATTCTACCTCCATCCCCTTTCATATCTCCAGAACCATTATAAAACCCTCGATTCAACCTTGAAATCCCTTATGAAACCTTAAAAAAATATTTCCGGTTATGATGGGATTTTATCTTTATTTCATTCTGGTAGATAGATTTGTAAATCAACATCGCTGCAGATCTATTATTTGAAAGATAAGGCCACAATCATGGACCATGTTTTAATCATAGTTATATAATAACAGGAAACAGCAGCCGCCATATCAGATTTTCACGATATTATCCTTGATTTCAGTGCGTTACCATATATCTGATACTCTTCTGATATCAGATCTGAATCTCCTGGCAATCTTATTGCATGGTCCATGACTGGCCATTGATATATTCTAATTGATATATTCTATGGATCCCATCTAAATTCTAAAATCGAAAAAGTATGCCTTAAATATTCCCGGAAAATTTTCAAAAAAACCTGATCCCCTAATACCTCTCTCTCTTGTGCCATATACATTTTAAAATTTTACAAATAGGCATGTTTTTAGATATACATTTATCCTGTTATTTTGCCGGTAATCCTTTATTTCACTGGATTATACATTTTACCCATGAATTTTAAAATTTTTAAGATGCATAATCCTTGATTTTACAAGCTCTTATAACGCTCATTTCAATTTTATAAATGTAGTATGTCATCGTTATAAGGACCCGTGTATTCCGTTGTCTGTGAATGATTATGGCAATATGCAGCTATCTGTAAACTCTTATTTTTAAAACAAATGTCATAAAAATGTCAATCACTATTTTCATTAACATTCATACCATCATAACTGTGTTTTCCCGTGTTTTACTGCTTTTCTGTTCAATTCCATATATTTTGACATTTTTGAAATGCCTAATCCTTGAAAACACGAGCTCTCATAACGATTATCCAAATTCTATAAAAATCTAATGCATATTATTACAATTGTTATAAGAGGCTGTTATATACTGGTTTTGCAATGAATAGACTTTACACTGTGTTATAGATTTCATTACTCCCTGGCTTTCATTACAATAAAAAACAGGCCTAAAATCCGGCTATAATTGCCATGTTTTTCTGCTAAAATAGTTATAAACCCTTTATTTTTCATACTCCTATAACGATATTACCAATTTCAATGAATTTGAAGCAATCGTTATAAAACCTTTTATACATCGATGTTTATAACACATTCATGACTTTCAATGCACCAAGGAGATATTCGGCTTATGAAGTGGCAATATTAAGGCATCCTTACATTGCAGCTATCCCTTTTATTGCCATATCCTTATTCATATTCTATTTCATGCCCAAGTACGATATTCTTGGATATGCATCCATTGCGGCAGCCGTTGCAGCCCCGCTCTATTATTATTCAGAGTACAGGGAAGCTGTAGCCCTGGAAGAAAGGCAGACAATGCATAACCGTAAGCCAGTGCAGCAGGCCAGCAACCCTGAACCTTTAAGCATTCCACCAATGCAGGAACACCAGGAAGCAGGAATTATCCAGGAGACCAAGCCGGAACCTGTAATAAATGCCAGGAAACCAGGAATACCGCCCGATCTTGACCTATCAGACAAGACTAAAACATCCATTGCTGTAACCTATGGCATAAAGAAGTACCTGGATAACAATAAGCTTGAAGGTGAGACATTCAGCGATGAGCTGGTAAGGCTGCTTTTCAATAAATGAAATAAGCATAGGAATCCAGAACATAATCAGCGAATATTTATATACAAATTATGGATGCATTTTTATGAACTCATTAAAATTCAAGGAAATGTTTTACATTGATTACAGCTTGGCATATACAATCATTAAACAGTACGGCCTCACAAGCAAGGATAAAGAAAAAATAGAAGGCATGAAGATGGACCCGGGCGTCAGATATGCGATATACAAAATCTTGAATATAGAATGATTTACTATTCCGCCCTTGCCGAATCAGCTGCCTTAATATTAACAATATATTTCATAACCTCTGGCATATTTTTGAGTGATGACAAGCGGAAAACAAGGCTAACAGCATATCATAACTATTTTATCCTTAATTTTGTTCTTTTCATATTATCCATTATAACTGCTGTTGCAGGTCTCTGGTATTCTATTTTCATTTTTATAATATCTGTCGCCTTCCTGGGTTTTTCAATTGATAAGCTATTCAAAATGCTAATGAAGGAAATACCAGATTAGCTTTTATTCATCTCATCCCTGAACTTCTTCAACATCTCAGGATCCTTCAAGATCTCTTCCAGGACATTTTCAATAAGCTTGGACTTGAAAGATGCCGGTGCATCCTCTATCATCTTCCTTGCCATTCCAGGCAGTGCCCCTGATTTCTCGATTTTTCCCTCTATTGCCCTTTCCTTGTTCTCGAATTCCAGTGCTAGGGCCTCATCGAATGGAAGCCAGCAGTTATGGCAGTATTTAGCATCTTCAGGGTTCAGTGAATTGCATCGGGGGCATTTCTTGGGAGTTGCCTCTATTATCCTGCTTTCATCCACTTTAATGCCATAGGCCTTGAGTATGGCATTGTCCTGATCCCTCATGGATAGATGTATATAGGTTCCAGTCTGCCTGGATCCATGAACCCAGCCCATCTGTGATTCCAACGGGGCCTCTGTAACCTTGGATGCCAGTATTGTGGCCCTGGTATGCCTGAACAGGTGCGGATATATTCTCCTGGTAATCCCGCACCTTTTCTTTGCCTTGGTGATCATGGACCTTACTTAATCGTAGCCCATCCTCTCATTTCCCTTCATTATGAAAAGCCAGGAATCAAGATCCTTAATCGGATGGTCATTAAGGTACTCTTTAAGGTAATAGATTGAATTGCCCACAATTCTAACATCCCTGTATCCTGTCTTCCCGGTAACTGAAATAATGCAGCCGTAGTCATCGAATCTTAAATCCTTTATTTTCATTGTCAATAGCTCGGATATCCTGCATCCTGAATCATAAAGTAGTGCAATCAGGGCCCGATCCCTGGAATTCCTGCACGCATTGATCAGCTTTATTTCTTCTTCCCTGGTTATCAGTGATTCCGGCTTTACCTGGTGCGATGGGTGCGGGTTGAATCTTATCCATTCTACGCATTCCGGGTAAGTCTTCCCATTGCCCAGAAGCCATTTATAGAACTTCTTCAGTGTAACATAATATGATTCTATTGCGTTGTCAGATGGCTTATGTTCACCTGTGCCGCCCCATTTTACCTTGGTGTTCATAATCGTGGTTATAACCATCTTTATGTCCTTCTTATCAGGATCCAGGAACTTATCCTGGAGCATAACGGATATTCTCCTTAGCCTTATGACATAAGCATACTTTCTCCCATCTGAAATTCCCTCAAAGGTCAGGTCATTGATAAAATCTTTAATTGCATTTTTAGCATCGTTACTTACTTCTATGGTATCCAGTTTATTCATTTCCCTGCTTAGATAAAATGCATAGTCCATGTAATATAATATGTGCCGGATCTATATAACAATTCGTGTGTGCATTGAGTATTTTACGGGATGCACGGCACCTGCATAGATATAAAACTTCAGTATTTTATATGTTCCTTTTCCACTTTAAAGGCTCTATAAGTATCTTATTTTTATTCTGAGATAAAAAAAATATTGTTATATAAATCAGAGTTGCAGATAATAATAACCTTCTGCCTGTTTTTTAACAATTTCCTCAACTGCTGCATTCACCATGCCTATTCCGGCATTTTTCTCAATATCATCTTCGGTGAGCTTCATTTCCTTGAGAGTATTTCTACATGCATTGATTTTGACGCCAGAATCTATAAGTTCCTTTACATTTGAAATGTATTCACTTCCTTTTAGCAATGTTTTTACTGCAGATCTATTAAGTACAACCTCTATATTTGCATCCGGCATAGAATTTTTTAAATTTTGTATCTGTTTGAATACTGTTTTTGCCATTGAATAGTCATTCCCACAAACGATTACATTATACATAATTGAATATTGCTCGAAATTATAAATATATTAGGTATTTGATGGATGATAAACAAATCAGACCCTACCATATCAGTCAAAATAAATTAATATACCTTAGAAATATTGGTTATAATGAATTCAAATCAACTTTTTAAAATCAGGAAAGGAGAGCCATTTCAGGATGCTGTTCCGGCAAACCTGAAGAATAACATTATTGCTGCCAGGTTAAATGGAAAATTATACGATCTGCTGGACACATCTCCTGAAGATGGAAACGTGGAGTTCATAAAAATTAGCTCACCGGAAGGTGAGAAAATACTCTTACACAGTGCAGCACATCTCCTGGCAAATGCTATAGTAGAATTGTATCCGGATGCCCTTCCCAACACGAGCAACGAGGGGGAGGATACATTTTATTATGACTTTAATATGCAGCCCATATCAATAGAAGACTTCCCTGCAATAGAACAGAAAATGCAAGACCTCGTACATAAGAATATAAAAATAGAGAAAAAAATTCTACCGAAACTGAATCTGCTGGAAGAATTTTCCGGGAATAAATATAAACAGGACAAGATCAATGAAAATGTAGAGGATGGCAGTGAATCCAGTATGTACATTCAGGGCAGCTACAAAGAGTTCTGCAGAGGCCCCCATGTACCATCCACCGGATTCGTGAAGGCATTCAAACTTCTTTCAATATCAAGTACCAATTATGAGGGGGATGTTAACAAGGAGAGAATGATCAGGATTTATGGCACTGCATTCCCTGACGGAAAACAGCTAAGGGAGTTCCTGCAGAGAAGGGAAGAGGCCATTAAGAGGGACCACAGAAAGATCGGCCAGGAAATGGATCTGTTTACATTTGATAATGAGCGGGCCCCGGGTATGCCATTCTATGCTCCGAACGGCGCAATAATCAGGAATGAGCTCATAAATTATATGAAGGAAATAAACACAAAAAGTGGATGGGAGGAGGTATGGACAGCCCATGCATTCAAGGATATTATATGGAAGCAGTCGGGTCATTATTATAAGTACAAGGATGACATGTTCCTGTTTACACTTCCTAACGGAGATAGTTACGGACTGAAACCCATGAACTGTCCCGGGCATATAGCAATTTTCCAGAGAAATATTTACAGCTACCGTGATATGCCAATAAAATACTCTGAAGCAGGCACCGTTTACCGGTACGAAAAATCCGGGGAGATGGGAGGATTAACCAGGCCGAGGGGATTTACCATCGATGATGGGCATGGATTTGTAAGGGAAGACCAGATTTATGATGAAACTGTATCCCTTCTTAAAATAATTCCATCAATTTTCAAAACAATAATGGGCATAGATGAAATTACCTATGATCTAAGTGTTATGGACAAAGAGCATTCTGAAAATTATCTAATGTCATATAAGTGTTCATCCTGTGGTGAGAAATTCATGCTAAGGGCAGCATCACAGGAATACAAATGCCCGAATTGCGGATCAGCCGATCTAGCGGCAGATTTCACCATGTGGGATGATGCAACGGAAAATCTGAGAAAAGCCCTGGACGGCCTTAATCTTAAATATACCGAGTATCCAGGTGAGGCGGCATTCTACGGGCCAAAGATTGATGTGCACATAAAGGATGCACTGGGCAGGCAGTGGCAGCTATCAACGATACAGATTGATTTCTTCATGCCCGGCAACTTCGATCTTTACTATATAGACAGCAGTGACAAAAAGGTCAGGCCTGTAATTATCCATCGTGCAATATATGGGAGTTATGAACGTTTTATAGCTATTCTCCTTGAGCATTTCAATGGAAAACTTCCACTGTGGCTGACGCCAATACAGGCATATGTCATTCCAGTATCTGAAAACTACATTGAATATGCAAAAAATATCCATCAGAAATTAATAGAAAATGGGATAAGATCAAAAATTGATATTTCAGATGGCACCATCTCCAAAAAGATCAAATTAATAAGGTCAATGAGGCCCGCCTACATTATTGTTGCCGGGGAGAAGGAGTATAACAATAAAAGTGTCTCGGTAAGGAATCGCAGCGACAAGACCAGGGAATATGGCATGGAAGACTTCATATCCACGGTATTGAAGGAAATAAAGGATAAGGATATAGACCAGGCATTTTAAGATAATATTATCATGCCTATGTATTTTTATATGTAATATTTATACAGTATTATGTCCATAATACCTGCGGATTTGAAATATACGAAGTCACATGAGTGGTTTAAAGTAGAGAACGGCATAGCTACAGTCGGTATAACCGATTTTGCACAGCATCAGCTCACAGATATTGTTTATATTGATATGCCTGAAAAGGGAACATCCAAAAAGGCAGGTGAAACCCTCCTTACAATAGAATCCGTCAAATCGGCAGAAGATGTATATTTTCCAGTAAACGGTGAGATAGTAGATATAAATCCTGAGTTAAATGATAAGCCTGAGCTTGTTAATGCTGACTGCTATAAATACTGGCTAGTCAAAATCAAAATTTCTGATGAAAAATATGAAGCTATGACCCCGGAAGAATATAAAAAATACATAGGGGAATAAAAATATTTATGGATAGAAAAGATAAATACTATACAAAGGCAAAAAAGGATAATTACAGGAGCAGGGCATCCTATAAACTCCTTGAAATTCAGCGCAAATTCAATATCATATATCCGGACGATTCTGTACTGGAATTCGGATCGTCTCCAGGCGGGTGGACACAGGTTGTCCAGCAATTTACAGATAAACCAGTAATTTCTGTGGATATAAGCAGGATGGATCCCATAGAAAATGTTTTATTTATACAGGGCGATATCAATGATCCTGAGCTAACTTCAAAAATCAGGGATGCAATGGTCTCAGCCGGTATAAATTATATCAATACTGTAATATCTGATGCTATGGTGAAAACAAGCGGCAATTACGATCGGGATCATTATGGTTCGTACCTGCTCTGTGAAAATGTCATGAAACGTTCCATCTCCCTGCTTTCCACAGGTGGTAATGCTGTACTCAAACAGTTTCAGGGGGATTCCACAAATCAATTTGTGAATTTTTGGAAGCAGTACTTCAATTTTTATAAAGTAACCAAACCTAATGCATCAAGGCAGCATAGTAGAGAAGTATATATTGTATTCAAAGGCAAAATTTAGTGATCTTCATCCAGGTGATTTAAAATACTGTTATAATAGTCATAATCAACTACACACATGACTGTTTTATTGCCGTATTCCGGAAGTAGGCTGTCAATCCTGTTTATCATATATTTCTCTCTTTCCGCATTAACCTTCTTGAATGATTTCAGATCGACGGCACTGTTCCAAGCTTCCACAAATTCTTCCGGTGTTTCCTGGTTGAATTTAAAACGGCTTATTTTCTTTTTTCTCAATGAGTGCCTGAGCAGATCTGTGGTTTTAACATACTTGCTGTAAGTATTCTGATAGTCCCCCTCCTCCATATCGATCCCGATCATTTCTGCGTTATTTTCCATGCAGTACCTGGTTACCTCTATATAGACGGGGGAAGGAGTCATTACCTCGCCATAATTTGCAAGATTTATGCCGTATAATATTTCGTAATCTGACATATCCACTTCAAAGGGGTCTTCGATAAAATTCTTCATTCCATCTACCTGTTCAGGAGAAATAGTTATTAAAACTACTTGTGGCCTTTTATCCAGAAGTTCTTTTTTTAATTCATCTCCATCCCGGACAAGGCCCTTTATTCCCCCAAATAAATATAAATTGTCATTAATCCGGTGCATCATATTCATTTTTCTAACAGTTCATAAAAGCGGTCAATATCATAAACCTTTCTCAAATCGCTAAAACTAATTATCCTGCATCCGTAAACATCTTTTCCACTAATGCCTTCCCTGTTGACTATAATAGGTATTTCTTCAAGTACATCACTTATCTTTTTGATTGCTTTTATCCTGTTCAGATTTTCATTGGCATCGCTGAATGTTCCAACCATCAATCTGGATTCCGCGCTAAAGGAAAGACCGTCAAATGGATTCCTGCTAATATATTCTGAAGTATAGCCGATACTGGTCATTATTCCGAGAACTTCATTGACAAAATCACTTGCAGGACTCACCGGCATATCAGGTTCAGCACTTATGGATATATCAATTTCCCTGCTGATATCGCCCTTGAGTATTGACTCCAGTTTCAAATATATGTCAATAGTTGCGGAGCTACCCGATTCATAGAGGGACACAGACCTTCTTGAAACACCCAGTTTCTGTGCTATATAACCTATTGAGTAATCATTTTTTTCCCTTAAATTTCTCATTTTCTGGCCATTTATACCAACATAAAACCCGCCAGGGGCAGAGTATACAAATGGTGCATTTCCCTCTATATAATCTTCGAAGCTTTCCAGTGAAAGTATAGGTACGCCGTGCCTGAAATATAAAACTCCAGTCTCCAGTTTGCCGTTTCCTGCTTTTTCACCTATAATCAATGCAACGGAATCTGTCATGGCGCTCATCTTGATGAGGGGAACCACACCTATTTTGCTGAATGTGTTGACGTTGTAAAGTATTTTAAGTATATATTTCTCTTTACCCCTCCTGCATATAAGATCAAATGTAACCAATCCGTAAAGCCCTGGCTCTGAAACTGTAAAATCATTTTTCCTAAGAAAGTCGTATATATTTTTTATAAGTTCCTGCCTTGGATCCACGATATACTAAAAATATGGTTACATATATATTTTTCTATTATAAATGGTGTTTTATAGTCCAATCTAAATATTATGCTCTCTCAGACTGGATGATATTTTATGCGGGCATATTTTTATCTCGCATTTATCACAAATAACATCTATATTCGCCGGAGAATTTATAATTATTCTATTCACTCCCTGGATCGCGTCCAGCAACCTGAATACCGGGCTGTCCACTTCATTATAAAAAATAATTCTTATAAAATTTGAATCGTAATCTGAATTTTGTGAATATATCTCTTTTATATTTGAAATATGGTTTTTCAAAATGCCCATAATTTCAGTTATAACCCTTGAATACATACCTTTATCTATATATACGGTAACAACTTCATTTTTCATGAGCAATGAAACCTTTTTTATATCCGGTATCACTGAAATATTCTCCATTATCTGTTTTACTGCAGGGTTCTCATTTACGAATTTAATTGTATCATAGAGGGTTCTCCTGTTGACTTTTATTGCGTTTGCTATACTGCTCAGTGACACTTCTATATTATTTACAAAAAACTTGTCATTGACTATGGATATCCCGTTTGTATACAGCTTTTCAATTATCCTCTTTTTCACCGGATAAGATTTAAAGTATTCACTAAAGACCAGCTGCATAAATCTTAAATCCAGTATACTATAAATACTTTATATGAAATTTGAATCATAATTACAAATACATGTGTATAATCCAGGGCTGTAAATTGATAGCTTTTAATCTATTTTTAAAAATAAATCTCGAAAATCATGAAATGATTACTGTTTTTCACTTATTGAATAACGTTATGCTTGATTTTCATTGCGGGAAGAAATTATTATAAGTAATAATGCCATCACAGTATATGTACGGAAAGGTACTAATATGTGACCCCGTTGACAGTGTGTTAAGGGAGAAATTGAATGCAAAATTCGAGGTAGACTACAGTCCTGAAATATCTGCGCAGGAACTGCTTAACGTTATAGAAAATTATGATGTTGTCGTGGTAAGAAGCAGGACAAAGATTACCAGGGACGTCATATCAAAAGCCAAAAAATTAAAAATTATCGCCAGGGCCGGCATAGGAGTGGATAATATAGATACAGATTACGCTGAAGAAAAGCACATAAAGGTTGTTTACGCCCCCGGGTCTTCCACAGAAAGTGTTGTTGAAATTACACTTGCAATGATGGTTATCGGTGCCCGGTCATTATCCAAGGGCATAGAAAACACGAGAAAGAATAACTTCACAAAATTAAAAGGTATTGAACTTGAAGGGAAAACACTCGGCATACTGGGATTCGGAAGAATCGGCAAGGCAATAGTAGATGCAGCCAGAGTTTTTAAAATGGACTTCATTGCTTACGACCCCATGCCAGTTGAATATCCTGACTATGTAAAAAAGGTTTCTCTTGAAGAGCTCCTTCAGCAATCAGACGTTATCTCTATCAATGTGACAATGAGAAAGGATTCACCATACATACTGAACGATCCAGACCTCGCAAAATTGAAGGAGGGTGTAATAATAGTGAACACCTCCAGGGCAAGGGCAATAAACGGCAAGGACATGCTCAAATATCTGAAGAATGGCAGAATATATGCCTTTGTGAGTGATGTTTTCTGGGATGAGCCAGCGAAGGAGGATTACGAAAAGGAGATGCTCAGCCTGGATAATGTTATGATCACGCCCCACCTTGGCGCTCAGACAAAGGAAGCCCAGAAAAGAATAGCCATTATGACTGCTGATAACATAATCAACGAGTGGTAATAATGCTTTTGATACCGGGCCCTGTAGAGGTCCCATTCTCTGTGGCTAATGCAGGGTCATATGTAGTAAACCACCGTTCTCCAGAATTCAAGGTAATTGTGGGTGAAAATCAGGACCTTTTGAATAAATTTTCTGGGGCATACAGAACTGTAATGGTTACAGGTTCAGGGACACTTGCCGTAGAAACAATGGTGTTCTCACTGATAAATGAAAATGACCGTGTTCTTTCCATAAGCTACGGTAATTTCGGAGAAAGGCTGATAGATTCTATCTCCAGAAAAACAAGAAATCTACAGTCTGTAAAATATGATAAACTGGATATGCAGGCCCTGTTAACTGAGGTAAGAGATCGTGACTATGATAAATTATTTCTTGTGCATAATGAAACATCAAATGGTACTGCGATCAGGGATATGTCAGAAATAATAAAGATAGTAAAGAGCAAGGGAGCCAAACTCCTGATTGACGACGTTTCTGGTTTCGGCGGTTATTCAATGGATATGAACGGAATCTATGCAATGGTAACCGGCAGCCAGAAAAATATTGCTGCAATTCCTGGAATCGGAATAATATTCCTTTCCAGGGAAGCAACAGACGATCTGGAAAGGATTCCCTCTGTATCTGCTCCATTTTATCTTGATCTGAAAACATCATTGAAGTTCCTGGAGAAAAATGAAACAGCATACACACCATCAACCGGCGCATTCAAATCCCTGAATCTGGCACTGAAGATTCTCGATCGTGAAGGATTCTCAAATCGTGTGAAAAGAATACAATCATCATCAGAATTCATAAGAAAGAACCTTACTGACAATGGGATAGAGATATTCGGAAACAAAAACACATATTCAAACACAGTGGTATGCTTTTATCACAATGATGCCACAATAATAAAAAAATTACTGGATTCAGGCATTGCAGTATCCAAGGGAATGGGGGCTATATCCGCCAGTACACTGAGAATAGGTACCATGGGCGTTATAAACAATTTTTATATAGCAAAGTTCCTGAACAAATATTTTGAAGCGGCCGGAATGGCCAAGACAGTAGATATCAGTGAACTGCCCGCATCCACAATACTTCCGGATTTTATCCTGGAAGATATTAATCTAGCCTGAAACTCAGCCTCTTATGGCCCTTTCCCTTATTTTCTATTTTCAGCATTTCTATATGCCCCACTTCTTTTGTGTTAGCAACATGGGTGCCACCATCGGCCTGAAAATCAAAGTTTTCTATTTCTATGATACGAACCACAGGCAGCTTTTCTATGAGCTGACGTCCCGGTTCAGTTCTGGAAAGTCCTGGTATTTTTAAAGCCTCGGACCTGCTTATTTCCCGCTGAAATACTTTCAAACCTGAATCCACAACTTTCTGGGATTTTGAAATTATCTCGGCAATCAGATCTTTATCTATTATATCGAAACTGAAATCTACTCTGGCGTGGTCATCGTATATCTGCCCGCCGGTAAGCATACCATTACTGTAATCATTGTTTACCACACCATCAATAATATGTACGGCAGTGTGATATCGCATGTGTATGTACCTGTTTTCCCAGTCTATTATCCCGTGAACCTTTTCCCCCTTTTTTAAAACTACAGGGCCATCTGCTATGTGTATAATTTCGCCATTTTCCTGCTTTACATCCACTATCCTTACCTGGCCAGTTTCTGTTTTCAGAATTCCCGTATCATTGGGCTGTCCTCCACTGGTCGGGTAAAATAATGTTTTATCCAGTACTATATTTCTATCTTCAGAAAAAACCACTGAAGCATCAAATTCACGGCCATACATATCTGTATAATAGAGTTTTTCAGTCATTAAGTTAGTAATATACTATGTTATATTAATTTAATTTGCGATTAAATAAGTATACATATATGTGCAGTAATATTTATATATTGAATTAAAATATCAATTTGATAATTATGAGTTTGATAAGAGAAGAAGATGCAAAATTCCTCAGAGAAGATTTTGAGAAAAAATTAACAAATGTTGTAGATCTTGTTGTATTTACATCCGACGACAGCAATTGCAAATATTGCAAGGATACAGTTAACCTGCTTGATGAGGTAGGATCATTATCTGATAAAATAAACGTAATAAAATATGTGTATGAAAAGGATAAGGAAATGGTGGAAAAATATCAGGTAGAAAAATATCCTGCCACAATCGTTGCTAAACATGGGGACGAGGATGGAAGAATTATTTATTATGGTATACCATCAGGCTATGAATTCGGATCACTTATTGAGGACCTGGAAAACGTATCAAGCGGTGAAGCTGATGTATCAAAGAAAGCGGTTGAATTAATATCAAAAATTGATAAACCCATAACCATAAAGGTTTATGTTACACCAACATGCCAGTACTGCCCGAAGGCTGTAATCACAGCGCACAAATTCGCATTGATGAACAAAAATATAAAGAGCGAAATGATAGAATCATTAGAGTTTGATAAGGAAGCATCAGATGCAGGAGTATCTGCAGTGCCACACATAGTAATAAATGATGATGTCACTTTCCCCGGAGCATATCCAGATGATGAATTTGCTGGCTATGTAATGGAAGCTTATAACCACGAGGAATAATTTTTTATTTTTTATTTACAATAAATATAAATTTTAAATAACAATTTTATATACACTATATGCGCCATCGTAGCTCAGCATGGTAGAGCGGCTGATTTGTAATCAGCAGGTCGGGGGATCGAATCCCTCCGATGGCTTAGATTGAAAAATTTTTAATATATTGTGCCTATTCCGGAATACATAGATTTTATAGAATCGCCCTTGCTAAAACGGTTTATGGAAAATTTTGACCAGTCAAATAATGAATCGCCAGGTTCCTTCCCTGTTACCATATCAGCAACCATCATTCCGTAAGCCGGTGATAGTTTAAACCCATGCCCACTCAAACCGGCACAAACATATACATTTTCCATGCCTGCACCTTCCATTGAATCTATGATTGCCTGTCCATCAGGGGACATGTCATATATGCCTGATATAGTTGAAACAACGGAAGCATCACCTGCACAGGGGAGCCTTTCAGTGATATTATTCAGGTACTTCTCTATATAGCTCTCTGTTACATGGTTTTCAATGCTCTGGCCGATATCAAACGGCTCACGGTCTATTTCCGGATCCAGGCTTCCGATAGCTGTAAGAGTTTCTCCCTCCATCTTATAGTATGCTGATTGCTGTGGGTCCCACAATGTAGGTTTCAACCCGCGGCAATTATCCGGCCTTCTTATATAGATAATGTCATGCACAGATGCATGCAGGGGGAGCATCATGCTATTTTCAACCCCTGATGATTGCAGTATACCGTTGGTCCATATATTGGATGCCAGAATCACTTTATCCGCCGTGTATTTTTTTCCATTTTCCAGATAAACAGACGCAGTATGGTGGTCACTCTCGACTTTAACTACAGTTTTGCCTGTAATTACTTCTGCACCGAGCAATTTTGCAGCATTGGCATAGGAGGAAGCAGTTGCTACGGGATCAGCATATCCACTGTTTGGCTCATACAGAATATAATCAAAGCCCTCCGAATTGAGGTCCGGGAAAAATTCCTTTACCTTTGACACCGGGATCTCTTCCTCAGCTACCCCGATGCTCCTCAGCATATCACAGTTTGCCCTGGCAGTTTCTGCATTATCCCCGGTAAATGGAAATACCATACCTGTTCTGGTAAATCCAGAATATCCTATGCTGTCAAAATTAATAAACTGGTTTATTGAATAAAGGGCCATGGAAGCTATCAATTTATTACTGTAATGTGTCCTGACAAGTGCGCTTGACTTACCTGTATTTCCAGATGCTATATTCCCACGTTCTATTAACAGTACCTTAAGCCCTCTTTGAACTAGATGATATGCTATGCTGCATCCTGTACTGCCACCACCTATTATAATAGCCGACTCAACAGATTTTTTATAAACCATCATATTTTATATTTAATTAATATAAAAATATTAGTTTCGAAACATTTGGAAAAATGACCTGATTTTAAAATTAATTGAAATATGTGGTTTTTCCTCTATCCTCTTCCTTATTTTTGGAAACAACATTTTCTTCATCGAATTCAATATACGACACAGATGCTACAGGGATAAGCCTCAATTTCGACTTCCCCTCTGACGTGACCCTGAATACCAGCGATCCTTCCTCTCCAAGAATTGCATATCCAAAGTATTCTCCCTCTGTTATCAGTGGTTTGTCATCCCCGCTTGATGAAACAACTGTATACTTTCCCCCTTTCTTAATCTCTATCATATCCATGCGGGGATATAATATTATATGTAAAAAGGTTTATTATATCATGTTCAATAGATAATTTTTATACTATACTGAAATACTTTACTATGCCCGGGAATTCATGTAAAGTATATACATCAGTTTTTTTTGATGATTTCGCCCATCTAAGAACGGAATTCGAAAAAGGATTGGCAGATTATTCGGAGCATTATGAAATCAGGTACGATCTGTTTAAATATAAAAGCATTGAAAATCTGAGGCTAATACTCACATACCTTAACTCAAATAATATTGATTATATATTTACTTACAGATCCGCAAACACAGAAGAACTGATAAAAATTTACAGTACTGCAATAAATTTCTCCCCGCCCATTGTTGATGTGGATATCAACTCATTCAAATTCAAAAGGGATTTTTTTAGAGATACAATGTTGATGGTTTCATTTCACGGTTCTAATGATGATAAAATAAGGATAAAGATGGCGGGAATGTCACCACTTGAGCCCGATATATATAAAATTGCATTGCTTTATACCGACAACGGAAAATTCCTCGATGATCTTGATTATTTATATCATTACAGGCTTGAGAATTCTATAAAACTTGCATTCATTCCCATGGGAGAAAATAATAGTTTTTTGCGTGTAATTTCAGCCCGCATGGTTTCAGATTATGCGTATGGGACCTATAGAGATTCAACTGCCCCGGGGCAGATTGAAACAGTAGAATTCAATAAACTATTATCCCGTTTCAAAGGAAAATATGAATAATTCCGGTGGAAATCAAATCAACAGCAATAGCAGTTAAGAGAAGACCCATGATCCTGGAAATTACAATTGAACCTGTTTTTCCTATTTTCTGGAATATTGGCAGGGAATACTTCAGTATTATGAATGCCAGGATAAGCACAAGAATTACTGCAGCAATTACGACCATTCTGGATGATAGGGCAATTCCGGTGCCGTTAAAATAAATTATGGCAGTTGTTATGGAACCTGGGCCAGCAAGTAATGGTGTTCCTATGGGTGCGATTGCTATCGCTTCCCGGTCAGCGGAATCCTGCTGTTCTGCATTTGTAATTTTTGTCTGCGATGTTTTGCCCTGGAGCATATCAAAACCGACCTTGAAAAGCAGAATTCCTCCGGCTATTTCAAAATCATATATACTTATTCCAAGTATATCAAATATATACACTCCCAGAAACATAAAACCAAAAAGCATTCCCGATGCCATGTACACACTACGCCGTATTACTTCCTTCCTTTCCTTGAGGCTATAACCATCAGTAAGGGTGATAAGTATGGGCACTGCTCCTATGGGATTTATAATAGCAAACAATGCCACGAATACAGTTAAGAAGAGAAGTAAAATTGCCATTTAACCTCTATATTTAAAACGTATTAATCTTTTTGCTCATTAGAACTATAAATTTTGATTAGATAAAATAATATTTATAAACATAATGGGAATTCGAAATTTCACTCACTGATAAGACCTGTCTTCACTATAATTATAATAATTATAATATTCACCTTTCTGTGAGCCTGTAGCTTCTTCCCCAATAGCGTTGGTCATGCTGCCATAGTATTTTTTGATCTTTTCCTCAACAGGGACATAAAGTACCAGTGCCTCTTTTACATCTGATTTCTCTATTAATTTATGCCTGTTCTCAATTGCCATGTCCCCTGAAGCTCTGACAAGGCCACCCAGTTCCCTGAGTTTCAGTGTAAGTGCATTGCTCTTATGATCTTCAAGTGCCCTTCTTCTTCCCTCGTTGATAATAATGTCAGTTGCTTCTATAGCCATATTGGGTATTTTTCCGTCCATGTTGATTTCCTGGGCTATGAACTGCAGATATCTCATTCTGTTCTCCTTTGTATCTGGCATGGAATTTTCCATTAAAATCTCATATCCGTTTCCAACGATCCTCGAGCGCAGTGGGCTCAGTATATACTGTAAATCCTGTATATTGCATGCTGCAACAAGGATAAAATCGGTAGGCACATCATCAACCTTAACACTCGCACCGGCACTCTGCGGGTTTCTTCCAACAATTGGGAATTTCCTTTCCTGCATTGCAGTGAGTATGAACCTCTGGAGTTTTCCCAGATGTGTAATCTCGTCTATAAAAAGAACACCTTCATGTGCCATATGCACAGAACCTGCTACTACACGTTCATATGGCATTGTTCCCAGCTGTGGGTGCCCACCATAGGGATCATGTCTTACATCCCCGAGAAGTTCAGTCTCGCTTGCCCCGGTTGCCAGTACAAATGGGTTTCTATCTATAGGGACAATCACCTTGCTGGGGCTTTTCTTTTCCAGTTTACGGCGGCGTTCCAGAGTCTTTTCATCAAGTACCCTTATCTTATCACCATACTTTTCGTAGACTACTATCTCCTCCTTCTCTCCAACCTTTCTGGTCTGGGTTACCCTGTCATTGTTGTTATTTACACCGAAGGCAACACCTATTACATTGAAAACATCATTGAATGGACCCTGTGTATTGTTTGTTGTTTTGCTGTTATTGCAATTAGGGCAGACGCTTTCTGTGGGTGGGGAATAGAATCCACAGTGAGGGCATTTATATCCCAGTCTCTGGGCAACATTGTCAGGTGCATTTTTCGGGTCAATGATTTCTCCCTCAATAGAGTTCATTTCATGCTTCTCTTTTTCAATCTCACCTATAGTTCTTACCTCTACAAACGGCCTTTCAGGATAAGAAGGATTATGTACAACCCGGATTTCCTCTTCCGGCCTGCTGATATAAAATGACATTGCCTGGGCTATCATGGATTTGCCCACTCCCGGTGGTCCAACGAGAAGAAGATTCCTCCTCTGTTTTGCTGCTATAAGTGCAAGACGGACGGCTTCTCCCTGTCCTATGACTCTTTCCAGCGGGCTTGTCGGAATTTTAATATACGACGTGTCCGGGTATTCACTGTAATTTACATATGATCCCATGTAACCACCCTGATTCCATCTGGCTTTTTTGTTACATGCCCCATTTTCATTCCATAAATAGAGCTGACGCCCATGTTGAAAGCTATATCAACAAATCTCTGGGATATAACACCCCCACTTATTACTATGCTGGCATTTTTAACGCCCTGCATCTGTTCGACAGCGTCTGAAATGGGGTATCTAGCCACAGGATTGGAGGATCCATCATATATTTCAACTGCTTTGCTTTCAAATAGTTCATTCAGCTTGTTTCTTATAAATCTAGGATCATTTACATCCTTAACTTCCTCCTCGACTACCGCAGCCACTGGCTCAGTCTGCTCCACATGCTTCGGCTCTTTTTCCTTCTGTGGCTCAACTTTTGGCTCCTGTTTCTCTTCCACATTCACGTTCATATCGGCTATAGCTTTATTGTTCTTTTCCGTGAATTCCTTGAGCTCTTCAATCATTCCATGTGATTCTAAATACTGATTTACCGGCGCTTTGTATTTTAGAGCCTTTACTATCTGCTTATATGTCAGTTCCTCAACTTCGGTTCCAGGTGGTGCCCTGGCAATGAAATCCACATCTGCAACCTGGAGCATCTCCTTTATTATCAGCTCTCCTCCGTGGTCACCATCAACAAATAAAGTTACTGTTCTTGCCTTAGAAAGCTCCTTCACGGTTTTAGGAACACTGGTTCCCTGTACAGCGATGGTATTTTTTATGCCATATCTGAGAAGATTAAGCACATCGTTCCTGCCCTCTACCACTATAATTGAATCAGAAGTGCCCACTGCCGGACCGGCTGGTAGATGCTCCTCACCGTATGATAAAATTTCTTTCTTTTCAACCTCTTCACGGACAGACTGAATTATACTCTCGCTGAGGCTCTTTCCGTTTGTGCCCATTTTTTTATAAAGCTCTTCCGCTCTCTGGATAACCTTGTCCCTTTTATTGATTCTGACATCTTCAACATCTTCTATGTCTACCTTTGCCTTGCATGGGCCAATTCTATCTATTGTCTCGAGTGCAGCAGCGAGAATTGAGCTCTCTACCTGATCAAGTCCGGACGGTATCAATACAAAACCCTCCGTTCTCCCCTTTTTGGTGTCTATTTCAACCTCAATTCTGCCTATTTTGCCGCTTTTCTGTAAATCCCTTAAATCTAATTCCTCACCTAATAATCCTTCAGTCTGCCCAAATATTGCACCAACAACATCGGGCTTTTCAACAACACCATCAGTTACTATCTTTGCTTTGATAACATATTTTGTTATGTTTGGATCGACATTCATTACTATCACCGTTATTCATGTTAATTAAGTTATTATGATAATTTTTAGTTACCATTAAATTGTTATGTTTAAAATGTATATAATCTATTCGTTGCCAGTTATGTTATTGTTACATGATTTTAGTGCCGAAAATAACACATAGTTATAAATCTGGGCATTTTAGACACCAATTAATATAGATATTTTTATAGATTTTCCAGAACCAGTGCCCGGATTTTTAAGCCAATAATTAGTGTATCATGGCAATGTTGTAATTTGCAAAAGGTTAAAATAAGCTAGATATATTAATCATAGAATGATTAAGTTTGGTGTTGCTGGAATACCACTTACCAGTAAGGGGAGAACATATATAGATTCTATAGAAGATATAGGAAATCTAGGATTGAACTCTCTTGAGGTTCAACTATTGCGCGTCAATGTAAGTGAGGACCCTGCAATAGAGTACGTGGGTATGTATCCAAAAGATGTTGATGATTCCATTATAGTTGATGTTCTCAGACCTGATGAAAATGGAAATTATAAAAGTATAGGCACTGAAAACGAGATTGAAGAAGATGATATAATACAGGAAATATTCTGGAACATGGCCCGGAATTACGAAGACCTGAAAACAGGAAGTGAAATCGCAAAAGAGCTTGATGTTGATATTTCTATGCATGCACCCTATTACATGGATATGTTAAACGGAGGCGAGATGGCTGAGAAATCCATCAACCATCTGAGGTGGTCTCTTCTCATCGGCCGTGCAATGGGGGCAAAGAGGATAATCACACACACCGGATTCTATACAAAGAAAAAATCTGAAAGCCAGAAAATAGCGCTTGATGTATATTCATCAATCTCCCGGGAATTTTCACATGAAAAGGGCTATCCGTATATAGGCATAGAGGCGTCAGGGAAAAAAGATCTATTCGGGACCCAGAAAGAGTTATTCTATCTTGCTGAACGAATTCCAGACGTAGAGCCGATTTTGAATTTCCCGCACATACATTCCATAAATAATGGGTCACTGATAGATGCGAAAAACTTTGAGGATGTTATGAACTCATTTTCAAAATATGCCAAATACGATCTATATACGGAATTCGGTGGAGTAGAATATGACAATGGGAATGAGTTGAAGATAACCGCAATCAAACATGGCGACCTGAAATTTGAGACACTTGCAGAGGTAATATCCTCCAGCGATAGAGATATGAATATAATTTCTATGTCACCACTTCTGGAGCATGATGCCCAGTATATGGAGCTTATGTACTGGAGAGCTCTTTCAAAAAAATACCAGAAAAAACTTACAAAGAAAATATAGGTGAAAAAATGAGAACATATCCAGTTAAAAAAACTATTAAGATTAGCAATTCCACAATAATTGATGTTTTAAAATCATACAATATGGACTTTAAAGAAGAGGATAGTCATATCGTGTCATCCTACCCCGGAATCACAAAAGTAGAACTCTGGACTGATGGCAAGAAATTATATGTGGATACTGAGACAGATATGCAGTATAAAAATCCCGGCGAAACCATTAAATTCTTCAATGATTTTATTGAGAAACTGACTGGCTACACATCAAAGGAAAGAAAGAAGCTAATGTCTAAATAGTGTACTTGTTTATGAGATGTAAATGTATAAGGATAAAATTTATTTATTTACTTTAGCAATAAGCTTTATTTCAATTTTTTTCTTTATCATATCTTTAAATGATCTGTTATTCCGTAATGCATCCCTGATCAGGATATTTTCATTGCAATCTATCGGTGCATGGCAGTACTGGGTTTTAATTGTTTCTATTATTGTATTTTCATATTTTGCTTATATGTCATATTCCCTGATCAATGACATGTCAAAGTTCAAAAATCTTTTACAGAGTTCAAGCAAAAAGACATTTATTTCCAATCTGCCTGATCTCGAGAGAATATCAAAAAGATTCGGTTCCCGCTATCACGACCTTCTTATAGAAGCGAAGCGAAAATGGGGAATTAAAAAATAATTATTTTATTAAATTCTTGACAAACTCAGGGAGGTAAAAAGACCCCTCGAGGATATCTTTATTGAAATATTTGCCGGTTACAGTGGGCTCATCCCTCTTTTTAAATTCTTCACTGGATGCCATTGTAAATGACCACAGCCCGCTGGGATAAGTTGGTATAAATGCGCAGTAAGTTTTGACATATTTAAAAATCCTTGCCATACCATTATGGGCCATTGAAAGCGCTGTTGGCTGATAATAGGGAGAACCTGATTGCGTTACAACTATTCCATTTGGTGTCAGATGTGACTGGATATCCTTATAGAACTCTTCTGAGAATAAACCTTCAGCAGGGCCCACGGGATCGGTAGAGTCAATTATTATCCTGTCAAATTTATCTTTGCTTTCTTTTATGTATTTTATTCCATCCCCGATGATCAAATTGACCTTCTTTTCCTTGAAAGATGATGATATTGCAGGAAAATATTTTTTTGCTACTTCTACAACATTGCCATCTATTTCTACGTTTACAATATTTTCAATGCCGAGATCAACCAGGCGCCTTGCAGCTCCCCCATCACCACCGCCTATAATTAAAACCCTGGAAGGTTTTGAATTAAAGTAATAGGGTATCATTGTTATCATTTCATGATAAATGTACTCATCTTTTTCTGTAAGCTGTACAGTGCCATCTATAGATAATAATTTTCCAAAATCATATGTATCAAACAAATCTATTCTCTGATAGTCAGTTTTTATGGAAAGCAGTTGGTCCTTTATTCTGAACGAAAGTTGCAAATTGTCCGAGTACCTTTCTGAAAACCAGTTTTCTATTAATCTCATGTGAGTTTATATTTATGCCGTATATAATTTTTAGGGAGCTGAATAATACCAGTTAAAATCATTATTATGCATTAAATTCTAAAACTTTTTTCTGGTATATAAATTATAAGATAGGTTAAAAAACCTCATATTATTCCAAAAATTTACTCTTATCCTGTAAATACAGGATTCTGAATTGTTTTTCATAGAAAAGTTTTTATATAACAAAATGCATTAACTATTGGTGAAACAATGGTAGGTATAAGTGAATTGTCCAAGAAAGTTGCCAGCAATACTAACACAACCCAGAAGAAAACAGCTGAGATAATAACAGCATTTCTGAAGGAGACTGTTGACTCCGTTAACGAAGGAAAGAAGGTTAACCTGGCTGATTTCGGTATTTTTGAGAGAAAAGAACAGAAAGAGAGAGTTGCAAGGAATCCAAAAACCAGAGAAGAAATAAAAGTTCCTGCCAAGGATAAATTTGTGTTCAGAGCATCATCCGCAATCAAATACAAGGATTAAAATCAAAATATCCTTTAAAATATAAAATATTATACAATTATCATTTTTGATATTAAATATAAAATAATATACTGTAATATGGTAACATGAAAGTTCTGGGACTGGAAGGAACAGCCCATACCGTAAGTGCAGGAATCGTTGATGAAACCTCTATATTATCAAATTATTCTTCTACTTACATTCCGGATAAAGGCGGTATACATCCCAGGGAAGCCGCAATACACCATGCCGATAATATTGTACCTGTAATGAAGCAGGCATTTGACCAGTGCCATGCAAAACCGGAAGATATTGACCTGGTGGCATTTTCAATGGGTCCGGGTCTGGGCCCATGCCTCAGGGTAGTTGCTACTGCCGCACGTGCGTTCTCTATAAAATACAATATTCCTGTAATTGGTGTTAATCATCCACTGGGGCATGTGGAAATCGGAAGAAAGCTTTCAGGGGCAAAAGACCCTGTCATGCTATATATTTCAGGGGGGAATACACAGATTATAGCCCATGAAAACAACTCATATAAAGTTCTGGGCGAAACCATGGATATTGGACTGGGCAACATGCTCGACAAGTTTGCCCGGGATCTGAATATACCCTTCCCAGGTGGTCCTGTAATAGAAAAAATGGCATTAAGGGGAAATAAACTCCTGAACCTGCCCTATTCGGTAAAGGGCATGGATACATCGTTTTCCGGGATATACACTGCAGCAAGAAACCTTATTGGAACAGAAAAATCTGAGGATATCTGTTACAGTGTTCAGGAAACAACATTTGCAATGCTCGTGGAAGTTCTGGAAAGGGCACTTTACTATACAGATAAGGAAGAAATACTGCTGGCAGGCGGTGTGGCAAGGAATGACAGATTGAGGAATATGGTGGAGCAGATGGCCATATCATCCGGTTACAGGGCATATCTTACCGATAAAAAATACTGTATGGATAATGGTGCCATGATTGCCCAGGCAGGCATGCTGATGTATCTTTCCGGTCAGAGGCAGAGCATAATGGATACAAAGGTGAACCAGAAATTCAGAATAGATGAGGTTGAAGTTCCCTGGATTGACTCAAATGAAACAAAAGTGAACAGCAACAGGGGAGCAGAGGCGTCCATAGATGACACTGAATTTTACGGAAGGAAAACCATTAAAAAAACCCGCATGGAAAAAAATTACAGAAATAAAGATCTGGACAGGAGGATCAGAAATGAACGCATCAGAAATGAATTCAATATACTCTATAAATTGAAGGAAAAGGGAATAGACGTACCTTTGATTTATGACTTTGATCGTTATGATTTTTCAATAACAATGGAGAAAATTGAAGGTATAACACTAAATAAATTCATAAGAGAAAACAAATTTTACGAGGATAAAATCAAGGATCTGGGTAGAATAATAGCCAGGATGCATAATTTATTTCTTTCCCACGGGGATCTGAACCCGAATAATATAATGATATCAGGGAATAGAATATATTTACTTGACCCCAGCATGGGGAATATAAACTGTACAGTTGAAGATATGGCTGATGATATATTTCTCCTCACTGAATCCTTTAAAAGCCTGTTTTCAGGATACAGCCGGTTACTGGAAGAAATATTCCTGAAATCATATATGGCCGTATCGGATAATTCAGAGTTGGTAATGGGCACACTGAATGAAATTATTCAGAGGCGGAGATACGTATAGATAATATAAATCAATTTTAATCATGAAATAATATATGTGCATGTTAAAATTCATAACAAGCAATGAACATAAATATCTGGAAGTTTCCGTTGCCTTTGAGAAGGTGGGATTGCCACTATCCTGGTACAGAAAAAAATATGAGGAAATACAGGCAGATGACAACGCTGTTATCTGCCGGGATAGCTGTATTAAACTGGGCAAGGATATAGAGCAGCCATTTTTCATAGATGATACCGGGCTTTACATAGAACAGTTGAATGGATTTCCAGGTCCATATGCATCATATGTGCAGGATACAATCGGAAACACCGGCATAATTAAACTGGCTTCGGGGTCAAATGCATACTTTAAGACGGTTATTTCCCTAATGCAGGATAATAAAGTGCAGCAATTTACAGGAATCTTAAAAGGGACAATTGCAGATAAAGAAAACAACGGAAATAAGTTTGGTTATGATCCAATATTCATCCCGGACGGATACGATCTGGCCCTTTCCCAGTTATCACCTGCAGAGAAAAATTTAATATCCCACAGAGGCAAGGCAATCAACAATTTGATAAATTTTCTTATTTTAAATAATATAAGATAAACTACCGTGGTCTCCACTGAATATCCTGTCTTAAAATCAAAAGAGAATATATATTCCATATTCATTGGAAAATTGCCATTGCAAATGCCCCGGTAACTTTTCTTAATAAAAATAAACTTATATATTAATATATAATCCAGTATCGCCCACACCTGAAATGGTAAGGCGCTCTCTTGTAGAGTAATATAAGAAAGCTGTGGAGTGATTCCCGGAAGGGATAATGAATAGCCTCCCACCCTGACCTAGAGGCGTCAACCAGCTATAAGCTTGCCTGTATGATAGGTAAATGCAGTTGAACGACGGAAACATGATCAGGAATAAATAAAACTCAAGGTGTAAATTATGGTTGTAGCAGTAGTTGCGGACAGGAAAACTGGAAAAACGTATAAAAAGGAAATTTCAGAGGATGTTCTGGGTTCCCTTGCTGGAAGAAAAATAGGAGAAGAAATAGATGGTATATTTTTTGAAATGCCCGGATATAAATTGAAGGTTACAGGTGGAAGCGCAAATGATGGCTTCCCAATGAAAAAGGATTTATCCATCGCCGGGAAGAAAAGAATACTTGTATCTTACAATTCAGGCAGGAAGGGTAAAAACGGCATTAGAAAAAGGGTTACATTCAGAGGAAACATAATAGGTTCCGACATTTCACAGCTGAATCTTGTGGTGACACAGTATGGAACAAAACCTCTTGATGCCGCTGAAGAAGAGGAACAGAAAGGAGAACAGTAATGGAACAGCCTTCCGTTAATATTGGCATGGTCGGGCATGTGGACCATGGAAAGAGTACTTTAACTTTTGCACTCACAGGTAAAAAAACCGATGTTCATTCAGAGGAAGTTAAGAGAGGCATTTCCATAAAGCTTGGTTATGCCGATACACCCATATACCGCTGTAAGGACGAAAACGGCAAGGAAACTTATTCAAATAAAAAATTATCTGATAATTGCCAGCTTTCCAGGGTAATTTCGATTGTTGACGCACCGGGCCATGAAACTCTAATGGCGACAATGCTCGCAGGATCGGCAATCATGAATGGGGCTATCCTGGTTATTGCAGCCAATGAATCCTGTCCGCAACCGCAGACCAGGGAACATCTAACTGCTCTGGAAATCATGGGTATTAAGGAAATAATTGTAGTACAGAACAAAATAGATCTTGTTACCCGTGAAAGGGCTCTTGAAAGTTACAATGAAATTAAAAGCTTTTTGAAAGGCAGCATTGCTGAAAATGCTCCGGTAATTCCAGTCAGTGCCTATCATAATACCAATATAGACATAGTTCTGGAAGCCATAGAAAAAATTATCAAAACACCTGCATTCAGGGAAGACGATACGCCTATGATGTATATCGCCCGATCTTTTGATATCAACAAACCAGGAACATCTCCCTCTGATCTGAAAGGCGGGGTACTTGGTGGTGCACTTATAAGAGGAAAATTAACCGTGGGTGATGAAATAGAAATTTCACCGGGAGTCCAGGAAACAAGGGGTAATAAAACTGTGTGGGAAAATGTCACCACAAAGATAACATCATTGATGGCCGGATCATCCTCCTACAAATCAATAGTACCCGGTGGACTGGCTGCCGTGGGAACTGAACTGGATCCATTTTTAACCAAAGGTGACTCATTTACAGGTCGTATAGTTGGATTAAAAGGTCATGTGCCGAAAACAGTATTTAACCTTGAAATGGATATACACTTGCTGAACCGGGTTGTAGGATTTGATGAAGAGGTCATAGTGGAGCCCCTGAAACCAAACGAAATAATCATGCTGACAGTGGGCACTGCCAATACTATAGGTTCAGTAATATCTATAAAGGATAACAAAGTAAGTGTATCTTTAAAATACCCGGTTGCCGCAAATATAAACGACCGTATGGCAATAGGCAGGCGTATATCCAACAGATGGCGCCTTATAGGTTATGGTTCTATCCTGAATATCTAAGCAGAAATAGTATGGATATCAATTATTTTTAGAAAATCTGAAAATTTTATTATTTCAATCCTTATTAATATATATACAGAAATGATATGGAAGTCAATGGAACTAAAGGCAAAGGTGGAAAGGTATTTTGAAATAGAAAAATCTGCTCTTGAGAAGATTCATATCAGCGTACCTGTTGATTCTTACCTCTACGGGATAGCAAAAGACCACATGGATATGATCATGAATTATTATAACGATGCAAAGTATTTCTATAATAAAAACGATCTCATAAATGCATTTGCCTCATTGAACTATTCATATGGCTGGATAGATTCCGCTATACGCATTGGACTGTTTGATGGTGAATCCGATCACCGGCTCTTTACTCACTTCAGATGATTATTGATTTCCCCGGGATTCCGATCCACCTCTCTCAGATTAACTGGATTCTTATTTGTGACCATATCAGTTTTTATCAGATCCTCCATAATAGGTTCCAGTTTTTTCTCTATATCCCCTGTCATCCTGTTAAAAGAGTCAATTGTTCTTGAAAAATTTTTCGATGTTTCATTGAAATCACTGGCAAAAATTTCGATGCTGTTGTAAAAATCTTTTATTTTCATTGTAAGTTCATTGAAATTTTCTACTGTATTGATATCCTTCCATCCCATATGAACGGTTAATAATAATGATATAAGCGTTACCGGAGTTGCCACTATTATTCTTTTTGATATTGCATCCTCTATTAATTCCGGCTTACTGGACATGACGGTGCTCAATAGGGATTCTATAGGCAGGAACATTACCACAAAATCCACGGAACCATCGAATTTTTCCCAGTACTTCTTTGAGGCAAGTTCCCTTATATGGCTGTTGAAAGCTGATAGATAACGTTCAATCTGGCCGGAGTTATTATCATCATCCTGGCTTTCAAAGAATCCGCTCAGTGGAACCTTCGAATCCACCACTATATTTCTTTTGTTAGGCAATCTTATAATCATATCAGGTTTGGATTTGTCCTCTGAAACCGCCTGTTCTATAAAATCACAGTATGGTGTCATGCCGGCTATTTCCACTGTCCTCCTGAGCGTTATCTCACCCCATTTGCCCCTTATAGACGGATTTTTTAGTGCCCCGGAAAGTTTTATTGTGTCATGTTCCAGGTCAGTAATTTTTTTTGATAAGGTATCAAGGTTATCCTTCAATGCCCCTGTTTCCATCTTCCTTTCATTTTCAACATTTTCTATATAGCTCTGGTATTTTCGGAGTGAATCCCTGAGCGGGTCTATGAGTCCATTCAATCTGAGTCCGGTGTTTTCTCTCTCCGACTTCTCCGTTTCCAGGGCATTCTTGAATGCAACAGTGCTTGTATTAAGAAGATTTTTATTTTCAGTCTCTAAAAAATCATGCAGGGAGGATTTAAACCTATTCTCCATATTGCCATAAAACTTCCGGGAAATCAGATGATATAAAATTAAACCAGTTATAAGTCCTGCAGCAAATCCTACCAGCGCATATATGCTACCTGCAAAATACATATATAGTGAATATTAAACATGTAAAATAAATTTGTCATACAAATTAATCTTATTGTATGCCAAGATTAATTTGATTTTCTATATATTTCCAGAATTTATCCTCTATTTCAAAACTCCAGAGTGACTCAGGTACCTCAAAAAATGCGAGCTCAGGTGTAAGAAGAAAACTTTCTATAGCTGCCACACCCAGATCCTGAAGCCACTTTCCCATTCCAATGCTGATTTTAGCATCATCAGGGGTTCCGGAAACGGTAATAGAATATGCCCTGTCCATGCCCGCAATGCTTCTCAGCAAACCTTCCTTTGTTGCCTGTATTAATGTTCCATTCGGGTGTTTTCCGAGCTGTGTTTTGAATTTTTCATTTGCAAAATACTGCTCAACAACACTGGATAGTTTGTCCAGGTCTATGTTTTTTCCGTTGAATTCCTTTGTTCTTGTCTTCATACTTCCTGATTGAAATAAGCATATATAATCTTTTGTTTAAAAAGATATTCTGGATAAATAATTGTCACTTTATTCATAATTTAACAGTTCTTTCAAGATATTTATAAATTCACTGCCCAGATAACTTATTTGCGGAATATCCCATGTGTGTAACTTTATCCGTGAAACAAATTCTTATATACTCCTGAATTTATAAGTTCTAATGGACAGTCTTGATATTGATAAAGTCATGGAAGAACTGCAAAAAAGTCTAAAGCCATACAAAAATACTTCAAGGGAATTCCAGAGAATACCGGATTCGGGCATGGATAGCAATGGCATTCTTGACACACTCAAAAAATATTCAACAGAAGAAAACAGGCAGTGGAAGGCGGGAAGAGTCTCCGGTGCAGTATACCATGGCGGGGATGATCTTCTCAATTTTCTTGACATGGTATATCATGTATATTCCCAATCAAATCCTCTGCATCCGGATGTGTGGCCCAGCCTTACAAAATTTGAAACTGAAATAGTTTCCATGTGTGCAAAAATAATGAATGGAAACGAATCAGTCCGTGGTGTGGTATCATCAGGTGGCACAGAAAGCATTCTTCTTGCAATGAAGGCATATCGTGATTATTACAGGAAGAAAGGAATAACAGAACCGGAGGTAATACTACCATTATCTGCCCATGCTGCATTCCTGAAGGCATGCGATTATTTCTGCATGAAACCTGTATTCGTGGACCTCGATGAAAACTACGCAGCGGATATCGAAAAGGTGAAATCTGCCATAACAAAAAATACCGTTGCAATAGTTGGTTCTATGCCAAATTTTCCATATGGCACATTTGATCCGGTAAAAGAGATGTCTGAAATTGCACGTGACCACGGTATAGGAATGCACGTGGATGCCTGTCTGGGGGGTTTCATAATTCCATGGGCAGAAAAGGCAGGGTATCCTCTGCCGCCATTTGATTTCAGGCTTGAAGGGGTAACATCCATCTCCATGGATACCCATAAATATGGTTTTGCTCCCAAGGGCACGTCCGTGGTGCTCTACAGAAACAGTGAGCTTTTCCAGAATCAACTTTATGCAACAGGAACCTGGAAGGGAGGAATATATTTTACACCGACCATGGCAGGGAGCAGGCCCGGTTATCCTATTGTTGCTGCATGGGCAGTAATGCTGCTCATGGGATCATCAGGATACCTGAAGAGCAGCAAGTCTATTCTGGATACGGGAAAATATATAATTGAAAGGGTGAAAAAAATTCCGGAATTAAGACTTATGGGGAAACCGCTGTGGGTAGTTGCTCTCACATCAGATACAATTAATCCATACTCATTGATGGCTGAAATGGGCAAAAAGGGCTGGATGCTCAGCGGTCTTGCCAGTCCTCCCGCATTCCACATGGCACTGACCATGAGGCAGACCGAACCGGGAGTAAAGGAAGCATATGTCCGTGACCTTGAGGAGTCGGTAAAGCTGATGAAAACCGGGGAGAGCAATGCATCTGGGCTTGCACCGGTGTACGGTATGGCATCCGCAATGCCGAAGGAAGCTGTGGATCTGTTTCTAACGAATATTGTTGAATGGCTTTACAGTTGATCATTATGGAAAAAATAAAGGCAATGCTGGGGCTGGATATGGGTACGTCCTCCTGTAAGGCAATACTTATTGACAGCCAGATGAAAACGATAGCAACATCATTCTGCAGTTACAGTTTGAATATTGACGATCACGGCGGTGCAGAACAGAATCCGGATGAGTGGTGGAATGCTATAAAAACATGCGTTATGGATATAAAAAGCAGGTCAGAAGACTACCGGATAGTTTCAATAGGCGTTACCGGGCAGTGGTCGGGCACAGTTCCAGTTGACCGTGCAGGGCATCCACTTCACAATGCCATAATATGGATGGATACCAGGGGCAGCAGGCAGATAGAAGAACTCACCGGAGGTTTTCCATCGGTCTCCGGATACAGGGCCGATAAGCTATATAAATGGCTTCACTTTACCGGCGGCGCCCCTGCCCATTCAGGAAAGGACGCTATTGCACATGTATTATTCATCAAGGAAAACATGCAGGAAATATATAAGAATACATATAAATTCATGGAACCAAAAGATTATATAAACATGCGCCTCACGGGGAACTTCAAAACCACGTGGGATACTGCAACACTCATGTGGTCAAGTGATAACAGGAATCCGGATAAAATTGAATACAGCAATTCACTTATACGAATGAATCAGCTGGATCCGGACAAGCTCCCTGAAATGATAAAGTCCGTTGATATCGTGGGCAAGTTGACACCTGATGTAGCATCAGAACTGGGTTTGCCTGAGGACGTTGATGTAATAGGGGGATGTGGTGATACACAGTGCTCGCTCCTGGGTGGCGGATGCATTGATCATTTCTCCACACTTCTCTATGTGGGAACCTCATCATGGATCACTGCACATGTGGCACATAAAAAAACAGATATAATGCACAATATAGCATCTCTCCCATCGGCGCTGGAAGGAAAATACTTCGTAGCTGCTGAGCAGGAAAATGCATCCGGATGCATGGAGCACATATCGGGACTACTGGGCATAACAGGCAGTGGAAAATATGAAACCATTGATAAACTGGCATCTTCATCTCCTCCGGGTTCCAATGGATTGATTTACCTGCCATGGATCTACGGCGAAAGGGCACCTGTTGAAGATTCCCTTCTGAGAGGTGGATTTTTTAACCTATCACTGGGGCATGGCAGAGAAGACATCATAAGGTCAGTTATGGAAGGGGTAGCTTTCAATTCAAAATGGTTGCTCGGCATAGTGGATAAATTCCTGGGGGAGGGCAATGCACCCAAGAGAATCATCATGTCCGGCGGGGGTGCACTATCCAGTGTCTGGGCCCAGATATTCTCTGACATACTGGAAAGGGAAATACACGTGATTCCAGATCCAAGGTATTCAACTGTACGTGGCGTAGCCCTGCTTGCCGGAGTGGGTTCAGGGATACTTACCATCAACGATCTTAAAACGGTGGCGGGTGATGCTGAGATTTATAAACCCTCCGTGGATAATTTTGCAGCTTACAGGAAAAATTTCGAAGAATTCATGGATTATTACCGTAACAACAGAAAATCAATGCATAAAATAAACATAGAAAGATGAAAGTTTGAATTAAATCAAAATAATGAAAGACTTAATAATATAAATTTAAAAGTTTATTATTTGGTATCTATAACGGTCTTTCCTCTAGGTTCCCTTGTACTCTTTATAAAGAAACTCAGCCCGAATGCCACGAAGGTAAGAACAGCTACAACCAGCATGGTAAGGAACCATTGCGGGAAGAAAACTCCTGAAACTGTAAAGGTGACCGGCCCGAGGTCTCCCATGATGAGTATGAGGAACAGTGCACCAACCTGGGATGCGAGCCATATAAGGCTTGCAGATGTCCCTGACCTTTTTTCACCTGCCGTTTCAAGCGACAGTTGCAGGCCTATTGGTGCCAGTGAAAGAAGGAAGAACCCTATAACAATTGCAATAACAAAATATATTGCAATATTTGCCGTGAATGCAAATAGCAGAAGGAATATGGCAGCTATGATGCTGTTGATCTGAACAAACTGTTTCAGCATGGATTTTTTATCTGCAAAATACGGTATTATTATCATTCCGGCAATTCCACTGATGAGCATGGACGCCGCTATAATTCCCCCCGTGAGTGATGAAACTCCACGTGATGCCAGCATGCTTTCTATCCATTGTGCCAGTCCACTGAATATACCTACGCCGATGAAGAATAACGCCATCAGAATGATAATATTCCTTATGTTCAGAAGCCCTCTGATTTCGTTTACAAGGTTTTTGTCACTGGATGGAACAAAAGAGTTATTCTCCTTCGCTATTGTAAAAAATAACACAAAGGCAACTGTGGCAATCAGTGAAAACACAATCATATTTTCACGGAGTTCGGAGAATGATGAAAGTGGAACCATGAGTGGCGCAACTATAAGTGCAACTATCATCCCCAGTATCTGCCCCAGTGTTCCCACTCCTGTTGCAACTGCCTGTTCTCCGGCAGGAAACCATGTGCCAGCTATTTTTGATATCCCATTGAACACAAATGGCTGCCCTATTCCCGCCAGGCTCTGAAAAACTACCAGCATGAGGAAATCCCTGCCCGCGAAGAGCCTCATCCAGGAAAAGAAAGCTATAATCAGAGCTCCTATTGAAACCACCTTCTTGAAGCCTATCCTGTCAACTAGTATTCCTGTGGGTATGGACAGCGGTATGAAAATAAGCGGCCAGAATGCGGCCAGATAACCAATCTCGGATACATTAACCCTGTATATGGTTTCAACCTGCGGAACGGCTATTCCAGAAAAATTCAACCATATGGCCTGCGATGATAATGCAACCAGTGTATACGCCCCCAGTATAATCCATCTACGGGAAGAATTATTTGATTCGTGCATTAAAAATTAACTGGAACAACTACTTAAAAGTTCTTAAGGGAAAAAAATGGTGAACTTTTGCTGTATGGCGATAACCTGTTGCCTGTAAACCGGTTCTTTATAGTAAGATCAAAGAGAGTTAACATTAATATCAGAGAAAAAAATAAAAATCAATTCTGTATCCTGCCTGTTCCTGAACTTTTCCTGGATATAAGTACAAAAAGCATCAATATCAGTGCTACCAGGGTCACGGAATTCATCAAAGTAACAATTTGTGCCAGGTTTGACTGTCCGCTATCCTCGTAAAGTATTGCGAGTTCTGCTATAACGATTATTGAAATAACAGATATACCGGCTGGAACAGCAAGACCACGGAGGAATCTACCATGATAAATTACCGTTGCAAGCTGTGATACCGGAAGAAATGCCCCGGTTATGATAAACGAACATACTGTAAGAAGCCCGTTGGGGACAACGTAATCAACACTGTGTATTATGTAGTATACAGTGAAGAACATTGCAACCCCGAAAGCCAGCCCGGCAAAGAGCCTGTATGTTTTTCCCGAACCGATGATATAGCCCGCAAAGGAAAATACCAGTGTACCTGCTATAATCCCCTCGAATAGTGACATGAGCTGATAAGGCGCACCTATTATATAAATAAGCCCGGATGAATATCCCATGGTAAAAATCAGGGATACCCCCAGAATTGCGGGCACTATGATTGATGTTGCAGTTGATAGAACAGCTATGCCCTTTTCCTTTTTTTCACTGACGTATGCCATTTTTCACTTCCTCCTGTATCTTGTTATTATGGCGGCTGCAATAGCTATTTCCAGAACAACAAGCATAGAATAAAAGCCTACGCTTTCAAAGAACGGGGTGTATCCATGCTCGTCTTTGTTCAGTATGCCCACGCCCATGGATGATAGATTTACAGAGGATGAACCTGTTCTGTTATATCCCAATTTATCCAGAGGTATCTGGGGCTCCATGGGGAATAAGCTGGAATAATTATCCGCGGATGTGTTTGTCACGAGACTGAAATGTATATTTGAGGGCACTGGAAAACCTGCTGATGGAGAAAATTCTATAGGCGTCCGGCAGTCCGAAAAATTGAAGAAATCCAGGGGCAGGTACGAATCGTCGACCATCTTATTCAGTGCCGGCATTTCCCAGTTATAATCAATAAATCCAAGTATTGATGTAACAAGCATCTGGGTATTCGAAATGTAATCCTCCTTTGCATACGGGGATATGACCATTAGCGGTATCCTTAAACCCAGCTGTACCCCATCCATTACAGGTGGAACAACCTGATCATAGTATCCTCCGAAACCATCAAATGTAATAAATATGGCAGTGGAGTTCCATATGGGACTCTTTTCTATAGCATCTATTACGTAAAGCAGCAGCATCTCGCCATTCAGTATGATATTTGGCGGCCCCATGCTTTTACCTGTCCCCTGTGAAAAGAAGTAACTGACAGAGGGAAGAGTTCCATCCGAAGTTTCATTCAAAAAACTGTTCCAGCTCTGAAGATGTGAAGAATAATCAGTGTGCCCGTACAGGAAATCCCAGGATGCACACCTGTATGCTGTGTTATTCAGGTAAACTCCATAGGATATGTTATATTTTGAAAGCTCACCGAATATTGACTGGGAATATGGAATATAGGGGGGTGGCCCATAATCGTTAATTATAGGGGAGTAACCTGCAACATAGTAAAGGTGGTGTGGCGCACTTTCAGAAAGGCATGGGGCATAAAAATTATCTGCAAGCCCGTACTGCTCTGCAATGTCCCACTGTGGGGCCTCCTGTGCAGCAGAATAATAAGTCAATCCCTGCGGGCCGCTGCCATTCAGGAAACCATTGAGTTTTCCATGATTGAAATCCAGGTGATATGAAACATAGCCCTCATTCGGGTCCTTTGTGCTGAATGTCCCGGAAGGTATCTCTGTAAGCATGTCTCTTGCTGTTCTGTTCGAGAGCAGGTTCAATGGCACTGACAGGTTTGCAGAAAGACTAGCATTAGATGTGTAACTATCAAATGGATATATTCCAAAGAGATTGTCGAAACTGTGGTTTTCCAGGTATATATTGATAACGTGTTTTATCGGCGTTCGAGTTCCTGAATCAGATTCCAGTTCGACTGTCTGCACTCCCTGTGTTTTCACACCGGATGTGGATGCTACAGGGATAAAAGCTATGATTATAAACATTAATACAACAATAATTACAGAAATTTTGAGAAGAGACCCTGATCCCATAAAAATTAAACAGAGAGATATATATAATTATTTTGAAGCTAACATATTGTAAATTAAAGTCACAATTACAGAAATGAGTCCTGTATTAGCCTTGTAGTCATCTCAATGCTTCCCGTAGAAGTAAATGTATTTCCATGGCTTAATAAATCCTAGATTATATACCATAAAGAAGATGTCAACATATCAATTGTAGTTGTTGTTACTTAATGGCAGTTGAATACACAGCAGTGTATAGAACTCAATTCAATTATGTAGCACGTTATTGAAGAGATTACGCTTATTTTAAGTTCATGACGTGTTAAATTAAAATTTCAGTTCGCAAGTGTTAAAAAGCTGTTATGAATTTGCAAGGGTGAATGATGACGTTAAGAATATAAGAAGTACAGAAATTCGCTATTTATTCAAATTGCTCCCGGTTTTTCTTAAATTCAGCTCAGATAGGAAAAAATCAAGGCGGCAGGAAGAATATGATTACAGGATTGAGAAGCATGGCAGGCTGGCAGTAAACACATTCATTCAACTGGGCCCTACATTTATCAAACTTGGCCAGGTCCTATCCGCGCGACCTGACCTGCTCCCAAAAGAATATTTAAAAGCATTCTCTGATCTCCAGGATAGAGTACCTGCGGACAATTTTGCATATGCCCGCAGAATAATAGAAGAAAATGTTGGCGATCCTGACAAGGTTTTTGATGAGTTCAACGAGGATGCCATATCCGGGGCGTCTCTGGGCCAGGTTTACAGGGCAAAATACAGGGGAATAGATGCCGCTGTAAAGGTAAACCGGCATGATATAGACAGAGTACTGAAAAGAGACCTGATTATCATAAAGAAACTTCTCGATGTATTCAAGAGATTCATAGATAATTTTCTATATATTAGCATATCCAATGTAATTTCTGATTTTTCAGCCAGAATATATGATGAAACAAATTATCTCATAGAGGCAGATAATATCAGGAGGATAAGGGCCAATATAAAAAAATACAATATAATCATACCGGATGTTTTATTTGCATCAAAACAGGTTTTAATACTGACATATATAGAAGGAATAAAGGTTACCGATGTTAAAAAACTCGCTGCAAATGGGATTGACCTTCCCAGACTGGCGCATGACCTGGACATAACATTTATACGTATGCTTTTAAGAAATGATATATTCCACGCCGATCCACACCCGGGCAATATATCAATTGCAGCAGACGGCCGGATCATTCTCTATGATTTCGGAATGGTTGGCAAACTTGATGACGATACAAGGTTTAAACTTTTGAAGCTTTATGATGGATTGATCAACAAGGACCCGGATACAATAATGGATTCCCTGATTCAGCTGAACGCACTGTCACCTGCTGCAAATAGAGGAATTGTAAGAAAAGGGATAGAGCTTTCCATAGCCAATCTCTCCGGTACCAATGTGGATGAAATGGATATAAGGGAGTTGCTGGCAATAGCAAATAATGTAATATTCGAGTTTCCATTCCATCTTCCCAGGGAACTGGTACTTTATATGAGGATGTCATCGCTTCTTGAGGGCATCTGCAAAACCCTTGATCCCAATTTCAAATTCGTCATCGTGCTAAGGGATATTCTTTATAATGAAGGCATGTTGCAGGAGCTTTACATGAAAGAATTGAATGAATTTGCACAGAAATCCATAATCTCTCTGGAAAAGGGCCTTGATGTGCTCCCTCTTCTCAAAAGGCGGCTGGAAGAACAGGAAATGCCGGCTCAGGAAAACAGAAAGCTTCCTGCTACGGTATTTCTATCAGCGATATTCATCGCCATGGTTCTGTTTTCAAGAGCTCATCCATTGATTTCCTATATCATCATGGCAGCTGATATAGTATCTTTTATATTAATATTGAAAAATAAATAATTTTCTCTGGAAATATTTTCATTCGGTTTTAAAAATAATTATTCAATTTTAACTGTTTTTACATTCTTGACAGGTATTTTCAATGAAAGCACGCCATCAACATATTTTGCCGTGAAATCCTGTTCTGTGTCAACTTCAAGTGGCAATGACATTCTCTTGAAAACCTTATCTGGCCTCTGATTTTCGAATACAGTTCCATCGGGTTTTATTTCTCTGTCTGCCCTGATGACTATTGCATTCTTTTCAAGTGTAACCTTTATATCATTTCTGTCAAATCCCGGAAGATCTGCATCAATTCCAATGTAACCATTGTCTTCATACATTGTTACCGGCGGATACATGTAACTCATTATCTCCCTGGCCCTGTTGTTGATATTCTTCATAAACTCATCAGAGTAATATTTTAACGGTCTGTACATATTTCAAATATAAATTATGAGTACTAAAAGTTTACGTTAACGCCTGGCATACAGTTTTTTTTAGTTCATGGGAAAAGGAAAACTGTAATAATTGCCATTTTTACTCATTATTCTAGTACTCCTGTTGCCGGCTTTTTATCTTACGTAAATTATTACTATTCTTTCCCAGTATCTCTTCCGCCAGGGTATAGGGGTCTTCATCCAGAGAATTATCTCCATATTCTATGCCATCCACATAGTCCGAATATTCATCATAAATAGCTTCCATGACGACCATTTTAAGTTTTCTGTAATATTTCTCACGTGGATTCTTATTCTTAATTTCCAGTATATTTTTTACCAGCTCATCATAGTTTTCCCCTGTAAGTGAGTTAACTCCTATGACCGGAGTTTCAAGTTTATTGCTCATGTTGAGAGATTCCCTTATATCCTTTATCGCCAGATATGACCCTTCACGATCGATTTTGTTAATTACAAAGATATCTCCTATTTCCATTATACCGGATTTTATTGCCTGTATTTCATCCCCGAGGCCGGGTGCAAGAAATACACATGTCACATCTGCAATATTCATGATGTCAATATCTGCCTGGCCGGATCCAACGGTCTCCAGTATTATGTAATCATTGCCTGCGGCTTCCAGCACCTTTATAATATCCCAGGTGTATTCTGACAGGCCACCGTTGTAAAGCCTGTTGGATGTGCTCCTCATATATATCCCCTTGCTGCTCAGGGCTGCCTGCATTCTTATCCTGTTTCCCAGTATAGCACCACCAGAAAACGGGCTTGCCGGGTCTATTGCAAGGACTGCAACCTTTCCATGGACAGCGAGCGATGGAGCAAGGTTTGCTATTGCAGTACTTTTGCCAACACCCGGTGGTCCGGTAATCCCTATAATCTTTGCACTGCCGTATCTGTATATCCTGCTGATTATATCCTTTCTGACTTTATAGCCAGAATTTTCTATCAGGGATATGGATCTGGCTATTGCCCTGTAATCCCCTCTCAATATGCCCTGTACCAGGATTTCAGTATTCATTCGCTCTCAATTTCCTTATTTCCCCGGCTCTTGCCCTTACATGATCTATTATAACGTTGAGGGGAGTTCCCGGACCAAAGTTTCCAGTTATTCCCATTTTCTCAAGTGCGGGTTTATCCTCATCAGGTATAATTCCACCCCCGACCACTGCGATATCATTAACTCCCTTTTTCCTGAGTATTTCCATAACATTTCTGAATGCTGTCATATGTGCTCCATTCAAAAGGCTAAGGGCTATCACATCCACATCCTCGTTTATGGCTGTATCGACTACTTCCTCCGGAGTTGGCAAAAGGCCAGCATAGATGACATCCATTCCTGCATCCCTGAACGCCTTTGCCAGGACAAATATGCCACGATCGTGCCCATCTATTGCAGGTTTTGCCAGCAGAACCTTTACAGGCGCTTCAGTATATTTTTGGTTCTTTCCATTCACCGAATATCTCCCTCCCTACATTTGATATTTCTTCCAGTGTGCAGTAATTTCTTACGCATTCCATTATATATGGCATGAGGTTTATGCTATCATCCTCCATTGCCTTATGCAGATTCTCGAGGGATCTGGAAACCTTCGATTCATCCCTCTTCTTCTTGATACCCTCCAGGCTCCTGATCTGTCCATTCTCGGCCACATCAGTAATTTTCAAAGTGTTTATGGGTTTTTCATCTTTGTCAACATATTTGTTCACTCCGACAATTATGTCATCCTCTCTTTCTATTCTGAGCTGTTTTTTATAGGAGGTGTCGGCTATTTCCTTCTGTAGATACCCTGCCTTTACTGCGTTGAGTATTCCCCCCATCTTCTCAATTTCTGAGAAATATTTGTATGCCTCAATTTCCATTTCGCATGTTAGCCTTTCAAGGTAATAGGATCCGCCGAGGGGATCTATAACATCTGTTATCCCCGTTTCCTCTGCTATTATCTGCTGCGTCCTCAGCGCAACTTTAACGGCATCATCAGTGGGAAGTGCCCATGCTTCATCATAAGAATTGGTATGCAGGCTCTGGGTGCCTCCCAGTACAGCTGCCATGGCCTCTATTGTTGTTCTGACTATGTTGTTCAGTGGCTGCTGCCATGTAAGTGTGTAACCGGATGTCTGTGTGTGGAATTTTAATGCCATGCTTTTCGGATTCTTTGCATGGTATTTTTCCTTAAGCACCGTTGCCCATATGCGTCTTGCTGCCCTGAATTTGGCAATTTCCTCGAAGAAGTTAATGGAGGAATTGAAGAAAAATGATGTTCTCGGTGCAAAATCATCCACATTGAGTCCTGCATTTATGCCCATCTCAATATAGTAAAACCCATCAGCAAGTGTGAAAGCAAGCTCCTGGACTGCGCTGGATCCTGCTTCTCTTATATGATATCCGGAGACACTTATATAATTCCATTTGGGAACATGTTCGGTTGAATAGGTCAGCATATCCCTGATCAGCCTCAGATGCGCTTCCGGCGGGTACATCCATTCTTTCTGTGCTATGTATTCTTTGAGTATATCAGCCTGTACTGTTCCTGAAATTTTATCCAGTGGTGTGCCATTCTTTTCTGCGAGTACGAAGTACATTGCAGTAAGTATTGCTGCAGGGGCATTTATCGTCATGGATGTGCTTACCTTTGCGAGGTCTATGCCATCGAATATTCTTTCCATGTCATGTAGCGATGAAACATTAACACCGCATTTCCCTACTTCGCCCTCAGCTCTTTTGCTATCGCAGTCATACCCATAAAGCGTGGGCATATCAAAGGCAATGCTCAGACCGGTTTCGCCATTTTCAATTAAATATTTTAGTCTTTTATTGGTATCGTCAGGTGTACCAAAGCCAGAGAACATACGCATGGTCCAGTTCCTTCCCCTGTACATGTTTGGATATATTCCACGTGTGAACGGGTATTCACCGGGATTGCCGATACGGCTCTCAGCATCGACAGGCAAATCACCGGCCATGTAGAGATCCTTAATCAGCATTGATGATGAATTTTCCCTGGGTTTGTCGGTATAACCGGTCTTTTTATTCCAGGGATCCAAAACATCTTTTTTCCACTTTTCATAATTTTTATCTTCACTGAATGATTGCATTATTTCCTTTGCCTTCATATCCCAGAAGTTATCCATAAGAACTTAATAGCTAAAAGCATTAATATTTTTCTTATGGGGATATAGTGGGCTTTCCAGTCAATGGACATTGGTAGATAAAGAATCCACCCTATTGGTAATAAATCCGTTTAATCCAGCCTGCCTTATTTTTTCTGCATTTTGAACACTATCTACCGTCCATGGCAATACGCAGAAGCCCTTATTGTGTATTTTTATAAATTTATCAATATATTCCTGTTTGAATTCAGGGAGGTACAATGTAACATCCATAGATCTTAAATCATCGCAATCTATTTTACCCATATACTTTTCCGAATGATTGTCATAATCAAGGCCGAGCATAATAGTTTCATTAAATTCCCTTGCCTTTCGTATAGCAAAGGGGTCAAATGATATAATGCATACATGATTTTCCATCCCTGCTTCCTTAACAGTATCAAGAGTATACCTTGGGAGGTCATTCTTAATAATATAGCCATCGTCATGTACAGTTTTTAACTCAACAAGAAAATACTTTTCCCTGAAAGCTTCCAGCAAATCCTTTAATTTGGGAATTTTCTGGTCCCCAATCCGTACCCCTTCAATTTCACTGGATGTCATGCTCTCTATTTCTCTATTGATCGAAGCAAGTCTTTCCAGATTAAAATCATGTATGACGAATACTTCATTATCTCTGCTTAAATGTACATCGAGTTCGACCACATCCGTAAATCTGAATGCGTTTTGAAACGATTCCATAGTATTTTCAGGATATTTTGAAGGAAGTCCCCTGTGGCCCACCGCAGTGAAGTTTGATTTTATGTACTCATATATATTCATTGCCAGTAATTTATCACAATATTATAAAAATATTGTTTTCCATATTATGTAGGATATTCAAAAACGTGCTGCAAAAAATTTATTTTCTTCAGAATAAAAATCACATTTCTTGCAAATCTACATAAAATATTATCTATGAAAAAAGGAGCAATGCAATTTAGCCATTTAACGTTATTAATACCTTTCAGTTAAAAATATAATTTAAAAATCGAACTTCTTAATAATTTTTTCATCATAATAACTGGCATATGTATATTTTCTGAGCAGTGGATAATAATTTAAATTAAATTTCCTCAATATTTCTCTTACTTCCTTAGAAGAATATGTCACATCAAATTCCTCTTCTATATATTTCTGGATTTCCCGCACGGTACAAACTTTTTTCTCCTCTATGCAGTTTTTCAATGTGCACATCTGATTTTCATGCAATTTGCTGGGTCTACCCATGTATGTTCTCACTATTACATTCTTATTCTCCTCATCCTCAACTGAATTTACAGCCTGTAATTTACTTTGTACCATACTTTCACCCTGTAATTCGTATATACATTTAACGTATAAATACGTTATTATTATTGTATAAAAAATCAAAAAAAAACGAAAAATACTATATTTTGTTAGATTTCATAATATAACCACAAGATTTCAAAATTTCACCAGAAATTTACCACCTACTGAACATTGAGGTCGAATACAGTCAAATTTACTACAGAATACGAATTTATAATTGCAATTTCGCATTTATGATATAATTTGGAATTTATTATATTCTAAATCAGTGATTAATAAATTATAATGATAGCATGTCCAAACATACGTCAACTCACGATATGCATTATCTTCCTCCCAGGCATTCCTGCAATTTTATCAGACATTACAATGCAGTTGTATGCTACTATAATTTCACCTATTGCAGTATCATAATTCCTGTGTTTAACATACCATATATGTTCCATTCCCAGTATTTCTTTAAGAATGGAAAATGTCCTCTCTATCTCCCATCTTAATTTATACCCGGAAGATTCTCTTTTTCTTAATTCTATTCCTATTTTCCTGTTAACTGCTAATCTTTCCTCAACTATCCCCCTTCTCCTGTTGGTATCTATTACAGGAACAGAATGTGAATTCTCGAATATGTAATCATAAATATCAGATGAATCATACGCCGCATCCATTAAGATATAATTATAATCCCTTACTGAATCAATCATCTCAAATGCCATGTTCTTGTCATATACTGATGCAGTAGTTATCTTCCATTCCTGTATAGACAGTGAATCTATATCAATAGAAGCATGCATTTTCCTTCCATACTCATAGCCCATTGTGCTGTAACCCCATGAACTTTCAGGGTCTTTGTATTTCTTAGATTTTCTTCTCCTCTGTGCTGTGGCATCTTTGCATGTCTTCACAATGGAAGAATCTATAGCTGCATTATCATTCTCTGGATTTATTATATCTACTATTGCTGAATTTATATAGTGCCAGTCTATTCTTAGAGACCTGTAAGATAAAGTCCTGAAATCAGGTATACCAGTAATATCCAATAGTTCCATGAATTCTCTATGGTTATTGAAGAAGTATTTCGATGACCTGTATGATATTCCATATATTCTCAGAATTACAATGATCTTAACAATCAGGGAAGTTGGATACTTCCTTGCCCTATCTTCCGTAACTATTTTATCCAACCTTTCCATAATTAATGGGATTTGGTTCGCTGCCATATCCCAATAATGTTTTTCAAATTAATAAATATGACAATTGTCGAACAATTTAGGAAAGTTTGGACACTCTATAGTATATTTATGCATAGATGCTGCTTACTTCAAGATAAGGGAGAATGGCAAATACAAATCAATGGCACTCTATATATCAATAGGTGTAAACAGCAGGGGTATAAGGCAGATCATATCCATGGACATATACAATTCAAAGGATGAAATGGACTGGAGCAACTTCTTCTATAAGTTACAGGAAAGGGGACTGTCTGGAGTTGAATTGGTAATATCAGATGGCCATAAGGGAATAATGAAGGCAGTGGAAGAATCATTCCCCGGTTCACTGTGGCAGTACTGCCATTTCCATTTCTTAAAGAATCTAAGGAAAACTATGAATAAGGACCAGTGGAAGAGCATTTCAAGAATAGTATCAGAATCATTGATGGATGAATCACTGTTCACTGTTGCTGTTAAGAGAATGGAGGAAATGAAACTGGATAGAGCAATAGATATGTTCTATAAATGGTATGATTCCTTGTATTCATACACATCATTCCCTGAACAGCATTACAGGAAAATACATACAAACAATGTAACAGAGAGATTCAACAAGGAGTTGAAGAGAAGGACAAGGAAGATAGGTGCATTTCCAAACAATGAATCATTATTGAGGCTGGTTGTTTCAAT
>JAKADL010000156.1 GCA_021820565.1 Thermoplasmata archaeon
CCCCAAGCTCCCAGGCAAATTGGACTAAGAGTTTATCACGGGCCTTCAACCTTGGAATATTTTTTTTGTCCAGGTAATTCCTGTATTCATAATTCTCAATTTCATTTAACAAGCTCTGATACTCATTATAGGTTATGTGCTTCGGGAGATCCGATTCATCCCGGATCTTCATAACTTCCCCGCCCATTTTATATTTTATATCATTCATCTATTTACCCTTTGTATATCTGTAAACAGATTTTAAATATAAATTTTGCTATGCATTTCCTTTCAGAATCAGATCTATATTTTGCCTATATAATAACTGTTTACAATTCATACCGAAATGTAAACAGATTGATTTTACTTTAAAACTTAACATTGAACTTTTAGTGTAGAAGTTCAAGTTAACCATTTTCCCATTAATAAATTCTAAAATAACATAACGAAGTAAAGTTTAAATATAAGTAAACGATATAGTATTATGGAAAAAAGAGAATATTATAAAATAAGGGATGAGTTTGATATACAGAGAGTAGAGATAGCAATGAGCGATGGAAAGAAAATAATCGGGAAATATGGAATAGCAACACCTGATTTTTGTATGACTTACCCTGATGGAAGGTTATTAACTATTGATATAGATGATAATTTCATATCAAAAATTGTGTCTATCAATAAAACAGATAAGGGATATAAAGAAACAGATCGATATGAGGTGGAATAAATGCAAATTAAAGATACTGATGAATTTACCAAGAAAATAGCATACATAAACCCATACGATGTAATAGACGAAGCATCAGAGGTAATAAAAAAATACCTCGATGAACAGGGAATAACAGGAGAAGAGGGTCTTCTACACCTATCCAGCAAACAGATGGAAGAACTTATAAAAATAATGGAGGAATACTGGGATAACAATTTTGTGTCTGACAGTTTCATACATAAGTTAGAATATCTAAAATGCACTTTAAAAGAGGTGGAATAATGCAACAGGAAACTAAATATTTAATCTTTGGCGATGGCTCCGTATTTTCCACCGTTGATTTCATAGAGTTTGATTCCATATACGGAGACCCGAGAGATTATCCGGAAGCAGAGGGAATGGATGCTTATCCAGATTTTGAGAGCTATGCAGCTGCTATGGGTAAAAAAGTTATACTTATAGATGAGGTGTACAATACATACAAGCTCGTTCCGCTGGACAGCAGTGAGGAAGACCTGCGATGGGATGACACTACAACTACAATGAAAATAAAGAAATCAACCAAGAGGCAGATGGATATTTTCAAAACGCACCATGCTGGCTTACAATCCTATGACGATATAATAAAGAGGTTATTAAAAATTAACAAAGAAGAACCTGACTTTCTGAAATGGAATCTGAAGTTCATAGATAAGCAGATCCTGCATTATATCCAGGAAGGGTTTGACAGCTGTCCAGCTATAAGGAAAAAGTTATTAGAAAATGAATATAGAATTTCCCTCCGAGCTATAGAACAACATGTAAATAGAATGGAGGAAGATAAATTAATAATAAGAATAGGTGGAAGGCCTCTTCAATATAAAATTAATTCAGAAATATTATAAATTTTTATTGGGAAGTTATCCCGTATTTTTCACGTTGCCTTAAAATTCTATCGTATTTTTTCTGTACTTCGATAGAATCTTCGTTTTGCCAGTTTGTAACTTTCCCGCGTGCATCAACTATACCAAGGAACTTATTTTCTCCTTCATGTACTTCTATTATTGTACCTGGCGATAATTTTCCCCGGTATACTTTATCCACATCTTTTCCCGCTCTGAAAGTTTGACCATTTAAAAATTCTCTTTGGAAACGATATTTCGGATCTGTTCCATTAATCTTTGCAATATAAACCGAGTTCCCATAACCGTTAGCTCTTCCAGATGCACCTAATACCACATCAACGGGCTTTCCAAGAGTTTTAGCTTTTGACAATTTGGCCTTAACAGTATTTGATTTGACATTTTCCACATTAGCTGGCATGTTATTAGATTCTATATCAGAATTATTGCTTTGAGGAGCATTTAACTCGGATTCATATGGAGCATATAATTGCAATCTTCTGTTTGTTTCAATCAACCTCGCCCTACCCCCTTCGGATCTAATTTGTTTTACATCATCATAAGCTAGCTCCCTTGGTACTCCGAATGGCTTCCTCCTCCCACTACCTATTGGATACACCTGCCTGTCCTTTCCTTTGCCTCTGCTTCTATATTCCACCATTTTCATTACCTCATATTTTATGGCTCAAAGTTTGGATAAATATCACTTGCCATTGTTGGCTTTTGTTTCCAGCTGTGCATTTATATCCTGGATTATGTGCCTGGCATTGTTCATTGCCCTATCCAAATTCTCATTACTAAGAGTGTGGCCTTCCTGTTTTGCATTATCAAGCCACCCTTTCATGTAAGCTGCAGATTCGTCCTTAAAATGGTACCCGAAATGCTGCCCTACAAGGTATGTGGACAACTCAGCCTCAGCTTCTCCAATGCCATAGGGAATATCTTTCCTGTTCAGGTGGTCCAATCTTGCATGTGACATTTCATGTATCAATGTATGCAGTACGTTTTCATCTTCACCAGGTATCTTCATCACTACTATTTCCTGGCCATTTCCATCTCCAGAATGTGCTGTATATCCCCTGGCACCAATG
>JAKADL010000157.1 GCA_021820565.1 Thermoplasmata archaeon
AATGTGGCAATACTCCTATTATTGAGCCTGCTGCTGCAAGTGGTCCAAGTGTTCCAACTATTCCCCAAAACGTGAGCCCGGAAGCGCTTGACATCAGCATGAAGCGCTGTTTCCTGCTCAACATATTATCCGCCATATTTTTATAAATTTTCTATTCGTATCCATCTCCCTCCGCCGGTATTATCCGGATCAGGTTACACGGGTCGATCCTTATCCTCTCAGCTTTACGCTCCCCGGTATTTCCATATTTTTGAATTGTATATATATTTATCGCCAACCATATAATACACAACAAATACTAGATAAATATATTATAATATATCCAATAATCCTTCATGAATGGAAAAAAGCTTGCCATTGTTGTGATTACCGGAAACGGGATGATTATCAGCCAAAAAATTGGCAGTAAATATCCAGCAGATATATTTACAAATGGCAGGGGCGGCAGTACCGGGAATACCATAAATTTTATTTCCTTACAGCCAATAATAAAAGAACTTTTAGAGAAATATGATACGACTATTTTTATAATGGCCCTTGGTGCTGTCGTCAGGCTTATCTCACCATATCTGAAGAACAAGTTTACTGATAATACAGTTTTGTCAATAGATGATTCAGGAAAATTTGTAATACCAGTAATAGGAGGACATCATGGTGCAAATGATATGGCCAGAGAGATAGCCGATATTATTGATGCCATTCCTGTAATAACTACTGCCTCAGATGTGACAGGTGTTATATCCCTGGAATCCATAGCTGAGAAATATTCCATGGCATTTAAAAACATTGAAAATCTGAATAAGATATCAGGGGACATTGTAAATGGCATTCCTGTAAATGTCATAAATAAAACATGTTTGGATATACCAGAACTGAAGATTTCCGGTAATGGAAACAGAATAATAATAACATATGAAGAGCAGGATAACAGATATGACCTGATCATGGTACCAAGAGTCCTTGATTTGGGAATAGGGTTTTCAACAGACGCCTCATATACAGACATGAAAATAGCAATAAACACGGTAATGGAAAAATATAGATTTTATTCTGAGGCAATAAAATCCATTTCAACTATCAATATAAAGGAAGGAAATATGGGATTAAAACAGGTTGCAACAGATCTAAAATGCCCTTTGAACTATTATACTCCAGAAATGCTGAATAAAAATTCCAAAAACCTCTCTGAGGTTGTATACAGAGCCACAGGTGCATATTCTGTTGCAAACGCATCTGCCAGAATTGCTTCTTCTGGGGGAAAAGAGCTTGTTGCAAAGGAAATTATAAATAATGTTACCATATCGGTGTTTCTGCATGGATGTTAAGGGCATAATGATTGCTGCACCATCAAGTGGAACCGGAAAAACTACAGTATCCATAGGGATTATGAGGGTATTGTCCGATATGGGATTTAAGGTTCAACCATTCAAGGTTGGACCGGATTACATAGATCCTGGATTTCACTGGCTGGCATCCGGCAATAAATCATACAATATTGATACGGTGATGGGAAATGCCAGAACTGCCAGGGAGATATATTTTCACAATTCCTCCGGCAAGGACATATCTGTGGTGGAAGGCGTAATGGGGCTTTTTGACGGAAAAGCTGGAAACACCATTAAGGGTAGTTCCTTTGATATATCACTCACACTTGGGATTCCAGTTATCCTGGTTATTGATATTTCGGCATCAGGAAGAAGCAGCGCTGCTCTGGTCAGAGGGTTCAGGGACTTTGACAAAAGACTAAACCTCAAGGGTGTGATACTTAACCGTGCAGGATCAGATTACCACTGCAGGCTTGTAAGGGAAGCTATCGAAAAATCCACCGGAATAAGGGTGCTGGGATGCCTGAAAAGATATGATGATTTGAAAATAGGATCAAGATATCTTGGCCTTGTAACTGCCGGAGAAGAAAAAATAAATGATAGCTATTTCAAGAGGCTGTCAACCATCATAAAGAGTAATATAGACATTCCTGAAATAATCAGAATTGCTGGAATGGTGAATTATAAAAAAATCCCAAAACCGTCGCTTTACAATTACCGGGTTAAAGAGAAGTGCAGGATAGGCGTTGCCTATAATAAGGCATTTACATTTTATTATACAGAGAACCTTGAACTTCTTGAAAAATTCGGGGCAAAGATTGTATTTTTTGACCCTATTATTGATACTTCACTCCCTGACGTTGACGGCCTGTATCTGGGTGGAGGATATCCGGAATTATATGCTGAAGAACTTTCAGGCAACGTTAAGTTACTGGCAGAAATAAGGGAGAGCATAGAAAATAACATGCCAGTTTTTGCTGAATGCGGTGGCTATATGTACCTGTCTGAATCGATATCCATCGATGGGAAAGAATATCCCATGGCAGGAACAATACCGGGAAAGACTCATATGGAGAGCCTTTCACTGGGCTATCGCAAAATCATGCCAGCAACAGGAGGTGCCATATTGAACGATAGGGAAAAAATAATGGGCCATGAGTTCCACTATTCTAGAATAGTTTTCAATGCCAGTCATCCTGAGGCCTACAGATTTGAAAATGGAAACACAGAAGGATTCACTTATAAACAGCTTATTGCAGGATATGCCCATTTATATTTTCCTTCAAATCAGAATTTTCCAAGAAGATTTGTGGAAAGAT
>JAKADL010000030.1 GCA_021820565.1 Thermoplasmata archaeon
ATACTCTTTATCGGTTGTATTCAATGCAGACCATTTCCCGTTTACATAATGTTCCAGATCTATAACCTCGGGCCCTGAGGCAACATGTAAAGGAGGGTTTAATGCTATTATCCAGAATACAAACCAGGTAATTATCAATTCAAGGTATATGAGCATTTTATGCGATGTTTGCTTTGGTATAGCAATTTTGAATAGTTTTATCAGATTCCTGAGGAAGTATATAACGACAATAATCAGTATTATTGCAAGGTACCAGAACCCATAAATTTCAAGTTCACCCGAAAGAAGCCCAACAAGAGCGCCCGTTATAAACACCAGTATAATTGATTTGGCTCTTTCCCTTTCATATGAGAGGTACTGTCTTTTATCAAATTTCGGCTCCTCGAATATTGGTTCTTCATTTTTCTTTGGATTTGCCATAGCTTTACCTGTTACCCAATAATGAAACCAACATATTTATTGGTTTCGCATTTCTTATTATTCCAGATGCGATCAGCACCCCGGTAGCCCCCAGATTCAATGATGTTTCTACATCAATTCTTGTTTTTACTCCTGCACCAACAAGGAGTTTAGTTTTGTTTTCACAGATTTTTGATGCCTGTTCTATAATATTTGGTTTGGAAGATGATACTGAAATATCGCCCCCTATAAGTTCCGGTGGCTCATATGCTATATATTCAGGTTCCAGATCCGCATATTTTTTGACTTCATCCAGGTTTTCCACACACAGCACAATTTTGAAATCCAGGTCTGCTGCCTTTTTAACAGTCTTTTCAATTATTTCCTTAGAAAGCCTCTTCTCGGAATGGTTTAAAAGAGAACCTTCAATGCCGATGCCTTTCACGGATTCTATAGAAATTGAACCGGTATATGCACCGAAACCGGTTGAATCCACATGCTGCCCGAAGATTTTCATACCGGGAAATTTTTCCTGCAGCCTCAAATCCAGTGGTGCTAAACAATAATATATTTTTTCCTGGCCATCAACACCTGCAAACTCATTTAAAAGTTTTTCTACACTGTAACCCACAGCATTTTCGTAGTGCTTGAAGTTAATAAATATCTCCGGTTCCATGGAAGAGTATTTCATTTTAGAATATAAAAACAGGTATGGGTAGTATGAAAAACGCTGAATAGATTCTATTAGGTATTATATGATTGGAATCGAATTATTATTTATTCATATACAATTATTATATACAATAATGCTTAAATAACATGTATCAATTCACACATTATGATAACAGCAATAAATAGAGACATAATGCCGGAAAATTGGTACAATGTAGTTCCTGATCTACCAGAACCATTAGCTCCCCCGAGAGATTCAAAACAGGATGTTTCCTCAATAAATTTACTCAATAAAATCCTCCCCCGGGAGGTTTTAAAGCAGGAATTTACATTCCGGAGATATGAGAAAATACCCGATGAGGTGATGGAACAGTACGAGCAGATTGGAAGGCCGACTCCGCTGATAAGGGCAAAGAACCTTGAAAAATATCTGGATTACCATGGAAAAATATTTTACAAATACGAAGGAGCAACCGCCACGGGTTCACACAAGATCAATACGGCAATTCCCCAGGCATATTACGCCATGAAGGAGGGAGTCAAGGGAGTGACTACTGAAACCGGTGCCGGGCAGTGGGGATCTGCCACTGCACTGGCTGCATCATTATACGGGCTGCCGGCACAGATATTTATGGTAAGGATAAGTTTTGAACAGAAACCATTGAGAAAAACCGTGATGAATCTGTACAACGGGAATGTTGTGGCAAGCCCGTCGACACTTACGGAATACGGAAGGAAAATGCTGAAAGAGCATCCTGACACCCCGGGAACTCTCGGAATAGGAATCAGCGAGGCTGTTGAGTATGCACTTGACCATGATTACAGATATATGGTAGCAAGTGTCATGAACGTTGCATTAACACACCAGAGCGTCATAGGCCAGGAAACAAAGAAACAGCTGGAACTTATAGGCGAACATGCAGATGTTCTTATAGGATGTGTGGGTGGTGGAAGCAATTTCGGCGGATTCACTTTTCCATTTATCCCTGACGGGGATGAAACTGAAATTATTGCAACAACAGCAGATGAGGTCCCCAAATTCTCCAAAGGCGATTACAAATATGACCTTGTTGATTCTGCAGGTGTATTGCCACAGATGCGTATGTATTCACTTGGAGCCGATTTTGTCCCTCCGACCATATATGCAGGCGGGTTGAGATACCATGGAGCATCGCCATCACTGTCACTCCTGATAAATAAGGGAAGGATAAAGAGCGATGAGGTTACAGAAAGCCAGGTAAAGGAAGCTTTGAGGATATTTGCTAATACCCAGGGGATTATAGCAGCACCTGAATCAGGGCACGCAATAGCAACTGCCATAAATTATGTGAAAGCCCATAAAAACGAGAACAAAACAATAGTTGTAAATGTGAGCGGGCACGGCATGCTCGACCTTTCCATTTTCGGTGAAAAGAAATGAAAAACCTGATTCCATATTTTACACTGGGATATCCGGACAATACAAGGCTCTGCAGGTTCCTTGATATAATTCCTGTGGAAAAAATAAATTATATAGAATTCGGTTTTCCTTCCATTGATCCCAGATATGATGGGCCGGTAATAAGAAAAACCCATAGTGTGGGCAATATTAATTTTTCCGGGGAGGTGTACAGCAAATATTTTGATTATTTCAGCAGGAACCATGTAAAAATGTATTCATTATCCTATTATTCTGACATAAAAGACAGATTTGATGAGTTTATAGGCTATCTTCAGATGAATAAATTCTCCGGAATAATCATACCCGATCTGATAATAGATTATTTCAATGACTCAAGAAAAGTAATTGAAAAATTGAATGATATGGGATTTGAGTATATTCCCTTCTTTTCTCCGGCTACACCTGATTCCATAATAAAAAGCATAGCATCCATAACCAATTCATGGATTTACTACGGACTTCAACCATCTACCGGCATAGAAATACCCTATGAATTGGATTATACCACCGAGAGAATTAACACACTTCTGCCCGGAAGGGAAATAACATACGGCTTCGGGATCAAAACTGATGATGATATAAAGAATCTAATGAAGAATGGCGGTTCCGGCGTTGCAATAGGGACCTATCTTGTAAAGATGATAGATGCAGGGGATGAGAAAGGCTTTATCGATTATATAGAAAAAATGAGAGGTGTTCTTGATGAGTGAAATTGAATACGCTGTGGAAAACCAAAGTGTAATGAGGGCAAGGGATGCCATGAAAACACTGGTGGCTCTCCCTGATAGTGAAAAGGTGAAATTTCTTTCCGAACTGCATGACAGGGGTGAAACTCCAGAGGAAATAACAGGGTTTGCAATGGCGCTCAGGGAAATGTCAGATATCCATATAAAATATCCCGGCCTTACGGATGTAGTCGGAACCGGCGGTGACGGTAAAAATACTGTGAATGTAAGCACCGCAGTGAGCATACTGCTTGCGTCCATGGGAATAAAAACGGCCAAACACGGCAATTTCGGAATAACCGGGCACCATGGCAGTGCTGATTTCATGAAATATGCCGGATACAATTTTAAAATGGATGAAAAAGAAATTGTGGACAGGCTGAATAAAGAAAATTATGTGTACATACTGGCACCGCAGTACAATAAGAGCTTTGCAAAGTTTTCACAGGCAAGGAAGCAGCTCAGCTTCAGAACAGTATTCAACATTCTCGGGCCCCTGACAAATCCGCTCAATCCCGATAAGGTCGTTCTTGGTGTGTACAGCTGTGACCTTGCAGGGCTGTATTCAAAAGTAGTGCTGCACGAAGGTAAAAAGGGATTTATTATACATTCCTCTGACGGCATGGATGAGCTTTCACCATACAGTGAGAACCATCTTTACTTCATCAATGGAAAAATCGAAAAAATGGATATTGACCCGGAGAAGTTAACAGGGCACCGAACAGGTATTGAAAAGATATCCACTGTGGATTCAGAAAAAAGTTTCAAAATGCTCCTGGCCGGCCTCTCAGGGGAAAACAGGGATGTAAAGGAATTCATAGCACTCAATGCTTTTCCAGCCATAATGATCAATGGAATGGCATCCACAGTTGAGGATGCATATGATCTTGCAATAAAATATCTGGATTCAGGAATGGCATTAAAAAAATTGAGGGAGGTGTGTAAATGAAAATAAAAATATGTGGCATAACCAATGAGGATGATGCCAATTATGCCCTTAAAAAAGGTGCGGATATTATCGGCGTTATACTGGATTCCAGCATTAAGAGGCATGGCACATCGGATTTAATTGAAAAAATAAAAGAAAAACATCCAGATGCCCTCTTGACCGGAGTATACACATCACTGCCCTCTATAGCAGGGAAAGAGGATTATATACAGCTCCATTTCAGGCATTCACAGGAAGATATAATTTATGTAAGGAAGGTACTGGGCAAGAAAGTGATATCTGTTATAGATTTTCACGAAGAAAATATCAGGGAAAAGGCAAAATTGCATCTCCATGCAGGTGCCGATTATGTCCTTCTGGAGGACAGGGAAGGGATTATTAGAAGAAAAAATGAATTGATGGAAATACCCATGGAAGGTATAGGAATTGCCGGTAAGATTGACTCTGAAAATTTGCAATCTCTCTTGCAGCTGAATCCGGACCTGATAGATGTGAGCAGCTCGCTGGAAGAAACAATAGGTAAAAAATCATTTAAGAAAGTCGATGAATTTTTTAATATAGTGGGTGAACACAGTGTTATTAGATAGAATCAATGAATTCAGGAATAAGAACTTCGCATATTTCTGCAAATTCGGGGATGGCAGAAAAGCCGGAATGGAAAGGCTCTTTGTAACTGAAAAAGCCCCGGTAAATATATACAATGATGCAAAAACATATATGAATGGAAAATTTATGGAGGTAGCTTCAGGGAATAAGAATATACCTATTTTTATAACATATGATTTTGTGGATAATATCTACCCGGATATCAAGCTGAAAAGGTCTGAATGGCCCCAGATTTCGTATATAATCCCGGAAATGGAATTCAGCCAGGCATATACAAGAGATAAAGAATCAATAAATACCGCATCAGGCGGCATGCAGGATGCAGATCTGGAAAAAGACATAGAAACGCTTATTGATAGAATAAGAAATGGAGACCTGCTTCAGATTGTACTTTCAAAAAGATTTGATCTTGAAAATTATGATCCTGTTTACGTACTGAAAAAATTCATGGCCAGTGACAGGTCTCTTTATGTATTTTATTATAAATTCGGGGATTTTGAAATAATAGGAAGCTCTCCGGAAAACCTGGTTTCACTGGATGGAAATAACATAGAAATTTATCCGGTGGCCGGCACACGGAGGAGAGGCAGGACCGAAAGTGAGGATATAAAACTTGAAAATGATCTGAAAAAAGATGAAAAGGAACTTCTGGAGCACAGAATGCTTGTGGACCTTGCACGGAACGATCTGGGCAGGATATGCAAAGCCGGATCCGTGAAGGTAGATAAATCCATGGAAGTGGAAAAATTTGCCAGTGTGCAGCATCTGGTCAGCAGGGTATCTGGGATTCCGGAGAATTCTGGATTCGGTGACATCCTTGCGTCGGTATTTCCAGCCGGAACAGTAAGCGGTGCCCCCAAGAAGAAGGCAATGACATTGATTAACCAGTATGAAAAATACCCCAGAGGCCCATATGCCGGGGCTCTCGGAATTGCCGGCAGCGGCAAACTTGACCTTGCCCTTCTTATACGCAGCCTCTACAGAAATGGCATGGAAAGCTACACACAGGCAGGAGCCGGAATAGTAAAGGATTCTATTCCAGCCAATGAGGTGAATGAAATGTACTCAAAAATCCTGACAGTTACAGGTGGATTATATGAAAAAAATATTGATTATTGACAACTATGATTCCTTCACTTACAACATATATCAGTATATAGCCTCCCCGGATCTGCAGGTTGATATAAAAACAAATGATAAGCTTGCAAATGCCGGGAAATATGATGGATATATAATATCTCCTGGCCCCGGGAATCCGGTAAAAATAGAGGACAGAGGAAATCTCTATGAATTTATAGATAATAACAGGGAATCGAAATTTCTGGGCGTCTGCTTCGGTAATCAGATTCTGGGATATTACCTGGGCTGCGATATTGTTCTTGCAAAGAGGATCATGCATGGCCAGCCTGATACCATAAGACATAGCCATTCGCTTCTCTATAATGGAATTCCAGAAAAATTCACTGCCATACGTTATCATTCACTGGTGCTATCAGGTGGAAATGAAATAGTTGTGGATGCCCTTTCTGAAACAGATGGGGAGATCATGGGATTCCATTCAAAAGACGGACGTTTTTACGGTGTCCAGTTCCATCCCGAAAGTTACTATTCAGATTATGGAAAAACCATTTTCAAAAATTTTGTTGATGCTCTATGATAGTTGATAGTATTTATTCAGGAAATAATAAGCGTGAAATGCTGGAATTCAACATGAGGGAAAGAGAGACCGTCAGCCTTAAGCGTGCTCTTGAGAAAACGGAAAAGAAGCCGGGGATAATAGCAGAATTCAAGAGGAAATCACCATCAGGTTTCAGAAATAAATCAAATACTGATATACTTAAATACTTTAATAACATAAAGGAAATCATCGCAGGAATCAGTATTTTAACGGAACCTCAATACTTTGGTGGTGACCAGTTAGATGCCAGAGCCGTGCAATGCTATAACAAACCAATCCTGATTAAGGATTTCATATCCAGCCGTAAAATGGTACAATCATCATTTATGGCCGGTGGAGACGTATTCCTCCTCATATGTGATTTCCTTGATTACAGCACTGTAAAGGATCTGGTAAAGTATGGTAATTCACTGGGTATGGAGGCACTTGTTGAAGTACATGACCCTGACAGGATTGAAAATATATTTCCCGGAGAAAATGTACTGATAGGATACAACAGGAGAAATCTCAGAACACTGAAAATGGAGGATAAAGCGGAAGATGTATATGACCGCCTCAGGTCATATGGCCTCCCGTTGATACTCGAAAGCGGCATAACATCAGGGAATATCCAGAAGCTCAATACAGGTAAATACAATGGCCTGCTCATAGGGGCGTCAATACTTTCCGGCGATGAAATAAGGTGATCGTATGGTAAACGTAAAAATAACTGATGAATTAAGCCTGACGGACGATAAGTTTCTTATGATAGCCGGGCCCTGCTCGGTTGAAGATGAGGAACAGATTGTCGGAGTTGCAAAGGAATTGAAAAAAACCGGTGTGAATGTGCTGAGAGGCGGAGCATTCAAACCCAGAACATGCCCTGATTCATTCCAGGGGCTGGGAGAGGATGGTCTCAAGCTTCTTTCACGTGCAAGGGATGCCACAGGCATGGCTATAATTACCGAGGTAATGGATGTCGAAGACCTGCCATTGATTGAAGAATATGCAGATATTATTCAGATAGGATCAAGGAATTCTCAGAATTTTTCACTTTTAAAAAAGGTGAGCAAACAGAAAAAACCGGTTTTATTGAAAAGAGGCTTCGGCAACACCGTGGATGAACTTATTTCATCATCCCGGTACCTATCAATGAATGGCAATCATAATATTATGTTCTCCGAAAGGGGAATAAGGACTTTCGAACAGTCAACAAGATTTACTCTGGATATATCCGCAATTCCGGTACTGCATGAAAAAACTGAATACCCGGTAATAATAGATCCGAGCCACCCTGCAGGGGTTAACAGGTATGTTGAGCCCCTTGCAATGGGAGGGGCCGCAGCAGGTGCAGATGGGCTGATGATCGAGGTGCACCCGGAGCCATCGAAGGCACTGAGCGATGCAGCGCAGCAGCTTACTGTACAGCAATTCAATGACCTTTACGGAAAGGTTCAGAAAATAGTGGGAATTTTAGGAAAAACCATGATTTGAGCTTTTATCCTTTCATGACAGCCACAGGCATCAGGGATGCCACAGGGGATGCTATTCTGGCCCCCTGGATCACCTCGATTACATCGTCAATGTTTTTATAGCTTCCCGGGGATTCTTCAACAACCGCCTTATTTGTTGTTGCACGCAGGTATATTCCCCTGGACCTCATGTCATCTCTGACATTATCTGCAGAGAATTCCTCACTGGCCCTTTTCCTGCTCAGCAATCTTCCCGCGCCATGGCATGAACTGGAAAATGTTGTTTCTTCATTTCCAGGCAATCCCACCAGTATATATGAGGGGCCGGCCATATGGCCCGGTATAATCACCGGATGGCCAGTTTCCTGAAAATATCCATCTGATATGCCTGCCGGCTGGGCTCTCGTTGCTCCTTTTCTGTGCACGATTACCTTCTTTTTGATTCCGTCGATGCTATGGGTTTCAACCTTTGCCATATTGTGTGCCAGGCTGTAAACTACTTGAATGCCCATGCTATCTGAATCCAGACCGGTTATCTTTTCAAATGCCCTCCTTATTTTATAGGTTATAATCTGCCGGTTTACGAAGCCAAAATTTGCAGCTGCATTCATGGCGTCCATATAATCTTCGCCTAATTTGCTGCTGGCATATGCGGATATAAGCTGCCTGTCTTCCGGGATTTTTACACTTTCACTATCCTCATTTAACCGCAGAAGGTAATCAGTTGCCACCTGGTGCCCCGTCCCCCTTGATCCTGTATGTACCATTATGGCAAGTTTATTTTTTATTCCTGTTCCAAATTTACCTGCTATTTCAGGATTAATAACCTTATCAATTCTATCTATTTCGAGAAAATGGTTTCCGGCTCCAAGGGTCCCGAGCTCGTTTTTGCCCCTCTTTATAGCTTTTTCACTCACAGCATCAATATTTGCAGGAATATATCCATTCTCTTCTGTGTGTATCATATCATTTTCTGTTGCGTATCCCTTGCTGTATGCCCATTTCAGGCCGGAAGAAAGAATTTCGTTTTCATCATCACTGTTAATCCTGAAGCTCGATTTGTTATCTATGCCGGCAGGGACAGTTTTATAGAGTTCGTCAAGTACACTGTCCACATGGCCTTTATATTCATCATAATCCAGATCCGTTGCAATCAGGGAAACACCGCAATTTATATCATAACCGACACCGCCCGGGGACACTATTCCATCATAATAATCAAAGGCCGCAACCCCGCCTATAGGAAAGCCATATCCGAGATGTATATCCGGCATTGCCATGGAAGCTTTTACTATTCCGGGAAGAGATGCCACATTCATGACCTGCCGGAGTGGTTCATCATCGCTGAAATTTTTCAATATGCGATCGTTGATATATAGCATCCCCGGAACTTTCATATTGCCTGTTACAGGGATTTGGTACTGAAAATCGCTTAATTTATTGATCTGCAACATATATAACCATTATACGGTTAAACATAATAGTTTTTAGTTTTTATGGATTTTATAATCCTGAAAATGGGGATATATGAAAATCAATGGAAATTCCAGAATCTTCTAAAATAAAAAAATTAATAAAATAATAAAGTAATAAGGGCTAAATGGTAAAGATTTTTGATATAAATGACTTTGATGAGAGAAAGCAGTTCGAAATCAAACTCCAGATAGCGCTTCTCAACAACACATTAAAAATTAGGGAAAATTCAAAGAATCCGGAAAAATATGATGAATATATCGGGGAACGCAAGGATAAAATACGATCCATAATCAATACAACTGCTAGGTTTACCATAATGGACAGGGAAAAAGTTATTTATGATCCTGAAGTTATAAAATTTGCCTGAAAATTTCTGGTTTAAGATTCATCTTCTTTGCAGATATGAAGAGATTATAATTCATGAATTGACTCAACAAAATTCAATTATTATGATTTTCATAAGTTTACAAAATAATAAATAATGGCTTGTTATTTATTACCATGAATGATTCTTCAATTTTTAAGGAGGTAAAGGAAAATATAGAAACCCTTGAAAGGCATCTCACCATAATTAAGACACTGCTTATGGAACAGCCAATGGGAATAATTAAAATGTCCCAGCAAACAGGCATACCGGAGCATAAAATCAGGTATTCACTGAGGATTCTGGAACATGGAGGCATAATAGAGGCTTCGAGGGAGGGTGCTATACTGACATCTGATTTTATTGCAAACCGCGATAAAATACTTGCAGACGCAAGAGCCAATGCGCAGAGTATGGAAAATATATATAAGGAACTGAAAAATATTCTGGAGTCGCCATGATGCTCAAAAAACATGAACAGACAGAGAATTATTTAATCCGGAGAGGAGTCCCTGGAGATGCCCATGGAATTATAGAATGCATGCAGAGTGTAATGGATGAAAAGATTTATCTGGTCAGCGAATACTATTTATTAACAGAACGTGGAGAGCAGGAAAGGCTGAAGAGCAGGGATGACCTTACACTTGTCTGCGAATTGAATGGAAAAATAGTGGGGGTTACAACCATACAGCGTGGCATGTATAAAAAAAACAGGCACACAGCATCCCTGGGAATTGCAATCAAAAAAGAATTCAGGCATATGAACATCGGAACAGGGATGATAAAAGAGGCAATATCCTGGTCAAAGGAACAGGGGATAGAAAAAATAAATCTGGAGGTTTTTTCAAGCAATGTAAATGCCATAAATACTTACAGGAAACTGGGATTTGAATATGAGGGAGTCAGGAAAAGGCAGTTCATGATAGGAAACCGGTATACAGATGATGTCCTGATGACTTATTTTACCTCTAACATGGAAGGCAGCAATTAATGAAATATATTGTTGCCCGGAATTGCGAATGAAAGCATAGGGAAACAGTAATTGCATGAAAAGTAGATGTACATCGAATCATATTCAGTTCTGCAAAAATTAATGGCATAAATTCGACGTTTTTTATGTGATATAAAAATGATCCGTGCAATTAACCCGATTTTAGAGACGAAATAAATATTATGATCCCAGACAGTTAAGCACTTCCTGATGTTGATATATATAATAAAGAGTACAGTCCAGCATAATCTGTCAGACATAAAGATTTAAATTTATCAGTTTAATCTGTGTGTTACAATGCAGTGGAGAAAAATAATAGGTATTCTTGTAAAATATTTTTTGATATTCATAGGGGTAACTATATTCCTGTTCACTGCTTTTAAATTTGTACCAATTAATATTGTAAAAAATGATTTCCCGGGAAGCTCTATAGATGTTCTGGGGCTCCATAAAAATATAGTTTTTCAGTATTTTTATTTTCTGCATTCTCTGATATGGGGAACTATGGGGAATACAGATACAACCCTTTATACAGGAGCAGTTTCCAGAGCAGTATTCATAACAGTTCCAGAAACAGTATTGTTCCTGATTATAACATTGGCTATATCCTATACAGCATCATATTTTATCGGCCTCCGATCGGGCACTGCATTTAAAATCACAAAAACGCTGAATATGAATATATTTCCACTGATGTTTTTATATTTTGTATCCGGTCTTTTGTTGCTTACCGTATTTGCGGGCATACTGGGGTGGCTGCCATCACAGGGCATCCTTTCAGCAGGGTCAGTTGCAGCTAATAACTGGATTTCATCCACCGGTAACAGTATTTACATAACCAGACCCACAAATATTATTTTAATAGATAGTATTGTTCACGGTTCCACTTATGTATTTTTTGATTATCTCAGGCACATGGCACTTCCGTTTTTTTCACTCTTTATACCAACCACAATTTATCTAAGTGTATTTATAAGCCATGAAGCTTCAATAGAATACAATAAAAAGTATATGAAAGCCGGAATTACCAGGGATGCTTTTGCCGATAATTATGTAAGATACATAAAAAGAGGTATCAAATCTAGGATATTGAGTGACATGAAATGGATGTTTGTTGTATTCATGGGTGGAATGGTATTAATAAGCTACATATTTTCATATATGAATACAGGAGAACTTGCAATTTATTCATTTTTGGACTATGAATACGGAATAATGGGCGGCATTTACAGTGTCTTTATTCTATCACTCATGATCATTATATTTGATCTTTTAATAGACCTGATCAACAGGGGTGGAAAAAATGAAATTTAATTCCAGGGATATATATATAGGAATTAGCATTTTCTTCATAGCATTATACATGATTGCATTTATCCTTGATATAGTGCATCCCCAGTATATTAATGTCAAATCCCTGTCAACCCTGCTGGTATTCAAAAAAACATCATCTGTTATACCATCTCCCCCGACTCTGGATAAGGGCTGGTGGGATTACTTTGGAACAACATACTACGGTATTTCTATCCTTCCTGCACTTCTCGGTTCCCTGAAATTTGATTTTACGGTGATGTTTGAATCCCTTATTATCTCCGCAATAGCGGGAATAGGGATAGGGTTTATAGCAAATTATACAGGAGGCATTTTACGTAAATTTATCTTTTATTTTGTCCGAACGTTAACCGCTGCCCCATACTTGCTGGTAATGCTCCTTATACTTTATATAGCCCGGCCAAACCAGACAGGAATGATTGCTGCCATCTCCGTTGGATGGTTTCCCTTTTACATTATCAGGTATATGGAAGTTTCTGATCTGGGGAAGAATTCCGGAAGGATTGGAAAACACTGGACATTTTTAAAGTTTCTTCCGTATATTTTAACTGATATGGGAGCGATAAGTGGAATTGTTGTTATTATAACATATTTCGGGTTCTATTTTAAAAATCCGTTTGTGGTGGATATCGGCAATTTAATGTATCTAGGTGGCAACGTAAATCTTTTACTGCTGTTCGGAATCTGGTGGATTGTAGTATTTCCACTGCTGTTTATCACGATTTTCATAGGTTTTACCGCACTTTTGAGCTATGAAATCAGGGGGGTGATAGCAGATGAAGGCAAATGAATGTGAAAATTCAATCCTTTCCTTTAACCATTTTAATATGTACGCCGGAGATAATAAACTGGTAGGCGATGTTACATTGCAGTTGAATGATAATGATGAGGTTTTACTGATATCAAAGAATGCGGAAGTATCATCTATTATCAAGATTTTTACCTTTGACTTCTTTAATAATTACAGATATTCCGGTGCAATTATACATAGAAAAACAAATTTAATTGATCTTATTTCAAACATTAAAAAATTCAGGATAAACGGAAGAAGGATAGGAATCACTGCATACCTTCTGGGAGATATATTACCAGTACCGGCAAATCCACTGGACCTCTTCGATGCGGGAACAGAAGTTAGTTCCCAGATACTTGATTTTATTCCATATGAAACCAGGATAGAAGTACTCAACGCAGCAATAAGACGGGAAATGATCAAAATCACTGAAATAGATGGGTTTATAAAAGACTTTGATGCTGCAGTTGACAAAAGAGCCTTTACCATATCAGTTTGCAGGGATTTCGGCATCATGGATATATATAACAGCATTTATAATGCGCTTCAATCGAAAAAACCTGACAGGAGGGATGTTATAGCATCTCTAATTATAAGAAGAAAGATAGGAATAAACCTTGCTGATATTGTTGTTCTACGGGATTACTATAAATACCGTTTAAACCTTGACCGTTTTTTATATGAAAATAAACGTCTGTCTATTACAGTAAGTAAAGATATAAGACATCACCATAATGTTAGAAAATTTAACCGTACATGGAGAAAAAATATAGATTTTATGACCTTAAAATTTACAAGAGCTTACAGCGAAAATATTCTGAAAAATGAATTTCTAACACTCCTTGACAACGAACTCAACCTTATGGGAATCCAGTTCCACAGGGAGGAATATAGCAAACTAGCAGGAGACATTCCGGTTGCAGAAATTTATAAACTTATTACAGGCATAGGATTTCTTACCGACAAATCAGCAATAATTATTGATATTTCACTCAACGCGCTTAAGCTTGAGGAAATTTCAGGATATGTGAAAATAATGAAAACATTTCAACCCATGGCCTGCCTATACTTATGCCAGGGGGAAAGACTAACCGGGAATATTGATAAGCTGTTTGATGCAATAGTGGAAATATAGTATAAGAAGATTGATTTGAAATAGGAACATATTCAATCACTGATATTATTGAAAAATATGATTCCCTGCCCATTCACACTATTGCCCATTGAAACATAGGACTGGTAATAAACTTTCATTTCAACCTTTCCAGGGGATGGGTATATATACATATAC
>JAKADL010000158.1 GCA_021820565.1 Thermoplasmata archaeon
TGAAGATTATATACTTTCAACTCTTTTTGGATGATTTTCTGAATAGATGTGTAAAATCAGGGTTGTAAAGATATGATTTCTTATCGGAGTTATATGATATATTACCACCTACCATTATAAGCGCCTGCCTGTTTATCCTGTTTTCAAATAATGAATGCTCAAGCCCGTAAATTGTTGTCTCTATTATCTTCTGGTCAGGCCATGATACCCTGTATGCTATTACCGCCCTATCATCACCTTTGTAGCCTCCCTTAATTAGCTTCTCCGTTACTGCCCTTGCATTGGATGCACTGAGAAAAATTGCCAGTGCAGTTTTGTGGGATGCAAGAATATCAAGTTCTTCATTTTCGAAATGCTCTGTCCTCCTGGGCACCCTTGTTAGAATTACCGACTGGGTGGTACCCGGCGATGTTAATTCCATGCCCATGCTTGCCGCAGCTGCGAATACAGAACTTATGCCCGGAATAATTTCATATTCCATCCCATTGCTGTTAAAAAACTGGATCTCATCATTAATCGCACCGTATATTGATGGGTCCCCGCTGTGTAGCCTTGTTATATCAAGGCCTTCGTCGTAATATTTTTTAACAAGCATGTTTATCTGTTCTATGTTAAGCGTAGACGTCTTTACAATTTCCTTTGCCCTGCTTTCACTGAAAGTTTCAGGACTTACAAGGGAGTCAGCATAAATTATTACATCGGTCGAATCTATAATTTTCTTAGCCTTTACCGTTAAAAGCTCCGGGTCTCCTGGTCCTGCACCAACTATATGTATCGTTTTATCACCACTATTGTCATATAATCCTTTATATCATCAATGTTATTATAAATTATTTCCTTTTCAGTTGAAACATAGCTCATAATATAATAATTGGTGAGCTGATTTTTTTTAATTATTTCCTTTATAATTTCTCTTGCCCTTATTGCCTTAAATATAACAATATTACCATAGGACATAATTTTTTCTTCCATATAACTATAATCCTTTACTGCCGGGAGTATCAGGAGCGGTTCATCCTTTGTAGCCAGAATAATCTTCATTGCAGCTGATATGCCATTCATGGAGCTTATTCCGGGAATAACATCAAATTCAATATTAATAAATGGCATTATGTCAAGGAATGTGCTATAAAGCATGGGTTCTCCCTCAACAGCGTATACGCATTTAAGATTATCACTGCTTGCTTTCATTATCATCCCTGCATATTCCATGCTCAATGCGGATATTTTCTCGCTTCCAATTGGAAATTCTAATCCTCTCATGCGATTACTATTGACACCCAGAGACTTCAGGATATTCTCTGCGGAGTTTAACGATGTTTTCGGATAAAATACAATATCTGCGTCCATTATGGCTTTATAGCCTTTCATGGTTATAAGTGCAGGGTCACCTGGCCCGAGCCCTACAACCTTAAACAAACTCATTTTTTACCACCTTTATAATATAAATTTGATCAAGAGGGTCAAACCTTGTGTACACTGATACTGGCTTGAGCCTGGAGATATTTACCTGTTTCACATCAAATTGCAATTTATTTTCTTTTATATAATTCATCATGGCATAGAAATTTTCCATTGTGGCTATATTCGCAACTATTCTTCCTCCATTTTTAAGGCGGCTATAGGAATATTCAACAATATTTTTAATATTTCCTGATGTTCCCCCGATAAATACAGAATCCGGGTCTGGAATGCTATCCAGGGCTTCCGGGGCCTCACCATTTATTATGTCAATATCAGTTGAAAATTTCCTCATATTTTCATCGATAAAATTGCAGAGGACTTTATCTTTTTCTATCGCAAAAATATTTCCATCCGTGTTAATCAGTGATGCATATATTGCAACAGACCCTGATCCGGAGCCTACATCCCAGAGGGTGTCTCCGTTATTTAAATCAAGTTCAGAAATAGAGATTTCACGTATCTCTTTTTTTGTAATATTGTTATTTTTTCTTAAAAGCAATCCATCATCAGGGAGTGGAATTTTGCCATTGCTATCTTTAGTTAAAATCATTATATTCAAATCATTGAATTCTTTGCCTATTAATTCTTTAATTTTATATTTAGAAATGGACTCATCTTCATATCCAAGCCTTTCCAGAATATATGACGAGTAATCTACCAGCCCGAAACTGGCCATGTATTCAGCTATCCTTGAAGGCGTATTATTTCCATCAGTGAATATGGCAATTTTCCTTTTATTCCTGATTTTCTGTGCGAGCCCTTTTATTTTCCGCCCGTGCAAACTTATTGCAACCATATGGCCTGCGCCCATCCCCAGCCTGGACAGGGCTACCTGCAGTGAGCTTACTTCAGGGACAATATAGATATCATCAGGATCATAATGTTCTGTTATATATTTTCCGATGCCAAAAAATAAAGGGTCTCCGGATGCTACCACTGTAACTGTTTTATTGTCTGCCAGTGTATTTGCCAGATCACGTGTAAACTGTTTCATGGGACCTATATTAAAAACCTGTGCCGGAGTTTTGGGAATTAATTCCAGATTGCGCCTGCCGGAAAATATCACCTGGCTTCCCATGATACACTTCTCAGCTTCTGGATTGATCGGCCTTCCAGGAAAAACACCCACTAT
>JAKADL010000159.1 GCA_021820565.1 Thermoplasmata archaeon
GAATAGAATCAACACCATTGAAAATATCAGGGCAAAAAACGGCCGAAAACTTCCGCTATTACTGCCGGTAAATCCTGTAAACTATGGAAAGCCCGGGAAACTGTCATCCCTTGAGGCGCTTGCAGCAGCTCTCTATATCATGGGTTATGTGGATTTATCAGGTGAAATTATCTCAAAATATTCCTGGGCACAGAACTTTATCAAAACCAATATCAATCCATTGAACGATTATTCAAAGTGCACTACAAATGAGGAATGCATTTCTGCGCAGGAAAGCTATTTCTGAACTTCCTGCCATTTATCGTCCTTGAGTTCATATATGCCAATTGTGTATTCTGAAAGAATTTTTCTGATCGATGCCCTGAAATTTTCAGGTACGGCGGATAGTACATTTTTTTCATATGGCATAATATGCATGCCGGCTGCGTGATTAATTTCCGGATTTCCAGAACCAGTGAACCCGAGTTTTGATTCGGCATACTCTCTTTCATCCGGGTCGAGTCTAATCCTGGATTTTGAAAGTCTGCGCCCAAGGAGCCTCACATCAGCATCAGAATACATTATATCCTGTGGATGCCCACCTGCCGATTCTATGAAAAGCAATATGCCCAGGCATTTTGAACATTTACCGCAGGGATAAATCACGCCATTCTTTTCATGACAGGAATGGCAGGACCGCTGCTGTAAAAATAAGTTTCTATACCTAGTCATCAATATCTTTTCCTCCACATAACCGGTTACGGGATATACTATTGAGTAAACAGATGAATTTATGCCCTTATCCCTGAAATAAATAGAAAGCATATGGTTGAAATCATATGTCTGATCAAATATTCCATAATAATATTTTAACCCTTTATAATCCTCCATGCCACGTGGGTCGTCGAATTCATCGCCCATTATGATATTACCTATGCCATACTTCTTAATCATGGGAAGAAGCAGAAATATGTACAGTGGAAATATAAAAACCTGAATCGGGTAGTCATCGGATCTTATATCGATCATTTCCTGTTTTATTATTTTCAGATGCTTCAACGCTTCATGGTAGAATCTATCGGTATTTGACCATACCTTCATTACATTATTATAATTATTCCTGTAATAATCATATGCTGTCTTCGCAGTAAGCCAGTGTGAACCGGATTCTTCAAAATAAAATGCATAATTGTTTTCCGGTTTGTTTATTTCATTGAATACACCGAATGCAAGCAGGCTCTCCTTTCCACCGGAAGACATGATTGCAACCTTGTCTTTATGGACATCCCATGATTTTCCCTCCTCTACAATTTCCGGGCATACAAGTTCAGTTATACCATCAGCATTTTCTCTGTTTATATCGCTTTCTGACGGTATAAATTCCGGTTTGATATAATCATACCTTCTATTTATTATCTTATTGATAAACACCTCATGGGCATTGATCAGCATAAAATCCTTTACAAGTTTTATATCCCGTTCAGTAACTGGAAAATTCAGTGTAAATTTCCTGGAAAAATAAGTATAGTTGATTGCCGGCATTGTCAGGATCAATCCGGCTATATTACGATCCACATCTATATCCTCCGCATATGTGAAAATCAATTTATAACTAAAATCATCGAGCCTTATGTATCCGGTAATTCTTCTTTTTTCAATTTTATCTATATCGACTTCTATGTTATTGAAAGAAATTACATCATCTATGTACATTTATTTTCCTCTGCACGATGCAACAGAACTTTATAAATCTGATATAACCCCTGTAATACTTTCAAACTCCTGAAGTGGATCAAAAATAGGCATTCCGTACTGCCTTTCCAGTTTTACCTTTTCACTGTCTATTTCATAGGGCTCCATGTTTTCTGTATTAAGTGATATTGCTATTACCTTCTTATTGGAAACCAGTTCAAGTACTCTGATATATTTATCCAGGGGCTCTATTGGGTACTCCGGGAATCCGTCGTAGTATTTTCTTTTCGGTGCGTGCTGTAGAATAATAGCATCAGGGCGCATTGCACCTATGATTTCAAAACCACCTGGGTACGCTGGATGCAGGATGGATCCCTGCCCTTCAAGGAACATGTACTGTGGATGTTTTTCCTGCCATGCCATATAGGTTATATATTCAAGGGAACCTGCAACAAAATCATTTATTATGGAGTCCATGACAACAGTGTATGGAAAACCCTGCATCCATGAGGTTTGACCCGTACCGATCAATTCGGAGGTTTTTCCCTGCCTGTTCATAGCGTCGTTCAGATAAACGGCAGTTGTTCTTTTGCCAATAGCACTGTCTGTTCCTAACACCGCAATTTTTTTGGATTTTACCTCCTCGATTTTTCCGGTAAATGAATACTCATAACCATTGAACATCTTTCTGACATCGGTTATCTGAACCCTGTATTTCTGGGCTAGCCTACTGAACTCACGATCATTGCTGATATACTGATGAAGCCCACTGACAATATTCATTCCACTTTCAATTGCATCAGAAATAAATTTTCTATATTCAACCGGGAGGTAGCCTCCATCCGTTGCAACCCCAACTATCATGGTTGTTGCTCCTAGATTTCTTGCCTCCTCCACAGTGCT
>JAKADL010000160.1 GCA_021820565.1 Thermoplasmata archaeon
GTTGCCTGATTTTCGCTGCAACCGCCATCAGTGCAGACCCGCCTGCTATTGCAGTCCTGCTTCCCCAGCTGCCGATACCACGTTCCATTAGTGCAGTGTCTCCATTTGACAGTGATATGAGGTCCTGTTCAATCTGAAAAGAATTACTGAGCATGTCCTTCACGAAGAGTTCATGTCCCTGTCCGTGCACATTACCGCCCAGCTGTGCTGTGACTTTTCCATCAGCCACATCTATTCTCGCGCTCTCTCCCGGTCTAGATGCTGGTATGAGTATAAAGAAAGCAAGCCCTGTTTTTGCCTCTCTGGATATCCTCCTGTAATCAACTGCTTCGAGAGCCTTCTCAAGGAACGGCCTGGTTGCTTCCTTGATGGTTAATCCTGTAGGTGATGTAAATGGCTCCGTGGATGCATTTACCAGCCTTACCTCAGATATATCCATCTGGATCCTGTCAGCAAGCAAATCCATCATCCTCTCCATGAAGAATGCTGCTTCAGGCCTTCCTGCGCCACGGTACGGTCCCATGGGAGCTTTATTGGTCAAAACTGAATATGCCTTCATATATGCTTTTTCGATATTATAGGGCCCGGTTATCTGGTATGCTATGAATCTGGCTGCAAAGCCCCCGGTCCCTGCATCATAAGCCCCGGCATCTACATATACATCACCCTTGATCCCGGTGATTTTACCATCGTTCCTGGCATAAATCTTGATCTTTGCCTTTGCACCCCTGCCCGGATATGCAGCCTGAAGATGTTCAGTCCTTGTTTCAATCCATTTTACCGGCCTTTTATACTTCATTGCCGCATATGCAGCCATAACATATTCCGGGTAGAAAGAACCCTTTACACCGAATGCACCTCCTGTATCTGCCTGGATTACCCTAACCTTATCCGGTTCCAGTTTCAACGCCTGTATCAGTCCAGCCTTCACCGACTGCACCGATTGCGTGGAAACATAAAAGGTAAGTGTCGAATTATTGTATACTGCGATGCATCCCCTTGTTTCCATGGAGTTCGCTATAATCCTCTCATTGAAAAATTCATCTTCAAGTATGAAATCAAAATCCACATCATTTTCGTCGAAATCTTTGCCCAACTCCGTTTTTGCAAGTATATTGTCCTTTGTGCCATCATGAATCGGTTCCTTTTCAAGCCCGCTTTCAATGCTGGAAACCGCGTCCAGCGGTTCATATTCAACGGAAACGGTATTCAGCAAATCTTCAGCCTCATACCTGGTTTTTCCGAAAACCGCAGCTATTGCCTGCCCCTCATAATTTACCTTATCGATTGCAAACACTGGCTCAAGGTAAATAGAATTTGAGGTTCCACCAAGGGATGCCATCTCACCCATGGAGGATTTATAGAAAAGTTTCAGTTCTGAGGCATTCAATCCTCCTTTGACATTTTTTATGCGGGCTCTTCCATAGGGGCTTCTTACCACGGACATATAGAGCATGTCATTAAATTTCATATCATCAATATATTCACCTTTACCGTTCACGTACCTGTCCCTGTAATCCATAGTAGCAGATTGATTGAATGGCTTATTAATATTCCTATTAATCCTTTTAAACAAATAATTTTTATAAATATCGAGTTCAATTTTATTTTCATAAGATAACGTTATATTCATTGAAAAAATATTCTCATATGGCTAACTGTGTAGCATTCAATATAAGGCATAGCTTCCGTTCAGATACCATGTGTGTTCCACTGGGAAGACTGGCGGAAAGCCTTGATGATCTCAATAATTATATAACCAGCATTGATAAATTCATAGATAAGTACGGCAGCAGTGAAGGTGTGGGAAAGGGGGATGCCAATGCCGGAATTATAATAGTCAATACAGGGAAGAAAATAATAGACATGTCATTTTCACAGAATCTGGGAATAGATAAAGTAAAAATAAATTCTGTTGCCATAGAGTTAAAAAATAAGAAATTCGATGTAAAGACAAAATTTCCCTCAACACCGTATTAATTTTTCATTGTTTTCAATACATTGCCATGGCGTAGGATGAAATCATTCACCTCGGGCCTGATAACCATTGAGCAATAAGGATTCGTGGGGTTATCTGCAAAATAGTTATGATGGTAATCCTCGGCCTCGTAGAAACGGTCAAGTTTTGTTACTTCTGTAACTATGGGTTTTTTGTAATCTTTCTGCTTTGATGATAGAAAAGCTTTGATAATTTTTTCCTCTTCCGGCGTATTGTAAAGTATAATGGAACGGTACTGGGTGCCTATGTCATTCCCCTGCCTGTTCAGTGATGTTGGATCATGTGCAGCCATGAAAAGTTCCAGAAGCTGTTCAAGGCTGATAATTTCAGGATCATAATATACTTCCACAACTTCGGCATGCCCGGTCCTATCGGTGCACACCTGCCGGTACGTGGGATTTTCTGTATGCCCACCGGCATATCCCGGCACAACCTTTGTAACACCCTTGATAAGCTTGAATATCGCTTCACTGCACCAGAAGCACCCTGTCCCGAAAACTATTGATTTCTCTTCCATATGTTAATATTATTCACGGTATAATAAATATTGCCCCGTGTAGCATTACAGTATGG
>JAKADL010000031.1:0-927 GCA_021820565.1 Thermoplasmata archaeon
TTTTGTCCATCCGAGGCACATATTCAGGTGAAAAAGGGTCTACTGAGAAAATCAAGCACACAGGAAAGTTATCCAATGGAAAGATTATATATACAGGAAGTCCAGGATGGCTCTCTGTCCTATAAATCTGTAGGCTGGATCTGCCCGAAATGCAGGCATGTTGAAATTGAATAAAGTATATTTCTAAACGATCCGGTAATTACCTTTTTTTCATTTAAATGGCGTCATGGCAACAAAAATTTTTAGTTCTAAATTCGACTTTTGAGATTAGTTTATATATGCTATAATAATATTTTTCTATGGATGGCTACGATAAAACCAGGGATTTTTTTGCTAAAAATTCTGCATATTATTCAAGAAGTGAGTCCCATGCACGGGATAACGACCTCAACATTCTTATGGATATGCTGGTACTGAATAGGGATATGATAGGATTGGATGCTGCTACCGGTGCCGGGTTCACCGCAATCAAAATGGCACAGAAAATATCAGAAGTTTATGCTCTGGACATGGTGGACCGCATGCTGGAAGAAACCGCTAAACTGGCTGAAGAGAAGGGGCTCAAAAATGTAATTACAGTTAAAGGCTATGTTGATTCCATGCCATTTGAAGATGGGAAATTCGATGTGGTCACATCGAGAAGGGCACCGCACCATTTCAGGGATAAAAACAAATTTGCCGGTGAATGCTATAGAGTTCTGAAACCCGGTGGCAGGATAGGCATAGATGACATGACCGCACCAGATAGTGTGATAAACAGCCTTAATGAAATGGAGAGAATAAGGGACCCGTCACATATGTATGCTGCCTCTCCTGAAGGCTGGACTAAAATTTTACAGGATGCAGGATTCGGAAATATTAAAAGAGAAATATATAGCAGGCAGATTACCTTTGAGCAATGGCTGAATCCCGTGCATATAGACTCCG
>JAKADL010000031.1:937-13789 GCA_021820565.1 Thermoplasmata archaeon
GAAGGCAAAAAATCATTTGAATATATTGAACATGACGGTAGCGGATATTCATCTTTTATAAAATGGGATGGAAAATCCTTTTATAAATCGTGGATTGTAATAGTGGGTACAAAACTTTAAAAATAATTATAGTATTAATTATGAATTAAAAAAATTTATAAATCATTATGTATATGCATTGTATGACATAATATGACACACGGGGAGGAAACTCAGATGGATGTTAAATTCAAAATAAAAAATAAGAGCTGTTCGCTCAGTGGGTTGTATTCCGAGTTCGGGATTAATTCCAGGGTTATCAAGAAGGAAATGAAGGATGGAATTGTGTATGAAATTGCCGAAATATATTACAAGAAAAATGACCTGAACAAGATACTTGAGTCTATAAAATCAAGCAGTGAGGTCATAAGCGTTGACACTTTATATAGCAATGATAGTATATTGATAATCAAATTAACCACAGAAGAATGCCCCATACTGGGCATAATTAAGAAGTACTCCGGTGAGGGCAAGGCATCCTTCACAAAGGAGGAAAAGATAGAGGAAGGTGAAAATATATGGTATATGTCCATGACAAGTGTGGAACTTGTAAAGGAACTTTCCGAGAGGCTCAAGGATGCAACAGGAAATGATGTACTAATAAATATATATAAAAAATCCAGGGTTGACAAAAAATCGCTTTTCATTGTAAAAGAGGCATATGACCTGGGATTTTTTGATGTACCCAAACGAATCAATCTGATGGAGCTTTCAGCTACACTGAACATACCCCCCACAACTCTGGATTTGATTATAAGAAAATCCCTGAAATATTTCCTTGATATTGAAATTGCATCAGTTGAAAAAATACCGGCCACCAGGGAATAGATTTGCAGGAATTCAGGAATATAGTAATAGGATCCGGATATGCTGGTTTGAATGCATATTATGAAATCAATGATAAGAAGAACACGTTATTGCTGGATTCAGGCGGCAATTTCATGTATCATTCTAAAGTTTCAAATATGGTTGTAAGTATTCCGCAGGCAAAAGATGAAAGAGTTGTCAGAGTAGATAGAGATAATTATTTGATAGAAACGGAAAAAGAGGAATACCGAGGAGAAAATATTGTTATTGCAACAGGATGCCACCGTGAGAATCAGATAGAATTCATGCGGGATGGTAATATTTACGCAGACCATTACCTGGCTTCGGAAAATGAATTTGATGATTATATTTTATTACAGTATATATTAAAGCTTAATAAAACAGGAATAAAGGTGGGTTACAGTGGCAATTTTATGGAGTGGCTGGGAGAGGATGTGGCTTCAGCGGTTAAGAATTTTCTTAAAATTTCAGGGATAAAGTTTTCTTCCGGGGCGGATTTCATTTTCCCCTCATGCAGGCCCAGGCTATTTACAGATTTTATAAAGGTCAATGAAGATTTTATGGTAAAAGAGGGGATATATGCAGTGGGAGATGCCATTGATTCAAATGTAAAATCAGGTGAACTTTCCATGAGGCAGGGTGCATTTGTCGGTTCTCGGATCAACGGGAATATGGCTAAATTTCAGCCTGTATTCATTACCGTCCTGGATAATTTCATGGGATCTGGGATAAGAATAAAAAGCAGATATCCCTGGGGGATTAAAGAATCTTCAATACATTCAGGATATTTATATTCAATGATGCCGGGATTTCTTTCCAGATATTACAGGTTCAGGAAAGGAAAAATGGGCATTATCCGTTACCTATAAATGACTACCCGCTGTTAGGGCATGGAGCTTACCGGCTTTAAGGTTTAAATAATTTTTTAATAAGGTTTATTAATTTGCCAAAAATAGGGAAGAATGTGGGATCCTGGTGGAGCTAAAGATGTAAAGAGCAAACTTTACATAATTTTGAGATTCCTCAGAATGGAGCAGACATTTTTCAGTCTGCCCATGGCATATCTCGGTGCATTCCTTGCAGTTCGGGGCATACCGTCCATCAGGGTTTTGATATTGATTTTTTTTGCACTGTTCTTCGTTAGGATAGCAGGGATGACAAACGATAATCTTGCCGATAGATTTATAGATGCAAAGAACCCGAGGACAAAAACAAGGCCCCTTGTGACAGGAGTTATAACGGTAAAAAATGCGTACACACTCATAGGAATAGGACTTGCTGGATATTTTATTTCTGTTTATTTCATTAATATAGTTGCATTTTCAATTTCACCCATAGGTGCACTGGTTATAATGAGCTATCCATATATGAAGAGGTATACTTCATTTGCCAATTATCAAATAGCTTCAATACAGGGCCTTTCTGTGATGGCAGGGGCCATAGCGGCCATCGGTGTGCATGATCCCCTATACATAATATATCATATACCGTGGTTCTTTGTATTTGCCACACTATTCTGGGCTCTGGGATTTGATCTTTATAATCATATACCTGATATGGAATACGACAGGGAAAACAATTTACACAGTTTCGCAACTCTACTTGGTAAAAATGCATTAAAATTTGCCGGGATCAACCAGATTCTTTCGGTTGCACTGGCTTTCAGCGGTGATGTTGTCTACAGATTGAATATCCTTTCATATGCTACAACAACACTTCATGGTGTAATCATGTTCATGGCTTTCCTCTTTGCATACAAGGGAAACTTCGGGAAGGCGTTTAATTACAATATATATGCATCTGTTGTGCTGGCACTGGGAATAATAATAGATGTTGCCCTGGGATTTCCGGTGCTTTGAATACAAAAAATTATACATACTTTTTAATTATCGTTTTATCCCGGTTTTATCACTAAATGTTAATTAATGGACTTGCTATATCATATTATGTACGAAGAGGAGAAAGAAGCAGCTGCCGTGAATGCCCTGAAATATGTGCATAGCAATATGAAGCTGGGGCTTGGCACCGGTTCCACTACAAAATATTTTTTGGACGGGCTCGGGGAATTATTAAAATCCGGAAAAATTTCCGGCATTACAGGTGTTCCGACGTCCATCAGGACAGCCGAGCTGGCAAAATCCTATGGAATAAAGGTTGTTAACAATCTCGAGGGCATAGAAATAGATTTTGATGGAGCCGATGAGTTTGATCAGGCAGGAAACCTTGTGAAAGGCGGTGGCGGTGCACTGGTCAGGGAAAAAATAGTTGCTTATAATAGCCGGGATGTTTACATTATGGCAGACCACTCTAAATTTTCAGAGAGGCTGCATAGCTTTCCACTTCCTGTGGAAATTCTCCCCTTCATGGAAGAGGTCACGAAGAAAAACATCGAGAAACTGGGATGTACTACCGCTTTCAGGGATGGAAAAAAGTTCAGGAGTGATAATGGCAATTACATACTCGACTGCAAATTTGAATACACAGATCCTGATCTGGAATCCAGAATCAAAATGATACCCGGTGTTGTTGAGGTTGGTATATTCAGGGGGATTACCACAAAAATCATCATGGGAAACGGAAAAAATTGCAGGATAATGGATTTTAAAAAACTATAATGTTATTTCATTTTGCATTGAAAGTACCATATCCATTGCAAGTTCAGCTATATCCGTTGAATAAAGTGCGATTCTTGATATTTCTTCCGATGAAAACGATACAGTGGCAATATCTGAATTTTTTCCCAGATCGAGAAGTTCCTTTTTCTGATTCATTATGGTTTTTTTGAATGAGATTATATCATTCAGGCCGCTATATTTTTTTGAGTAAAACAGTGCCATGGATTTTTTGAACAGATCCAGGGAGAAGGAAAGGTTCTCTACTACTTTTTTATACGGAGCTTCCACGTCCTCACGATCAAGCCATATTTTGCATATGTTTACGGTATGATCGGCCATCCTTTCCAGAATTCTGGATATAATAAGATAGTATATGCTATTTGGGTCTTCACAGCTTTTGCCCTTAACCTCCCTGTATATGTACCACTGGAATCGATCAATTTCATCATCACGTTCAACTACATTCCTGAGAAGATCAGTATCCTTATCATTTATACCCTTGATTGTATCGTAAATCATGGACTCAACATTCAAGGACATCCGTTTTATGGAGTTATATATGGGATACGAATTTGAATTCAGTACATTTTGAAGCACTATCTTCTTTGAATCCTCTTCAAATATTTCAATGCCTATGACAAGCTTGGAAAATTTTTTAATTGCATCCCGGGTTTCATCACTTATGTAAAACGAACTTGTTATTGCCAGTGTGTCATATCCGGAAATATAGAGGGAGATTAATGCTCTCTCTATACTTTTTGAATCCATTTTTGAATTGAGTATCAAATGTTTTTCAATATCCGTTTTCACATCGCCATTTCCATAGAGTACCAGCCTGTTCCTGGATTCTTCTATTTTTACCTCGCTACTCTGCTGGAGATTGTTGCTTTTAACCCATTTTGATGGCAGGGATACTATATAGGTAGACCCTCCTGTGAGCTGAATTTTTCTTACGGACTGCATGTATATATGATAATTAATAACTATATATAAATATCTATTAAAATTAAAAAATATATATTCACGATCTTATTATACCTTTTTTATTGATGAAGTAGGCAACAACTATCCCTATGACATACAGTATTCCTATTGATGCAATATATTCATCTGCCAGGGCGAAAACATAAACCTCATAAAATGTTAATCTGCCGACATTAACCGGACCGACCGTGCTAATAGTAATGTTGCCAGGGATGGTGTAATTTGTATCGTACAGTCCAGAGGGGAGCTTCGTATCATAGTACATAGTGGTAATGCCATCATGCTTAGTATGATTAAGTTTTGAATAGCTTATATTCTGTGAATATGTTCCCCCGGAATAAATATAGAGATAGGATGAATTCAGGGAACCTGTATAATCGGTAGTCACAGTGAAATTATAGTTTTTATCAACACCGGAAAATGGTGATATATCAACTGTTATTGATGTGCCATTAATATCCTTGCTTTCCTTTCCACTTAGATCGTAAAAATATGTAGAATACATACCACCTGCTATTAGAAGCACCACAAGGAGTATTACAATACCCCCGAAAAGACGGGGTTTGAATTTATACATGCCGAGAAAATGCATTAATAAAAACATTACAACAGGTATTGTGAATATCAGGATGAAAAGATAAGCGTAATATATTGATACTGTGAATATAAGCAGGGCATACAATATTGCTATAAGGGGAACAAATATTCTATTGTACCTTTTTAAAAATTCCCTGATATTCATTATGGCTTTATAGTTAATCATGTTATAAAAATATTCCAGTACATTCCGTGTATGAAGTCTGAACAGAAAATATAAAATGCCCTGAACTGCATTAATGCATTAATTTGTAAGATTATAAATATTAAATTAATATCAATAATAGTGTACGATGTAATTATCTCTGGAGCAGGGCCTTCGGGGTCATACCTTTCATATTTATTAACCCGAAACGGGTATAGTGTTCTTCAACTGGAGGAGCATAAGGAGATAGGTAAACCCGTTGAATGCACCGGTCTTGTATCCGAGAGGGTATTCAACTACGTTCAATCAAAATCCAGGGTTAATGAGGTTCACGGCGCCAACGTATTTTTCCCCAACGGAAAAAGCATACACATATCAAAGGGCGAAAAAACTATAGTCATGTACCGTGATGAATTTGATAAGGATGTATCTGCCATGGCAATCGGTGCCGGCGCAGATATAAGAATAAACGCAAGGGTTCTGGATGCCACGGTGAATGAAGATTATGCTGAGGTGAAGTACCGTGAAAACGGCGAAATCAAGTTTGAAAAAGCGAGGCTCGTGGTTGGCGCGGATGGCGCAAACAGCAGGATAAGGTACGCATTGAATTATGAGCGGCCCAGAAAACTCATATCCACATATCAGGTTGATTCTTCTTTCCATCTGGAGGATCAGGATGATGTTAACGTTTTTATCGGGTCGGAAAACAGCAAGGGTTTTTTTGGATGGGCAGTGCCATCCGGCGAAATTACAAGAATCGGCGTGGGCGTTGACCATGTCACTGCTATAAAATATTTCAAGAATATAAATAGCAAATTTGAAAGGTCTCAGATACTGGGCATCAATGCGGGTCCAATACCCATAAATTACCTGAAAAAAACATATAGCAATAGATCTGTACTCCTGGGGGATGCGGCAGGAATTGTGAAACCGCTCTCCGGTGGTGGAATATATACCGGAATAATTTCGGCAAAGAATGCATATACTGCGATTAACAGTGCCTTTGAAAGGGATGATTTTTCTGAGGAATCCCTGAAAGAATATCAAAAACTGTGGAAACATGAAATAGGCAGAGAGCTTTATATTGATTCCATTATACAGAGATACTTTGCCAGAATCAGCACAAATGATCAGATGCTGAATAAGATCTACGATACCATAGATACTGAGGACATTATAAAAAGAATAAACTCCCTGGGAGACATAGACTATCCGGCAAGGGTTGTATTCTCCATCCTCTTGAGAAAACCTAAACTGATAAAATATTTTATGTTCGGTGGATAAACGTAAACATTACCGGATATCAGGCAACTTTTTAAGCTTCACGGTTAAATTAATTAGGAATAAAATACTTGAGTGGGAATGAGGGGAAAAATCTTTTATTTCAGTCTCCTGATCTCTGTTGTAGTGATATGGGGTGCTACGTTTCCTATAATGAAATTATCACTGTATTATATAACACCGACCATGCTTCTCTCTTTCAGGTTTCTTCTTTCCGCAGCGCTTATGCTTCCACTGGTCTTAAAAAATAAAATGCTTGTAGAAAAAAAGAATCTGGTTCTCGGCATAATAGGCGGGGTGCTTTTGTTCATTGCCTATTATGCCCAGACAGTTGGGCTGGAATATACCACATCCTCACAGTCAGGACTCATTACAGGAATGTATGTTGTGCTTCTTCCCATAATCTCTCTCCTTTATCTGAAAATAAAACTCAACAAGGTAGATGTTATTGCAGTTTCAGTTGGTTTTATCGGGCTTATTCTGATGTCTTCCCTGAAGTTTAATTCGGTAGATGCTTTCGGTGACCTTTTAACGTTTATTTGTGCTATTTTCTATGGTATTCAAACAGCATATGTATTCAAGTATACAAAATTTCTGGACAGCATGGTTTTTACATTTTACCAGCTTCTCATGGTTGGCGTGCTTTCCACCATCTTTCTTCCATTTAGCTGGGAGCCGTCTGGGCTGTCAAAACCTATAGTTATTTTTACAATAGTTTTCACTGCCCTGTTTGCAAGCTTTTTCGCAATATTGATAAATACAAGGGCTTTAATGTATATTGAGCCCACGGCAGCAGGTGTAGTTTATGTTGGTGAACCTGTGTTCGCTGTAATTGCTTCTATACTTATCCTAAGAGAGATACCCACAGTGTATATAATCCTGGGAGGAATTATAATTGTGCTGGCCATGCTAATAGAGACTATTCACAAATACATAGAATCGAAAAATTCATTGAATATATAGTTATATATGTTACTATATTGGCATATATAATTTATATGGATAATATTTATTCATTTATTGTCAATATTTATCTGGAAAATATGGATAACAAAGATAGTGGAAATATAGATACAATAAATCAGGCACTGGATAATGCCACCGGAAAGTTCCATTTCAAGACTTTTCTGACAGCGGGTATGGGATTTTTTACAGATGCTTACGATTTGTTTATTATCGGAACAGTAGTAGCGATACTACCCCTGGTGGGCTGGAGCCTGACCAAAACAGATGTGGCATTGATATCATCAATGTCGTTAATAGCGGCTGTTCTGGGGGCACTGACATTCGGAAGATTGCTGGATTACCTGGGAAGAAAGGCTGTATATGGACTAGAGCTTGTATTGCTTGTAATAGGCGCATTAGGCAGTGCATTCCTGTCATTCAAGAACCCCTCGATACTTATAGGCTGGAGATTTTTACTTGGACTGGGAATAGGAGGAGATTATGCTACATCTTCTGTTATAATGAGTGAGTATTCTAATATAAAATCAAGAGGAAAATATGTAGGAAGCATTCTTTCCATGCAGAGTATCGGCCTTGTAGTATCATCACTGCTCGCACTGGCATTCCTCCTGAACACAAAAATCATACCACTTGCAGATACATGGAGAATCCTTCTAGCCGTTGGAGCAATACCGGCCGCAGTTGTAATATATTACAGGAGAAAAATGCCAGAGCCGCCAAGGTACACAGTTGCCAAGGGGCATGCTGATGAGGCTGCTAAAAACCTGAAATCCTATACAGGCATTGATGTGAAGATGGACAAAAAGAAAGAAGAGGTAAATGCACCGTGGTACACCCTTATCAAGGATAGAGCGTTTCTGATAACCTTAATAGGCACAGCAGGGTCATGGTTTTTAATGGACTGGGCATTTTACGGAAATTCAATCATGGCCGATAAGATATTTGCAACGCTGATAACCCAGACCGGACTTGCAGGACTGATAAAATCAACGGAATATGCGGCGTTAATATTCATAGTCGCAGCACTACCCGGATACTGGCTTGCTACGTTCACACTTGATAAGCTCGGGAGAAAACCAATACAGATAACAGGATTCGTAATGTTGGCCGTAGCTTTTATAATTCTCGCAGCATTCCCGATTCTGGATACTAAGGGATATGTAGCAGAGTTCCTGATAGTCTATGGAATGAGTTACTTCTTCATGATGTTCGGGCCAAATGTAACAACGTTTGTATATCCACCAGAGGTATTCCCTGTAACATCTAGGGGACTGGGGACGGGTATATCGGCAGCAGGAGGTAAAACGGGTGCGTTCATAGGTACCTTTGTGGATGCGTTCATAATAGTAAGTGGACTTTCCGTAATGATGACTGTACTTGCTGTTTTCTCTATAGCAGGTCTGATAATTACTGTTCTGTGCCTCCCGGAAACAAAGGGAAGATCAATGGAAGAGATATCCAGGGAAAAGGAATACACACAGACCGTCCAGTAAATTTTTAATTTTTTCCAAACTTTTTAAAAATTTTTTCAATACCCTTTATTTTATCATCTTTATACTGAAATATATTGACACTGCAGAGCGATTCCACATAATTCTTAAATTTTAAGTTATCGGGCTTTTTGCCATAAAGTCTTCCGTATTCACTGCGCAATGTTTCCATCTGTATTTCTATTAGCGATCCGGAAAGCAGGCATATTGAATAATAAGAGTATGCTGTCCGTAAATATGGCTTTACCGAAGATATCCCGGAGACATAATCTGTTTTTTTCTGAATTATATAGGAAAATAAATTTTCGATATTTCCGGATGCCACAGAATCGAATTCGGGCCCACGCTCAATGATGCATGCATCGTATTTATATTCATATTTGAATATGTTCAGTTGATTGATTTCGTTAAAATATTTCTGGCGTTTTAGGTCGTCTGATCTGGTGGAAATCAGTATTATTCTACCGTTATCCAGAAGTTCCCGGAGTATTTCCATTACAGGAGTCATGGATATCCTTATTTCATGTATGTATGAAAGTTCCCTGGATATAGTTTCCATGATCTGGATTTCTCCAACTGCAATATCCCTGGATTTAACCTCTCCGAATAATCTGGAGACCGTTTTTCTATCCGGACCGGTGAATATGGCCTTGCCTGCAATCTGTTCTGCGGTTATAAAAAATATGTGGCCATATTTTCTTATTACCAGATAGTTATCAAGCAGTTCCGGAAAAAAAACATCCACATACGCATGCAGCTTGTCCAGTGTCTCCACAGAATCTGAATCTATGGAAAGAAAGCTCCCGTAGGTTTCAGAAACGAATCTCTTCATCAACTTTATGAGCGTTTCAACATTGTCATTCCCGGTATCATATTTCCTGGTAACATAACTTCCAATCTGCAGCATTCACACACACCTAATATTCATTTAATGACCTTACCTCTTCGCCGGTCCTTGTCAGTACACTGGCATATACAAATTTTATAATTTCCCTGTTTGCCACACAATAGTCCATAAACTTATCAAATTCCATTCTGCCTATTATGTGTCTATACTGGTCATAGAGATTCTCTATTGAAGTCTTAACTTCAACACCCTCCATACCCGGGATAAAGTACACATCATTACCGTCATTCACTGCAACCATATAATACGTAATATCTCCGGAAATCCCGGTGTTTATAGTGTCATATCCGGTAAATTTCCCGGCATCCCTGTATGGTATCCCTATTACCAGTGACCTTCCTTTTTTCATGTATGCCAATGCTTTCTGGGGATCGTTGTCCATTGAAAGGGAAAATTTAAACTCCTGGATTTTTAATTTCTTTAGATTCCGGTTAACTGCACTGGATATTTTTTCAAGTGCGTTGTCCTCCTCCAGAAAGCCGAGATAATCTCTGTATGAAATTAAACTATCAATTTTATTGATCCGTATAATATAATCATTAATGTGCATGTAATTATATATTTGCGTATGTATGGCAATCCATAAACTACCTGCAAATGAGTCCTGGGGGTCCGGATAACTTTTAAACCATATTACGGGGGTATTTGATTCCATATTTATATTTACATGGTTAATTAATATTTAAAATATTTCAAATTTAATTTTACTGGCGCCGGATTATGTGACCCAGTCCGGGAGAGTTTTGATTATGATGTTATAGTGATGTAATATCTGGTTCCAGTATCTTTTCTTTGACAATTGCCATGGCATCCCTGTAATTTTTTGCGGATTTCCAGATATTGATAAAAACAATGTGGCCAACGTTCTTTTTGATTTCCTCCATATGGATATCCCTGTCATCCACATATACAACCCTATCTACTGGTATATGTACACCGTTTCCATTCAAGGTTTTAATCAATTTCAGTAGCCTCTGATCCTTATCCGGGGTATGGTCGGTGGAGTTATAATCAAATAGCTCTGAGATGCCAAAGGTTTCAAGGGCCTCTTCAACATAATCCCTGCGGTTCCAGCTCAACGTTGTTGTAATGGCGCCGTTTGACCTTGCCCATTTTATAAATGTTATGGCTTCATTAAAAAGCGTTATAACCACATTGTCCCTGTTCTTTATACTTGATGCGTTAACTCTTGTGTACGGTGGCTCAACGCCGGAGATATTCAGATGGTCCCATACAGTTCCGTCGAGATCCATAGCCAGAATCCATGGTCTAATCATCACTACTGTATTGTAAAGATAAATTAAATTTATCGGATAATATATGAAATTAATAGTATGAAAGATTTTTTATGTATTCCAAAAACAACTGTAAATATTGCTTCCATGAAGAACATATATATAGCATTATTTATAAGATAACAAATTACATATAACAAGACCGGATAGATGAATATGTTGGATAATGTAAATATATCAGAGGTAAAATCTGAAGAAGATTTCAATAATGGCATAAATATTTATGAAGAAGCATTTCCACCGGGAGAAAAAAGGCCGGTTGATGATATAAAGAAGAATATAGAAAAAAACCATGAGAAAATGTTCATTGGAAAGCAGAATGGCAATCCTGTCATGTTTGTAATGTTATGGCCGGTCAATGACCTGGACTTTTTATTCCTGGATTACATTGCAGTCAGAAAGGAGTATAGAGGAAACGGGCTGGGTTCTTTATTCCTCAAAAGGATATTTGATCTCGATGACAGTGCTGGATATAATCATGTAATATTCGAGGTGGAGAATCCTGAGGAGGGCGACAATAAAACCCAGAGAAGGGCAAGAGTAAAGTTTTACCGGAGGGCAGGGGCGAAAACGCTGACAGGCTTCAAATATTTCCTTCCACCACGGAACAATAATAAATCCCAGGAAATGAAGCTCATGATAATGTCCAGAAAAAACATGAAAAGGTTTGATGGAGAGAAAATACAGGCCGTTCTGGAACAAATTTACACACACATATACAATAGGAAAAGTGACGATAAGACACTTAATGGAATACTTGACGCCATTCCGGATGATATCAAACTGGAATGACTATAGCTTGTTAATGCCCTCGTGAACTTTTACCGCTATGCCCTCCCTGTAATATTTCATCTCCTTTCCTGATACTGTGGCATGCCCAACTGCAAACAGCTTTTTATGGAGATCGGTAACCATAACCTCATTTCCGGCAGTGATGTTTTCGTCGCAATCCTCAACAAATTTGAAGAATACATTGAATCCTCTAGAATTGAATTCTCCGCTATCCTGGCCGACTATTACCCTGGAAACGGGAAAATCTAGTATAGTATTCAGAAGTTCCCCGCCGTAAATAGAAAGCGTTAAAAATCCATCATTCCTCATGGTGGCTATGATCTTATCGCCCCTCTTGATATTCCTTATGTGGCCTGTTGCCCTGGATTTGATTATAATATCTGATTCTTTGAATAGATCGGCTCCTGTATGAAACTGGAATTTGAACACATTATTTATTTTTGTATGGGTATATCTTCTGATTCTGGAATCACCGGCTATTGATGGATTATATGTTTGAATGTCGGAATTTATGGATTTTAACCATTTTATATACCCTTCCATATACTCATGATCTGTAACTCCCGAGGAGACCATCTGGCTTACAGGATATGTATTTTCGAGCTCTATTGGTATGTATATATCATTCCACTGTATCAGGAAATTGTAATCCGTGGTTTCGTATGAATGGATTATTTCATCTGATACTGGAAACCCGTGCCTCCACTGTCTGTAATTGATTAGCAATGTCTTTTTGCCGTTGCTTATGTATGATTCTGTAAAATCTACAAGGCGCCGGATAAAGGTATTTTTATAGGTCATATCATTGAAAAAGTACAGTGGCGATTTCAGTGAAATGTTCCAGTATGGTTTGAGATTATGATTGATCATTTCAAGATATGCACTGTAAAGTGCAGGATGGGCCATGGATTTT
>JAKADL010000161.1 GCA_021820565.1 Thermoplasmata archaeon
GCCCCGTTGCAATGGAATACTACCATATAACCGAAAGTGATTTGCTGTATTATGACTGTGATAAAATACCGGGTGGAAAAGTCATAGCAGATGCAAATAAGGCAGGACACACTATACTAACATTTTAAGATACTTTTTAAAAGTTATTAAATAAAATTTTTTAAAAACATTATAGATACAAAAATATTTTGATATTCCGGAGAAACACTCAGTCTAGCCCAGTAAGAGCCTGCCGAACTCATTGAGGGAGTGAACAAAAGGATAGTTTCTTGTACCTATTCCATTCCGTGTGACTATTCCAAGCGCAAGGAGATTTTTCAATCTCCTGGAAACGGCCGAATCTGTAATGTTAAGTGAAACAGACAGTTCTTCTATAGTTTTTGCTTTTGCTGAAATTTCTCTCATAATTTGTATGTATCTTTTATTGTATATATCTATCTTCTTCAATTTTTTAACATTTATTACAGCAGTGGAATCCATATATTTATCATAAACCACCATGAGTATATCCTGGTTATATGCGTGTATAGTCAGAGCAGATACACCGATACCAGAACCGCATGATATATTCACCCATGTGGGATCACTTTTAGTTTTGCAAATTTTCTGTAAAACCAGGAATATCTGGAAGAAATTACTAACATCTTTGATTTCTACAAATTCAGGTTTTATATTTTTGAGCCTGAGAAAATCTGATATTTTCTGTTTTGCGTTCTTATATTCTGTCTTGGCATCACATATTATTATCAATTTAGATATTTTAGGGATGTCTGAAAAAAAAGGTTTTACAATGTAATCCCCCTCCTGGTCAAGAATTGCAATGCCGTATTCTTCTGACATTTTTATTTATGTTACACAAATTTATAAATTTTGCGCAATGATACTGTAAATAGTTCTATATTAGTATTATAATAATTATGTTTAAATATAAATCATGACTGTTACTTTCAGAGTAAAATGATAGCAGTCACAGCATGGGAATGGATAGGTCTGTTCATCGGAATGATTGTAGGAGGCCTTGCAGAAGCATGGGGTATTTCAAATCCAGAAATTTTGATAAGGCTCGGAAAATTCCAGGACAGATTATTTATAGGATGTATAGCAATAGCAATAGGCGCCGGTGCATTGGCATTATACGGCCTAGCAGCGCTGGGGGTATCTTTCCACTGGGGAGTCAAGCCTGACTACGTATGGGGAGTTGCACTGGGAGCAGCCATATTCGGTACAGGAATAGCGGTATCTGGATATGTTCCCGGAACAATATGGATGGCCCTTGGAGAAGGAAGGAGAGATGCAGTATATGCAGTTTTCGGAGGTTTACTGGGTGCAGCTTCATGGACAATGATATATCAAACATCATTCGGCCACTGGCTGGTGACATATGATAACTTCGGTGAAATATACTTCGGTGGAAAAGTAGATACTAATCTATATATAGGTTTTGGAATAGCTGTAGTATGGGCAATTCTGATGTTCGGAGTAGCATATATGTTACCCAGGTACAAGGGCGGAAAGAGCTGTTTTTACCAGTCATCGCATAAAAACTATAAGCCCACAACAGCAGAGGAGGAGCAGAATATAGAATCTTCAATGGTATTGCAGGAGGGTGCATCCATGCCAATGGGCAATGGAACCACTGCCGAGGAATTCAATTACCATTATACTGTATCATCCAATTTATTCGGAAAGGTAATGTTAACAGTGGGCATAGTAATAGGCCTGACAGTTGTACTTGAAATGTTCTTACACCAGATACTTGGCGAATCAACAACATTTTCATGGATAGCAGCAGAGCTGTGGCTACCTGCTTCATACTGGAAATACAGTGAGATAGTGGTTACAACAATAGGCTGGGAGCCTTTCAGCGATATAGGTACATTATTCGGTGCTTTCCTCTTCTCTGTATTCGTAACCAGAAGATTCCAGGCCTTCAACAAGGTAATACCACCATCATGGGAATCCAGATTTGGAGGCAGTGAAATCAAGAGAGCAGGAGGAGCTTTCAGCGGAGCATTCATGATGCTTCTCGGTGCCAGGATGGCAGATGGATGTGCATCAGGTCATATATTGAGCGGTGATCTGCAGATGGCAGTAAGCAGTCTTGAATTCTTCGTGATTGTAATAATATTCCTGTTAATAGCCGTACGCCTGATCTATAAAACCAAAAGGAGTGAGTAAAATGGAAGACAAGAAAACCTATGATAAAACTAATGTCAAATCAGACGATGAAGTAGAAAGGGCAGTAGAGCTCGAAAGATCTGAAGAGCCCAAGCAGAAAAATGAAACCGGAATAAGAATATTTATTATAATTATGACCGGAATAATGATTCTTGCTGCAGCACTGACAGAAGGAACATACAATGGCTATGATCCGGATCCTAACGACGTTGCCATAACAGGATTTTTCGCCATAGTAACAATCCTGATGACGGCAGTATGGTACAGGTCTAAGTACAATAACTTCTCCTATAAGCCTGATGAATTCAGAAGGCATTATAAGAAAATGAAAAAGGACAGGGAAAAGAAATAAATAAAT
>JAKADL010000032.1 GCA_021820565.1 Thermoplasmata archaeon
AGTGCTATGAAATATGAAAATATCCCGGCAAAATTGAATCCCGGTATTGATTTGAAATTGAATGTCCTGTCTCTGTTGACAATGAAAAAATCAGCTATCATTATGCCGAGCCAGGGAGTTATCCAGTAGTCAAGCAGGAAGAGGAAATCCTCATAGAAAGAATAAAATTTCGTATAGAGAATTACTGATAGCAATATAGCTATTATGATTCCCATTGTTACAGTGTATATTCTTTTTAATTTTACACCGGTACTTTTCAGGGATATGGAATTGGAATACAGATTTAAGGCATCCGCAGCTATCCCCCCCAGAAAAATTGCAGATAATCCAATGATGGCGTAGGGGCCGAGAACATAATTCAATCCAATAGCAGGATTGCCGGAGGGGTTCATTGACATTATGGCAATAAGAAGCCCGGCAATTTCAGCCCATACAGTTGCCAGAAGACCTCCGCTGAACGTGTATATAAATGAATTCCTGGTTTTATTGTACCGTGAATAATCAGCGGCATATGGGCCCCATGACATGAGATATGAAAATGATGTTGCCAGTGTTATCCCGAATGCAACCCCGAAACCGTAATACACAGGTTTGTAAGCGTATATGGCACCTGCGTGGAATCCAGCATTGAGAACTATGAAAAGGAACAGGATACCCAGTACAACGGACATGGCTTTTTCAAATAATGAAATAACCCTGCGCCCGGAATTTGATATGAGGAATATGATTATACCCATCAGAAGTATGGAAATCTCATAATATGGCACATGGAATGCCAGAGAAAAGGCGAATGATGCAAGAATCAGATTGACCGTGAGCCAGCCAAGGGTATTCAGCCACTGGAGCCCGGTCATGAATATACCGAAATGCTTTCCGAATGCACGCCTCCCGAGCACCATCTGCGGAAGACCTGTAAGTGTCCCGGTTCTTGACATGAGGCCAACAAGAGCGGACCCCATAATACTGCCCAGCACCATTGAAAACAGTGCCATCTGGATGCTGAGGCCCAGCAATACTGGGATAAATCCTATGGCAAAATCTCCTATTGTCAGGTTAGAAGCAAACCACAATGTAAACAGTTCGGAGGAAGAATTTCTGCGCATATCTGCAGGAACAGAATCAAATTCGCCGTATGCGTATTTAGAATTTTTATCCACATTGTTTTGCGGATGCATAGAAGTGTATGCAAGATAGCATAATTATGTTTTCAGGTACTGGCCAAATATAGATAGGAAGTCCATTCAATAAATTTAAATTCTCTATATTATATTGATTTACCATGAATGATATCTCGAAGAAAGTAGAAGCCATACTGTACTCTTCCAGTGAGCCTCTCAAGGCATCTGAAGTCTCGGAATATATGGGTATAAGTACAGTTGAATTCAGCAGGGCAATAAAAGAGATATCCAGAACCTACGAAGAAACTAATAGCTCGCTAAGGGTTGGACAGTTCGGAAATAGTTACAAGATTAAATTGAGTAATGAAATGGTTCCCTTTGTGGAGCCATTTATAGAAAAAGAGTTTACGGAAAAGGAGCTTGCCATGCTATCATATATATTCAAAATGAAGGGTGAAGCCATATCAGGAGACCTGAGAGAAAATTTTGGCTATGATTATAAGGAAGCCCTTGAAAAATTGAAGAAAGTCGGAATGGTATCATCAAGAAAGTACAGAAATACACATAAATATAAGGTTACCACGGAGTTTCACCGTAAATTTAATATTAACAAGAGGACATTACGTGCCGAGGAACAATGAACGTTTTACTTGTTGGCAGTGGAGGCAGAGAAGATGCAATTGCAAGGAAAATCAGAGAAACCGATACACTGTATTCTGTGATTACAAATGAAAATCCATCTATAATGGGGCTATCCCGTGGCGTTATGAAGTATACCATAGATTCACAGAAGATTGTAGATTTTGCACAAAAAAACAAAATTGATATAGCTTTTATAGGACCTGACGGTGTTCTTGAAACTGATCTTGTAGACAGGCTACTGGAAAACCACATACCTGTTGCGTCTCCCACACAGAAGGCTGCAAGGATTGAAACATCAAAGGAATATATGCGCAATTTAATGAAAAAATACAGAATCAGAGGAGACATTGAAAATACATTGATAACAAACAGGGAAGACCTGGAAAAATTCTTCCGTGAAAATAATGGTGAATATGCTATAAAACCCATAGGGCTTACAGGAGGAAAGGGAGTCAAAGTTATGGGATTGCAGATAAATGGCACCGCAGAAGCCGTTGCATACGCATCCGGTATTCTTGAAAAGGATGGCAGGGTTTTGCTCGAGAAGAGAGAAATCGGCGAGGAGTTTTCCATTCAGGCATTTACAGATGGCACCCATATTGCATTCATGCCAGTGGTGCAGGATTATAAAAGGCTGTATGAAGATGATCTTGGCCCGAATACAGGTGGCATGGGATCCATTTCAGACCAGAATTTTATACTGCCATTCATCAGCATAGATACTGTAAACGAGGCAAGAGATATCCTTAAAATGATAGTGGATGCAATGAAAATGGACGGGAATCCATTCAAAGGCATTATATATGGCCAGTTTATGGATACGGCCCGTGGAGTAAAGGTTATAGAAGTTAATGCAAGATTTGCCGATCCGGAAGGCATCAATGTATTAACTCTGTTGAAATCCAATCTTGTTGATATATTTCTCGATATTTACAGTGGAACCCTGAAAGACAATATTAAATTTATTAATAAGGCCACCGTGCTCAAATACATAGTTCCCCCGGGATACGGCATAAAACCGGAAGAATCTGAACTAACAATCAAGGATGGAATTGAATCTGATAACTTCAAACTCTATTATTCTTCGGTGTCCGGAACCATGAATATGGTTAAAACATCAAAATCCAGGGCACTGGCACTTATCGGAATTGGAAATAGCATTTATGAGGCATCTGATATAGTAGAAGATAAGTTGCAGTATATAAAGGGCGACTATTATATAAGGCATGACATAGGAACAGAACAGATGCTGAAAAGAAAAATTAAAGGTTGATAGTCCCGAAAACTCTTGGAACTATGTTGTTGCTTGCAACGACAGCCTTATCCTTTATAACCGGAATTTTTTTGTCCAGTATGATATGATCATTTTCAAACTTCCCCCGCTGGAATCTCATTATATCTGATATGAATACCTCAAAATTATCACCAAGATTAAGTTTCAGATTCCTTTGCGGGACAACATTCCCTTTTATTTCCTCCACGTATTTAAAGGGTTTATCAGAGAGAAACATGCCACGCTCCATATCTGTGGGCTCTATATTTTTCAGGGCAAGGCCTACACGGGACCCTGCACCGGCAGTATCGACATCCTCATCGTTCATCTGGATTGATCTGACCTCCACTTCCCTGTCCAGGTCTGATAATATAATTTTTTGATGCTTTGAGATGCTTCCAGAAAGTACAAACCCCAGGGCTACCGTTCCGACACCTTTCACCTTGAAAAAGTGATCAATAACCGTTAAGTTTTTGGCTTCGCTGCGATTTATTTTTACATTTTTTATTTCATCTATAAGCTCCATTGGCTTGCCTGTGAAAAATTTATATCCCGTGAGTGACGTATTTTCAATGATCTTTTTAATTGCCGGTCGGAGTTCCTCACTGACGATAATAAAACCGACTCTTTTCTCCATGAGATCCAGTGCAACTATAACCTCTCCCAGATCCCGGCTTATAGTGGTTACCTTTATGATTGCCATGTCAGAAGGATATATAGAATCTGTTAGGGATGAAATTTTTTCAGGATACTTAACGGGTTCAATGAATGTCATGATTGTATCGCCATCCTTTCTGTGGTATAGCTGTATATCGCTGTTCGTTCCAACTTTGGCAATCTCCTTTATGTAATCGGATGCATTATAGCAAAAAATACTGTATGATTCCATAATTCAGTTATGCATTAAAGCTTAAAAAGATTTAAGTTTAAAGATGGAAAGCAACACGTTAGAGTGGAAATGGAATCAATAATTGACTACCCATATCTGTAAATAGAAAAAAGGATTTTTCCGCTTTTACTCATGAAGGCCAGTACTGTCCAATATTGCGTTTTTCAGAAGTACTGCCATTTCATCCGAATCTGATGGAGTTCTGGCCCTTGCGTATTTTATTCCATGGTCAGATAGGAATTCCTTATACTTTACATCCAGGTCATATAGTATTTCCAGATGCTCATAGAGAAATCCCACAGGTGATACCAGAATGCGATCAACGTTATCGATTCTGTATTTGTCCAGCAGATCATAAATTGATGGCTGGATCCATTTTCCATATGGGCCCTGACTATAGAATGCAGTATAATAACTCCCTATCCCGAGCATCCTTGATATATTTCTGGAATTCCTTTCCAGTGATTCCACATAATCGCCTTCATCGTCTATCAGAGGAAGGCTGTGGGCAGTAAAGAGAAAATTGTCGTATTCATACATATATTTGCTGATCTCTGATGCCCACATACAGGTTAGAAGATCTCTGTCCAGCCCGTTTATAAATTTTAAATTCAAGTTTTTTCCATTCAGGCCGTTTTCCAGAGGTGTTTCATATGATTTTTTTATATTATTTGATTTGAATGCAAAAAGTGGAAGGGCTATTATTTCTTCATAATCTGAATCCAGCGAGGAAACGACCTCCTCTATGCCGGGATGCCAGTGTTTATATGCATCTACAACATCGAAATCCCCGTATTTAGCCAGAAGTTTTTGCAATTTATTCTTGAGGTTTTTTATAATCTCATTGGAAGGCGATTTACCGTTCACCATCTTATATTTCTTTATATTTTCATTCAGAACATTTTCAGGAACAGGCTTTCCAGCGAATATGCCGGCGAGGTACTCCGGTACATCCTCAATTTTTTCCGGGCTACCATAACTTAGCAGTATTACTTTCTTCATCAATACGTATTTTTCCGGTAGATTTATTATTTTCTAACAGTAGCATCCCGGAATCAAAAAATACTGTGCTTGTGTACAGTTTCAACTATTTCCTTAAGAGTGTCAGGAGAGGTCTCCGGTAGGACGCCATGACCGAGGTTGAATATGTAATTATTCATTCCGGCAGCCTGATGCAGTATAAATTTTGTTTCCTGAACTGCGGCTCCGGTACTGTAACTTGCAACGTATGGATCCAGATTTCCCTGAATGCCTATTTCGGGCTTCAATATTTTGCCGGCCTGCTTTATGTCTACACGCCAGTCAAGGCTCAAAATATCCGGATTTATCCCGTTGAATTGTTCTATCATGCCCGAGTTTCCAGTGGCAAAATATATCAGCGGAGTTTTTCCCTTTATTTCATTGACTATTTCTATTATATCTTTTTTTAAGTACTTCTCAAACATGTATGGTGAAAGGGACCCGAGCCATGAATCAAAAATCTGTACAGCATCAACTCCCGCACTTATCTGCATTTTAAGATATTTTATGATCATATTTTTTATCATATTTTTCATTTCAGTAAAATTATTATTACCGAGCATAATATTTTTTGTATAAACGAGATTGTTATCGGATGTTCCGGAAATGAGGTATGATAGCACCGTGATAAGGCCTCCTGAAAATCCTATCAGCGGTGTTTCCGGATGTTTCTCCCTGAAAAGGCGTATGGCGTCCATGGTCCTGTATTTTAATGCGTTTTCATCAAATTCATGGATTCCGTGCAATTCACGGTTATTCCTGTAACCATTCTGAATTACAGGTCCATTGCTATTGAAATCTATACTGTACCCCATTGCTTCCAGTGGAAGTATAATATCCGCAAATATAATTGCGGTATCCACATTCAGTCTGGCTACTGGTAGATAAGTAATTTTTTCGGTGATTTCCGGGTCCATGCACATTTCTCTTATATTGTAATTTTTCCTGATTTCCTGGTATTCGGTCAAGTATCTACCGGCCTGGCGCATGAACCACACAGGGATAGTGTCGTGAGTTTCCCCGTGCAATGCCGCAAGGAAATTATTCATGGCTTTACCCGCCTTATTGTTCTAGGATATGGTATTGTTTCTCTTATATTGGAAAGCCCGCAGATCCACATAACAAGCCGGTCTAGCCCGAGACCAAATCCGCTGTGTGGTATGCTTCCATATCTTCTTAGGTCTACATACCAGTAATAGTCCTCCGGATTTAATCCGTTCTTTTTAATTCTTTCCAGCATCTCGTTCAGATCGTAAATTCTCTCACCGCCACCCAGTATTTCGCCATAACCTTCCGGTGCAAGCAAATCGTGGCAGAGCAATTCCCCGGGGCTATCGGGATCGGGCCTGTGGTAAAAGGTTTTAAGGGCATCCGGGTAATCCGTAACAAATATGGGATTATCAAAATGTACCATTATTCCATATTCTTCATCAGCACCCAGATCGTCACCGTATTTCAGATTCATGCCGAACTCGTTTGATTTATTAATCAGGTCCCTGTATTTTATTCTCTGGAACGGAACTTTGATATTCGTTAACTTTCCGATATCCCTGTTAATCAGTTTGAGATCTTCGAGATTATTTTTCAGTACCTCATCTATGATGAATTTGATCATTTTTTCCTCATCTTCCATCATATCCTCATTGCTATACCATGCAGCCTCACCTTCGGCGTGCCAGTACTCGGTAAGGTGCCTTCTGGTTCTTGATTTTTCTGCCCTGAAACTCGGAGCTATTGTAAATACCTTTTCCAGGCTGAATATCATGGTTTCCAGATAGAATTGTGAACTCTGGGTCAGATTGACTTTCTCGCCAAAATAATCAACATTGAAGAGCGATGATCCACCTTCTGTTGCAGTGGAGACAAACATGGGCGCCTGAACCTGATAATATTCCTCACCGTAAAAATAATCGGTGAAAGCCTTAAAAACTGTTGATCTTATCTTGAGTACTGCTGTGAATTCCCGGCTTCTGAGCCATAGATGACGATTATCAAGTAAAAATTCCTCACCCAGATCCCTGGTTATGGGGAAATTTTCATTCCTTTCATATATTTTGCAGGCGCTTATGGAAAGTTCGTATCCTGTAACAGCCCTCGGCTCCTTTCTTATTTTCCCTGACACTTCAAGGCTACTTTCAACAGTCAATGAAGAAAGATCTTTCATTTCTGCTTCATTCAAGTTTTCGGAAGAAGCAACACACTGGATAATTTCGGTTGAATCCCGTAAAACAATAAATGTAATCTTACCTGAACTGCGTATCCTGTAAACCCATCCCCTTATAGAGACTTCTTTTCCAATAAAATTATCTGACAATATTTCCCTGATTTTTTCCATTAAGGGTGAATGAGAATTATGCATATATTTTTTAGGTTTCTAAAATACATAAATATTTATAATATTATTAAATTCTTTATCAGTATTTTAGAGGAGAATTAATATGTACATATTGCTTGAGGATGAATACGTAATCAGGGTTCCGCCTGAACTGTTAAATGATGATTATTCCGAGGCCGTTATTGAAGCTTCAAAATCAATTCTTGAAGGAAAACTGGTTGATATACTGGAAGGTCAGAAAAGCCTGGGTAAGTCTTATATAGTTTCTGTAAGCAGCATAGAAATGAAGGGCGAAGGTACCATAGTTCATGGGGATGGTGGTGTTTACCAGCCTATTCGTTATACCGCTCTTGCATATTTTCCCAGAATGCAGGAGGTTGTGGATGGTGTGGTTGAAGGTGTCCAGAAATTCGGGGCATTTATAAAATTCGGGCCCTTTGAAGGACTTTTGCATATCAGCCAGATTATGGATGATTCTATAAACGTAGACATGGATAATCAGAGAATCGTAGGAAAGGATAGCAAAATGGAGCTTAAAGTCGGAGATAAAATCAGGGTCAGGATAGTTGCCCTGAATCTTGCATCTGCTTCCTTATCCGACAGTAAGATCGGATTTACTGCCAAACAGCCCGGCCTCGGAAAAACTGAGTGGATGCAAAAGCAGGATATAAACAACTGAGGTATAAAAATGGCAAAAACATATAAAGCCTGCAAAATATGCAAGCGTCTTACAACAGAGGATGTGTGCCCGGTTCATGGGGAGGAGAGAACAAAACCTGACTGGTTCGGTTTTTTGATCATAAATGATATACATTCAGAAATAGCCCGAAAGGCAGACATTAAGGAACCCGGAATTTATGCTATTAAAGTTAGATCGTGATATAAAAGTAGGATCCAGTGCAAGGGAGAGTATCAAGAATTTCAAATATTCTCTATGCAGTGTGGATGATATTAGGTTTTTATCTAAAACCAATAAAATCATATCAGTTGGAGATGTTACAACAGAAAACCTGGTAAATGCTGGAATTGATCTTAAATTACAGGTGGTTGACCTTGTTACCAAGAGGGATGAGAAACGTTTCAAGCATGTGGATGGATCATGCCAGGTTTCCAATCCTCCGGGAATAATATCCGTACAGCTTATGAATGCAATACAACGATCTCTGGCAGGAGATACACCGGAGAGAATAGAGGTACAAGGTGAGGAGGATCTTGCCGTAATACCAATAATCTTTTATGCAGATAATAATACAGTAATTGTTTATGGCGTACCTGATACAGGTATGGCGTTCATAAAAGTTAATGAGGATATAAAGAAGGAAATTGAGAAGATGATTAGGGAGATGTATAAAAATGAGTAATGAAAAAATGATTAAGAATTTCAGTGTTGATTCTGAAAGAGATAACAAGCTGCTGTTCAGAAAAGAGATCAAATATACCCTGGATTTCAAATCCGGAAAGACTGTTAGCAGAAAAGAAATAAAAAATCTTTTCATAGATTATTACAAAGCCAAGGAGGATGTAATAATAGTGGATAGAAATATACAGGAAACCGGAAAGGACTCATTGAAGGGATATGTGAAAATATACGATACAAAGGAACATGCGATGCTATACGAGCCGGACTATGAGCTGATCAGGAACGGATTAAAGGAAAAGGAGAGTAAATAATGGAAAAAAGAGAAGTATATGCTGTTGAGGAAGGAAAGATAGTCAGAAAGCGTAGAACATGCCCCAGGTGTGGTGCAGGCGTTTATCTTGCAGAACATTCTGACCGTTACACATGCGGCAAATGTGGTTATACTGAATTTAAAAAGAAAAAATAATTTTTTATAAATTATAAATAAGTCCGGTTGTTTCTCCGGCCTGTTTTTCAATTGAGTTTATTCTACGTCTTATCAATTCCGATGTTTCCTTATCATCGGATTTTAAACTGAGAAGACTTACCAGCATGGTTAATTCATAATCAAGTATCATACTGAGATTTCTAAGATATTCTGCCTTGTTTTCAGGCACTTTTTTTCTTTCTGCAGCCACAAAACAATCCATATGTACGGGTCCTTCCTTAGTGAAGGTAAATTTCTCACCTGTCTTTATTATTTTATTACATATATAGCATCCGTATTCCATATTACCCTATGAACTTGCAGATGTTAAATTTATCGATGCTCCGGCATTTACATATTTTTTATTTACTGATCTTTTTTACCATCAATTTCAGCCCGGTTCGACCTGTAACCACAACGCTATCATATTTTTCAATATCTTCATTGCCGGTATTTACAACTTCCCATGAAACTCCATCAATGGTTATGAATCCAGACCCATTTTTATCGATTTTATTGCTTGCTGTGCCGATAACGTTTATCATGGATTCCGCACCGGTATAACGTCTTCTCTGCTGGGAAGCGATAATTTTATAAAGATAATAAACTGTAAACGTAATTATCACTATGAAAGCAACAATAGCCAGAATTACCGCAAAGATAAGACTGCCGGGAATTGCACTGGCATAATCTACCGGGATAAAATATATTATACCATACAACATAAATTAATATATCATACCACTTTAAAAGAATTTCTATTGATGACTTACTATAAATACACAAGTAATATTTTTATTTAAGTGAATATTAAAAATTCACTGGTACATGTTCTTCGGGGCCGAGTTCGTATCGAGAACCTCTGAAATAAGCTTTTCCGCATCATCGCTGCCCAGTCCCAGTGAGGACATAAGATATTGTTTTATATCATCCCTTGATTTTCCTGCCTTGGCCATTTCCTTTATCATCATACCTGTTCTTTCTATGATGCTTGCATTAAATTCGTCCTCCAGATTAAGTGCCTTTACCATAAGGTAAAAAGATGCAAGGATTGTATTAAGGCCGGTGTTGAGCACATCCCTGGTAAAGGTCGTCGCGTCGAAATCTTCCCTTGCAACAACTTCTTCATTTATTCCATCCAGCATGAATTTTACCAGTTCAACTCTGGCGTTCAATAAAAGTAGTGTTCTATATATTTTGAGCCGGGGTTCGTTTTCTATTGTTGCGGTTTCCATTCCTGTTCTGACAATCACATTTATGGCACCCTTATCGTTATCCACATAAAGGAAGATATCAAATGGAATTTTCTGATTCTGGAGTACTGTATAATCTCCTGCCTTGGATATAACCCATTTAAGGTCAATAAGCGATTTTGCATTGTCATTTCCTGAACTCAGCCATTTAACAATTTCGTCTGAAGTAACCATGAACTAATAACACAGAAAAGTATTTTAAATATTTGATTCAGAAAAATATATTTATAAATGCAAATTAAAGCGCCTTGTATCTTTTTAACGAAACCTCGTATATTTCTCCCATGGAGCCCAGGGAGTTCAATATCTCATCCACTTTCTCCCTGGGAATTCCGGCGTTGGAACATGAAATGACAATATCATCATACTTACATCCCGGTCCGCTATCATTGCTTTTTATATAATCAAGTAGGAATGCTTCCACGTTTATCGCCTCAGAACCGGATGGTTTTTCATCTTCCAGGGTAGCCTGACCTGCCTCTCCATTTTCCCGCGGAGGGGTGCTCACAGGAACAGGGGATTCGAAGTTTATTGATGAAATATCGTTCATATAGGATGTGAAATCATAATCATGGTAATTATCTCTGGCGCGTATTGCATCATCTGCCTCTTCCTTTGAATATCCCAGCCCCAGTAGTGTATCAGCCGTTACGTTTTCATCTTTCAGTGCTTCTGTAATAGCCAGCAATTTCCTCCTGCTAACATATGATGCCCGTATGCCCCAGAAATACCTTTCAATGTCAGATACCTTTTTTATTAGCTCCGGGTTTATTGAAAAATAGAATATGCCTTCATCTGTCTTGAATGAACTGACCTTGCCCATAACCACAACTGTGTCATTAACATTATATTTATCCAGTTCTTCTGCCATTTCACTGCTGAAGCCTGTTTTGAATCCGGTTATGTAGAAGGATCCCAGATAATCTGCAACGGTTACTTTTACCATTCTATCATCTGAACTTTTATATGTTATGATTCCGGTCAGAAGTACCCGTTTTAACTTTGTCCCGAGCGGCGTTATTATATAGGGCCTTTTTTCTTCGCCCTCCAGTTTATTTGAATCTTTCAGTTCCCTTGAAAATACCCAGTATGAAGTTTCTCTTTTTGTGTATGCCATCTTATTCACCTATTGACTGACCTTTATGTCTTTATCTATATCTTCCTTTGTTATTCCTGCTATAAAGTTGACCCTTAAAGATAAATCTTCCTCGCTTTTGATGAAGTCTGCATTAACACGGACTGCATGCCCGTATAATTTGTCCTCCAGCATTCTGTATATATCACCGGCAACTCTGGGGAGATCCTCATCCTTTATTCCAAGGAAGGGCATTATTGCCTTTTTGCCTGCTATGCACTGAATATATTTGGTGCCATCGTCCAGGGTAAAATATGTGAATATATCAAGTTTTGTAGGTTTATCTGGATGATCAGGGCATACCCCGTTGGCCAGTGGCTTATTGCACTCACTGCAACGTTTTATAATTCCACTTTTTGTGCCCAGGGTGATGATAAAACCCAGTATTGTTATGCCCCCTGCGGGATTGTCCACTTCAAAGAGTTTATAATACCTTTCAAAGTCCATATCCTCATCTTCCGGAATAACTTCGGTTTTATCCCCTATTGAAAGTTCCAGCTGTTTGTTGAATTCAGATACACGTGCACCCACCATCCTGTAAATTCTTCCGTTTTCCAGCGCTTGCCCGAATGAAGAAATCCTGACCCGTGACGTGTCATCCTCGATGAAACCGTTGTATATTGTAAATGTATTGCCGGCTTTATTATACTCCTTTCCTGACATATTACTGATCTTGCCGGTTACAGTAACAAAAGGATTTTTCAGAGACAGATCCATCAGCTTTGTTTCTTTATATGTTCTTTTCACCTCTATGTCCTCACCAGGTTTCAGAAGCACCTCCGTTTTAGAATCAAAGTACAGCCTTATACGGTCGTTGTAGATTCTGGACCGGGCATATTTTATCTGTACAACATCACCTGCCTTGATGGGTGCAGGGAATTCCCATGCAGTGTATGGAATTACACCGGTTTCATCACCGAGGAGGCCATAATAATAGACGGTTTCCCCCTTGGATGTTGTGGTTTCCCTTCTAGACAGTGAAAGAATTTTTACCTTGAGTTCCACATTGGCGTTTTCTCCATTAATTTCACTTAATTTCATTGTTTCGCATCTCTTGAGTTTATTTAAGAGTTTTCAAATGGGTCCGGCCATTTCAGGATAAGATTTCTTGCAGCGGCGATTTCATCTATTCTTCCCACCGAGGTATTTACCGGTGATAATTTTAATGTATCTTCAGGCACTTCCAGTGCTTTTTCCATTACATCGATATAATAATCCATGTCCTTCTTGGTAACAGATTCAGTTGGTTCAATCATCATGGCTTCTTTCACGATTAATGGGAAATATGTTGTAGGAGAATGTATGCCATAATCCAGTATGAACTTGGATATATCAAGGGCTCTTCTTCCTGTTCTGGCTGTTGATAATACGAATTCATGCTTTTTCAGGGGTTTATACGGTATTTCAAATGAACCGGACAGTTTTTTTGCCATGTAATTCGAGTTCATGACAGCACGTCTGGCATTTGCACTGAGATTGTTTCCATTTTTTAATGCGTATGCGTACGCCCTGAGTATAACACCGAAGGATCCATTATATGAGGAAACCTTGCCGATAGTGTTTTCAAGCCCATAATAAAGTGAATATTGATTGTTTTCAAGTACAACCAAAGGCACAGGAAGATAGTCTTTCAGAAAGGCCTTTACTGCTACCGGTCCCGCACCGGGACCACCCCCACCATGGGGAGTTGCAAATGTTTTGTGCAGATTGAAATGTACAATATCAAAGCCCATTATACCGGGAGTTGTTATTCCCAGGATAGCATTAAAATTTGCTCCATCGTAGTACAGTAAAGATCCATTGTTATGGATAATTGCAGCAATTTCCAGTATCTGGTCATCGAAAATTCCAAGGGTGTTGGGATTGGTTATCATAAAAGCCGCGGTTCTGGGTGTGACAGCCGCCTTTAATGCTTCAATATCCACCAGTCCTTTTTCACTGGAAGGCACTTCCACAACCTTGAAGCCTGCCATTGCCGCAGAGGCAGGATTTGTTCCGTGTGCCGAGTCCGGTATTATAATTTCATCCCTCTGGCCCAGTTCACCCTTTACCTCA
>JAKADL010000033.1 GCA_021820565.1 Thermoplasmata archaeon
ATCGACATGCCCTATTATAACTAAATTCAGATGTGGTAATTCTGCCATTTTCTTTCACCTTTAACCAGGATTAAATATCCTTTCTTTACCATATAATACTTTAATATTTAAATATCTTTCTTTATGATTCCGGCACATAAAGATATGTCAACAGGATTTACACTGTAATAGACGAGAATAAATAAGAACTAATATGAACAATTTTGAAAATGACACCAATAATAATAAATATATACTAATTTCAAATAAGCCTCTATGGATACCAAATTCAACATTATTTCAAAAGATAAAGATTCAATTAAACTGGAAATGATAAATTATGACAACACACTTCTCAGGCCACTGGCAGAAGAAATACTTAAAGATGATAAGGTTGTTGACTCATATTACTACATAAAACACCCGGAAATAGACAACCCCCAGATATATGTCAAGGTCAGCACCGGAAAGCCGCAGGCTGCAATAAAGCGAACCATAAAAAAAATGAACAAGGTTTATGAATCGCTTTATGCCGATCTTGAGAAGGAACTGGAAAAATCAGAAATAAAGAAAGAAAAAAATGAGCAATAAATATATTCTGGAGGTGTCAGGTGAAAATAGCGAAATCGCCTGTACCGAGATAAAATATATACAGAGGGCTTATCATAATTTCAATATAATTGATTGCAACCAGAAATTTGTTTTGATTGAAGGCAATCCCGAAAATTTAAAAAATTCTGCCTTTATAAATTTTATCTCAGCTGTTATTGATGAAAATATCGACTATACAAAATTATCAGATAAGGGAATGCCACAGGGAACATTTTATGTAAGGGTTGAAGGTGCAGACAAAAGCAAATCCGAACAAATGGAATCAGAAATAGGAAAAATTCTTGGTGGCAAGGGAAGGATAAACTTTAAAAATCCGGATTTCAGGATCCGGGTATTATTCATGGATAAATGGTATCTGTGCCAGGTAATCTATGAAAGGAATAAAAAATCCTTCGAGGACAGGCGTGCACCCATGAGGCCATTTTTCTCCCCCGTGTCCCTTCACCCGAAATACGCGAGATACCTGGTAAATACCTCGGGCACTGTTGAGGGCGATACCTTACTTGACCCTTTTTGCGGTACCGGAGGAATCCTCATAGAAGCGGCAATGCTGGATAGGCATATAATAGGCAATGATTCTTCCCTGAACATGGTAATGGGTACAAAACTCAATTTTAAATATTTTAAAATAGAAGATTACAAAGTTTATAATGAAGATATATCAGACCTTGATCTGGAACATCAGGTGGACGCAATAGTTACAGATATGCCCTATGGCAGGAGTTCCGGAATAGATAACCATGACATTGTGGATTTATACAGAGAATCCTTCAAAAAATTTTATGAATTGCTGAAGAGTTCCCACCTGTGCTCCATTATAATAAATAATGTTGATTTCCTGAAATACGCAGGGGATTATTTTACAGTGGAAAGTGTAGTGCCGGTATATCAGCATAAATCGCTGATAAGGCAGTTTGTCGTGCTGAAGCGGATCAACTGATAGCTTCTATAAACACTCCTACATTTTCACCTGAAATATCCCATACCTTCTCGTCTGGATGCCCTGCTATTTTTATTTCTGTGCTGAGGGTCTCTTTCTTTATCAGATCCATGAATTTTTCTATTGACTTCTTAATGTCACCGGAGGCATTTACACTGGTAATGATATTCTGTGAATATTCCAGGTTCAGATCCTTTCTCATTATCTGGATTCTCCTTATGATTTCACGTGCATATCCTGCCAGCATCAAATCTTCATCTATTTCCTTATTGACATAAACTGAAATCCCGGTTTTGTCATCGCCGGCAACAGCATATGTATCCAGGGCCTCCTCATGGATGTCCAGGTATTCCTGGGTAAATTCATGCCCTTCATATACTATCTTTCCCTTTGCCTTTAACTCTCCATATAAATTGTTATCTGCAAGGTATTCAGTGAATGCATTTGTGTTGCCCCTCAGAATGGGTGCAACCTTTGCGAAAACAGGTTTAATAGTAACCTTTACAGGTTTTTCTTCAGCCTTTATGAATTTTATTGCTTTGGAATTCAGCTCAGGGGAGATTATATCAAGTATGGCTTTTTCAATATTCATATCGCTGTATATTAAAACCTCACTGACAACCTGCCTTCCCTTTATATTGGATTCCTGCCTGGCCCTCCTGGACAGCTCCATTACGGTTATTGCATATTTGAATTCTTTTTCAAGATCTCCATTTATGTAATAATTATCCTGTTCCGGATATTTTTCTGAATGCACGGAGCTTTCAGGACCCGAGAGTTTCACATACATATATTCGGTATAAAATGGTGCCATGGGGGCAAGCATTTTGATTATGCTTAACAGTGTGTAGTAGAGGGTATCATATGCCTTCCGTTTGCTGTTGTCCAGATCTCCCTCCCAGAATCTCTTTCTTGAAAGCCTCAGATAATAATTTGAAAAGTCGTTGATTAAATCCATCAGATTCCTCAATGCGATATGCATGTCGAATTCATCCAGATTCCTCCTGACATTTTCCATGGTAGAGTTGAGCCGTGAAAGAATCCATTTATCCAGAAGATTATCGGGGGCTTCCAGCTTTTCAAATACATACCCGTCAAGGTTTGCATTCGATGCAAAAAATGAATATACGTTTGATAGTGTCCCGAATACTTTTCTGCTCGTATCATTTATAAGTTTTTTATCTATGGATTTCGAATTCCATGGTGCACCCGTATAGAAAAATAGCCTTGCGGGGTCGGCACCGTACATTCCTATGAAATCACTGGCAGTGATGAAATTCCCCTTGCTCTTGCTCATTTTCTGCCCGTGCTCATCCAGTATGAAACTCATGGACATTACATTCTTATATGCATTCCTGCCGAATAGAAGTGATGCTATTACATGCAATGTATAGAACCAGCCCCTGGTCTGATCGATGGCTTCTGTTATAAAATCAACAGGTATGGTATCCGTATTGAATTTGCGGTTGAATGGGTAATGCATGGCGGCATAGCTTGCACTGCCCGAATCAAACCATGTATCAATAACATATGGCTCCCTGGACATGGGTTCAGAGCAGGTCGGGCATTTGAGTTTTACATTGTCTATAAATGGCCTGTGAAGATCATCCGGGATATAGCCGCCGTACTTTTCTAGATCCTCCCTGCTACCGATGGCGAGGTAATGCCCGTTGCTGCATTTCCATACCGGCAATGGTGTCCCCCAGTAACGGTTTCTGCTCAGTGCCCAGTCCTTAGCATCATCAAGGAAGTTCCCGAATCTTCCGTATTTCAGGTATTCTGGATACCAGTTTACCTTCTCATTGTTTTTCTTGAGAAGTTCTCTTATGGTCGATACTTTTATAAACCAAGCGTCCAGTGGATAATAGAGAAGCTTTGTTGAACACCTATAGCAGTACGGATATGTATGTTTGATTTTCTGGCTTTTGAACAGAAGCTGATTTTTCTTCATATAACCTATTATTTCAGGATTCGCATCCATTACAGACATACCTTTCCATGGCACGCTGGAATCAAATTTCCCTTCGGTATCTACAGGGTTGACCAGTTCTACCCCGTATTTTTTGGCTATGTCAAAATCATCCGCGCCGAAAGCCGGTGCGGCATGCACTATGCCGGTTCCATCCTCTGCGGTGACAAAATCTCCCGTAACGACCTTGAGGGCATTTTTACTTACTTTCAGAAATGGCATGAGCTGGAGATATTCCATGCCCTCAAGTTCAGAACCATGCAGTGTTTGAATTATCTTATAATCCTTGAAGAGCGATGGAACCATATCCGAAAGAACGTAATATTCACTTCCTTCAGAAGCTACCAGAGAGTACTGGAAGTCCTTATTCACCACAAGTAGTTCATTAGATGGAAGTGTCCATGGGGTTGTGGTCCATGCAAGCAGGTATCTGTTTGCGCTTCCCTTCACCATGAATTTTACATAAACTGAGGTGTCATCTGTATTTTTATAACCCTGAGCTACCTCGTGTGAACTTAATGAAGTGCCGCATCTGGGGCAGTATGGGACTATTTTATAATCCTTTACAAGCATCCCCTCGTCGAAGAGCTTTTTCATGGCATACCATTCACTTTCCATGTAATCATTTCTGAGTGTTACATAAGAATTCTTTTCATCTATCCAGTATCCTATCTCGCTGTCTATTCTGTTCCATTCGTCTATATAAGTGAAGACACTGTTGCGGCAATATTCATTGAATTTCTCGATTCCAAAATCTTCTATCTCCTTTTTTGTATTGAACCCGAAATGTTTTTCGGCTTCCAGTTCCACCGGCAAACCGTGGCAGTCCCAGCCCCCGGTCCTTCGCCCTATGTCATAGCCGGACATGTATTTGTATCTCATCACCGTGTCCTTAACCGTTCGAGTCATGAGATGCCCGACGTGTGGCCTGCCGTTTGCTGTGGGTGGACCCTCGAGGAAGGTATACTGCTTGAGACCCCTGTCCCTGTGCAGTATGTTTTCAATTATATTATTATCTTCCCAGTATTTCCTGATTTCTTTTTCAATGTCAATTGATGCCCTGTTTACATCTATATTCTGGTAAAAATTTTCAGTCATTATCCGTTTAGTGATAAAATGTATTTATTATTTTTTATGGACACGTGTAATATAAAACCATAATCAATTTCTATATTTGCTGTATGAATAGATAAGATCTATGAGATTCTTCTCCATTTTTTCGTTTATTGTCCCGTCATTTTTCTTTTTTATTATATAGTCTTTGGCGTCCTTTATTCCTTTTTTTGATGTGATAGAATACACACTACCCCTCACAGCACCCCTTACACTGTCGGGAAGCTCCTTGAGTATTGTTCCGAGCATGTAGTTAAACTCGTCTTCCCTACGCATGTCAAGTTTCTTGACAGCCTTTTCACCGTTATTTTCCTTGTAATTTTTATTTACCCTTGTACCATATTTTTTATATCTATAATTGGACATTCAATTTTATAGGTTAAATTTATATTTAATATTTGTTAATTTTTTTAAAGCGCACAATCTTGTAAAAACATTATATATCAGAAAAAAATATAGTTTAAGGTTTGATATTATGAAAATGCCAAAACAAATAAAAACTTACTGTCCATATTGCAAAACTCATACAGTACATGACGTCGAGAGGGTACGTAAAAGAAAAGCCAGTGAATTGAGGGCCGGCCAGAGGAGATTCAGAAGGGTTACCTCCGGATACGGTGGTTTTCCCAGGCCAAGGTATGAAGGCAGGGAAAAACCAACAAAGAGGATTGCCTTGAAACTCAAATGCACGGTATGCAAGAAATCAATAACTCCGCCTACACAGAGAGCGAAGAAATTTGAAATAGTGGAGGCATAAATATGGCAGATGAGTTCAAAAAATTAAAGGAGACTGGAAATAATTTCCTGAAAATTAAATGCAAGAGCTGTGGCAATGAACAGATCGTATACGCAAAGATAGCTTCAGTGGTTGTATGCAACATATGTGGTGCCACGATAGCGAAACCCACCGGTTCTACACTTGCAACCTCCGGTGAGCTGGTTGAAAAGGTAAAATTATAGGTCTATTATGTCCAAGGAAATGCCTGAAGTCGGGGATCTTGTAGTCGTTACGGTAAAGGAAGTCCAGAATTACGGAGCCATTGTGCAGCTGGATGAATACCCAGGAGTGTCAGGTTTTATACATATAGCTGAAGTGGCAACAGGCTGGATAAAGCATATAAAGGATTTTGTCAGGGTAAATCAGCGTACGGTTTGCAAAGTATTGAATGCTGATCCCAACAGAAGGCATGTTGACCTGTCCCTTAAAAGGGTCAATGAACACCAGAAAAGAGAAAAGATAGAAGAATGGAAAAACGACCAGAAATCCTATAAACTGCTGGAAATAGTTGCAAAGGAAGCCAATATAAATGACAATAACAAAATTAAAAATATTGAAGAGTATCTAATATCGGAATATGGAAGTGTTTACGATGCTTTCTTCGATGCTGCATCCAGCAAAGATTTTATGGATGGTAAAGAGGAACCATGGAAAGATGTTTTTATAAAAGTTTCAAAGGAGAATATCTCCATACCCATGGTAAAAATAGGCGGTGAAATAGATATGTATTCACTGGCTCCGAATGGCATAGAACTGGTAAAAAATGCACTGGACATAGAAAGTAGCGATAATGTAGAGATTACATATGCTGGTTCTCCAAAGTATAGAATTTCGGTAACAGATGAGGACTACAAATCTGCCGAGGAAAGGCTGAAGAATATCCTTGAAATTGTTTCTTCCAGGTGCAAGAAAAATAATATGTCTTTTAGTTTTACCAGGGATGAACAATGAAAACATTGATAAGAAAATGCCAGCAGTGTGGCACATATACCATGAAGGAAATTTGCCCTTCCTGCGGTGGCAAAACTGTTATGGCGATTCCAATGAAATATTCACCGGCAGATAAATTCCAGAAATATAGAATAAAAACCTTAGAGGAGGAGAACAGTGGAAAAAATAATGATTAAAACCTATGAAGAACCTGAATTGAATTCCCCGATATTTGTTGGTGGTCTTCCGGGAATCGGAAATGTGGGAAAAATTACTGCAGATTATTTTATAGACAAATTAAAAATGAAAAAAATGGCGGACATATACTCAGAGTTTCTGCCCCCACAGGTCTTCATTTATGACAACGTAATACATCTGGTACGGGAATCCCTTTACTATAAAAAAACAGGGAAAAATAATGATCTCCTGTTCCTTACTGGGGATTTCCAGGGCACAACACAGGAGGGCCAGTATGAACTTTCATACGCGATACTGGAATTGTTAAAGAAATATGGCGTTTCCAGAATTTATACCCTTGGTGGCTACAGTGTGGGAAAAATAGTAGATAAACCGAGAGTGCTTGGTGCCGTCAGCGATAAAAAACTCATAAAGCCGCTAGAAAAGAACGGTGTTGTGTTTCCTTCTGGGGAACCGAGCGGCGGAATTGTTGGATCCGCAGGCCTTATACTGGGTATGGGAACTGAAATGTTTTCTGTGCCCGGTGCATGTTTCATGGGAGAAACATCCGGTTATTTTGCTGATCCGAAAAGCGCAAGGGCAATAATTATGGTACTGTCAAGAGTTTTAAAGACAAAGATAAACCTGGGCGACATCGATGAAAAGACAAAGCAACTGGACGACATAACAGAAAAGATGCGGCAGGAGGCCCAGAACAAAAATTCCAAAGAAGATCTTGGTTATTTTGGATAAATATATAATATGAAGATTTTTGCAGGGTATATGGAATAAAATTATTCGAATGGAAAATGTATGGGCAATAACTTAGATAGCTATTTCCACAATTAATGTATTCTTTTATTAACATTGAAGGCAAATGAGGTATTAAATCTACTACGTATTCCCTGAAAGACATTTCATGTATATGCTTCAACAGGGAAGATAAGATTTACAGTGATGCCAAACGGTTATTATGACTACAATGATGAGGATGTTTATAAATTATTGAATAGGGATATTAAAAGAAAAACAGTTGTCTATGCAAGGGTATCAACAATAAAACATAAGAATGATTTAAATAATCAGCTCTAACAGTTAAAGCAGTGGTGCTTTATGAATGGTTATACAATAAATGCCATTTATTCAGATATATCATCTAGAATATCCTTTGAGAAAAGAAAAGGATTTTTTGATATGCTCGATGAAATCATAAACTATAAGGTAGAGAAGATTGTAATAACATACAGGGACAGGTTGAGCTGGGCAGGATTTGATTTATTTAAAAATCTCTTTGAAAAGTTCGGTACTGAAATAGTTGTTATATCCGATATAGGAAACCAGAAACTGGATTCAGGGGAAATATTTGATGATATTATATCCATGCTTCATTGTTATTCCATGAAAACCTATTCAGGGAGGAAGAATAATTCAATAGAGATGGGTTATGAAGATAATCAGGACTGAACAAATCTTTATCCGTGGGAATGGTGTAATATCCGGTATGTACCATATATCGAAGAACCTGTTCAACCAAACCAGTTACGTTCTAAGAAACCAGTTTTTCAGGAGAAAAAGATGGCAGGATATAAAGAACTTACAAAATAATTTGCGAAACCATCAGATATAGAGGAAAACAATAATTTTCAGAAATTGCCAGTAAAGACAGTACAGTGGACTATCAAAAAGGTAAAGCAGTCATGGACTTCATTCTTAGGGTCTCTAAGATCGTATAAGAAGAATCCGGAGTTATTCAATGGAGTTCCTAAACCGCCTAAGTATAAGCACAGGAATGGGGAATTCATGCTTATAGGTGGTAAATTAAAGCACCCAGGCTGGGAGGAATCCAAGTGTATTAACTGTGGTGTAATCTACAGCAGGGATAAATTAGCATCATTATCTATCTCTGTTCGTGTATTATACCTGTGCGGCACCCCGTTTGCCGTGAGTAGCAGTGCCTTCTGGCATTCTATGAAGAATGATTTCCTGTACCATACAGATCATGTAATCATTGAGAATGATCAGCGACTGCAAGAAAGAAATGCATAGCAATGCATAAGATTTCAGGAACGGATGTTATGCATAAAAATACATGCAGACTTAAATGCATCATACAATATAATGAAAAAGGCAATCCCCGAAGCGTTTGTGAACGGGCTCTAGGGTATCGGGTTATATCCTGGAAGTTTAAGCATCAATGAGATGATAACTTCCAAAGGTGGCTGTTTAACATGGTTAACAGAAATCATAACCTCAAATATTTATATATTGAGTGTATTACAATAGTGATGAAGGCCGAAGTTTTTAAGCCAGGCAATATCAAAAAACTCAAAAAAGATTTTAATGGCATAGACGATTATGAAAAACCTGTATATGCCATGGTGATAAGCCTATTTGATGCTTTTCCGGACAGGATGTCGGCAATAAAGGTTTACAGGGATAGTGATATAGACTTAAAAATAAGGATGGGAAACAAGGATTACAGGTACATAAAAATTCTGAGCTCCAGTGATGGGATGTTTGAGATCATGAAACTCCCACTGGAGGAAAGAAAAATAGGAAAAGCCAGCCTTTATGAGATGATTCAGCGGGACATGTATGCAGGAAATCAGCTATCCCGGGAAACAAGGAATGAAATATTGAAATACATAGATTTCAACAGAAACAGAAAAAAGCTTCTCTATATACTCAATGACAGAGAAAATGACAGCTATTATATAATGAAGGAAACAACTATCAAGGACATAGTTCTGCACGATATAGAGTACATGTATGCCAAGGACAGCTCGTATAAGGTTTACAATGGCACAGTGCCGGTTAAATTTGTAAAGGATTACTGGACCGGATACCTGAAACGCAGAAAAAAGACGGAGGGGGATGTCTGGAAATCATTGATTACCGGATAATATAGTTCCACTTTAACCATTGCTTGAACATTATAAAAACCGTTACAGGAGTTAATTCTGTACCCCAAAAATTATTAAATATATTGATTATACGCTATAATGGATTACGATGTGGATGTTGCAATAGTGGGAGGTGGCCTTGCCGGAATTTCGGCTGCGATTACAGCTGCCAATAAAGGCCTTTCTGCCATAGTCCTGGAACGTGGTGAGCGTTCAGGATCTAAAAATGTTTCCGGTGGAAGAATGTATATACATTCCCTGAAGAAACTTCTGGGACCAAGATTCAAGGATGCCCCACTGGAGCTTCCAATAAAAAAAGAGACTTTTGAAATTTATACTGGAGAGAAGAAGATAAGTTTTTCATTTGAAAATAAGGATACAGAAAACAGTTATTCAATTTTGAGATCGAAGTTCGACACATGGTTTGCATCTGAAGCTGAAAACCTCGGTATACCTGTCTCATATTCCACACTGGTCAGCGGCATTGATCGTGAGGATGGTGGCCTGGTTTTGAGAAGCGACAGGGGAGACATAAGAACGCCACTGGTAATAGAAAGCGATGGTGCAGCTGCTTTCACCTCCAGATACCTGGGACTGGTAAAGGAAAAGAAATTTCCAATGCAGCCCGTTGCAAAAATTGAAAATAATCCGGATTTCATGCCCAGGCAGTTCATGGTCGGTGTCAAGGAGATTATAGATAATAAAACTGAAAATGACTATGGGGAAGCAAGGACAATTCTGGGTCTTTCAAATGGTGTCAAGGGTGGTGGATTTTCCTATACAAACAGGGAGACCACTTCCATAGGCCTCACACTGAAGCTGGATTCCCTGGAAAAACATAAGGAGAAGGCATTCGAGATCATCGAAGATTTCAGGGAAAAGCTGGGAATAGACGGCAAGCTGCTTGAATATTCTGCACACCTGATACCTTTTTACAGATATGACAGCCTTCCTCCGAGATATGCCGAGAATCTACTGGTTACAGGTGACGCGGCTGGATTCTTGATTAATGATGGGTTCACCATCCGTGGCATGGACAATGCTATAGAATCTGGCAGGCTTGCGGGAGAGGCTGCAAAGAAGATATTCGACTCTGGAGATTTCAGGGATACATTTGCATATGAACAGCTCCTGGAGGACAGTTTTATATTGAAAGATATGAAGGCAGCTTCTAGAATATCAACACTGTTCGGCAATGAGCGTACATTTGACGCATATCCACAGATGATGGCGGGAATAATGGAAAGAATGTTTTCTGTTAGTGACAACCCGAGAGAGAACATAAAGGATGTTATGCGTGATGAGGTCAAAAAGACTGGAATAGGATATTATACCCTTATAGAAGATATGTTGAAGGTGATATGATGGAACTGATAAAAAGACTGGGATTAAATAAGAATGAGGTTGGCAATACCAGCCATATAAGTGTAAATACAGATATATGCAAAACCTGTGTGGACAAACCATGTATAAATGTATGCCCGGCTGGCACATATGAGGAGGATAAGGAAAATGGCATAACGGTGCACTATGAAAGATGCCTTGAATGCGGTGCGGCACTATTCGCATGCCCCTTCGGTGCACTGGAATTCAAGTATCCTGAGAAGGGTGTAAGCTATATCTACGGATAGAACATTAATAATCCTTTTCACGGCCTTTAATTATTTCTTTTTTACAGCTGCATGAGGAAAAATCACAGGATTTTATTGTAAATTCCGGGCAGAGATCAAGTTTATCTGGATTTTCTGTTTCCACTGCCTCCTTAATGTCCGAAATGGTGCGGTTGCATATGCCTATAATTTTATCTATATCAAAATAAATATCACGGGCAACAACGGCGTTGGCCAGCCTGGGATATACTGTTATTAAAATTCCCTCCTTTCTGTTTCTTCTTGCGCACATTATGGCCAGTTCAGAATAGTACGTATCCGGCAATCTGTTCGGATACATTGAATTGTTGATTTTGAGCAGGTATGGAACTATGGAATTTTCATCGTAAATATTTTTAATTATATACTTGTCATCCCCGTAAAGCGGAAGCATGGAAACCTTATTTATCTCCGATATTTCACTTCCACTGGCACTTAGCACTGAACCGTTTATGGAATCTATCACGAAAAATTTAATGTTGTTTTTTTCATAATATGATGATGGTATGGATGCTCCCGTATCTGAATTCCTTGAATCCCCCGTAATTTTGTGGTAATACTTTCTCGGGTATATTAGATCATAAAATCTCATGTCAAAATTTGTTGCGTTCCCTGCATAGATCGATGAAAGCAGTGATTCCATTTCATTATCCTCAGCAACGCTGGCAACGTTTCTCATCCATGATGATTCCCCCGGACGCAGGGAATGGCACATGCACACACCTGCCTCTGAGAACTGGCACCCGTATCCGAAATATGAGCACCGGGGGAAATCACTTATGTCCCCGTTTTCAATACCGCGTTTTATCAGGGAAAACCTGAATACCATTTCATTCTCTATTGCAGCCGGGTCCTTGATTGATACACGGTAAACATAGAATCTGCCTTCAGTGAAAAATACAAGGAAGTTATCCCGGGTAAAATTTCTGTTCATGGCTGCATAAAATAAAAGCTGTTCAAGATCAGACCGGTAAACAGTATATATATTTTCGAGATTTATCCTGTCCACATTTTTAGTTTTGAATTCCACTATAGAATCATAAATCATGAAATCCGCACGCCCAACAACATTCAAACCCATGTGTGTTGCAGTGAGGATTACCTCCGAACCTGAAAAACCAGGTATTTTTTCAAACCATTGCCTGGCAAGAAAATGCACTTCCTCACCGTACTTCATTCTTGAATTTACGCTTTCAGGCATGGCAATATCGGGATATTTTCTTGAAAAATATGAATGCACTGGATTTATCAGATCCGTCACATATAGATAATCTGGAACAATGAAGCTCTTTATTTTTATGCGATCTTCCAGTATTCTGGAGATATAGGTATTGTCTTCCTCATTTATTATGGAAGATTTTATTGCCTGTAAAAATGACATGTTAATATATTGAAACCTGCTTAAATAAATTTTGTCATGCCTATGCGATGGAGAATTTCTCTCCGTGCTTTTTCAGCATTTTAAGACGGGTTATATCCTCCAGTACTTCCCCTATATTGACGTCCTCCACGTTCAAGTTGTAATTTTCACGCAATTTTTCCTTTAAGGTGTTTACATCAACCGGAGTATCCATAAATTTCTTTGAAAGATTGTATGTATCCTCATAGACGTTCCATGGAAAGACGAACCATGCCCATTCTTCCTTGGAAAGCCCCTTGCCGTAATAATCAGGAGTGTAACTGGACCCATTAACATAAAGCATTGAAGTAGTTTTCAATTCAGCTGGATTCAGGGATTTTATGTAATTATAGGAAAGCCTCATGCTCTCTCCTGTATCGGTAATATCATCTACTATCAAAACTTTCTTTCCGGATACGTCATAGTTCAATTTTTCCTTGAGAACAGCTTTTCCATCCATGGTTGCGGTTACTCCCCAGTGTTCTGTCTTTATTGAAAGGAGGTCCTTCTTGAACAGGTAATCGGCCACCATCCTTGCAGGGACCAGTCCACCACGGGCGATTCCAACTATAATATCTGGATTATAGTCATCCGCAATTATCATTTTCATTATTCCCTTCGTCCAATCTTCTATGTCCTTCCATGAAACATATGTAGCTTTGAATTCCATTATTATCTATGGATAAGTGGGTATTGTTATTTTAATGTTCTTTATGCATATTATTCAGCCTCTGCCGATGCCTCCTTTGTACTCCTTGTCCTTCCTGCAAGGATTGTTGGTGATAGGATGAAAGCCACGAGAACTATAGCAATAGCTGGTATTATGCCATAAATAGATCTGGTTATGGTGACAAAATAACCGCTGAGCACCACTGGTATGATTGCCACACCGACATTTGTGGCAACACTGTACATGGATGTTGCAAAACCTGCTCTTGCCGGGTCATCAACATAGTTTATTATGGAATTCAGGGCCAGTACCCAGAAAGCGTTGCCGAAGAATCCGAATATGAAGAACGATGCTGTTATCAGGCCGGCAATGCTTGTATAAACCAGTGAGTATAGCAGAACGGCGGCGA
>JAKADL010000034.1 GCA_021820565.1 Thermoplasmata archaeon
TTACCACGTTTTGTTATGTCCCTTCCCTCTATATTCACGATGTCCATTCCGAAGTCAACCGGCTTCGCTGATGATATGGACGTTCCTATACCGAAAGATTTTACACCGGCATCCACCAGGTCAGGTATATCTTCAAGTTTTATGCCCCCGGAGACCATGATTTTGATATTTTTATGCCCTCTTATGTCCAGTTCCCACCTTATCTCCCTGATGAGATTCGGAAAATTGCCTCTCCGGGATGATGGGGTATCCAGCCTGATATAATCAATATCAGGGAATTCTTCGGCAGCCCTTATTGCCGCAAATTTCTCATCCATATATGTATCTATGAGAAATACCCTGAAATCGGAGTGATCATACTGTACCTTCCATGCTTCATGGTCTCCCAGTATCAATGACAGTGCATGGGGCATGGTGCCTGATGGTTTGATTCCCAGAATTTTGGAACTGAATACACCGGAAACCCCGGCAGCGCCGCCTATATATGACGATCTATCGATCATGGCCGATATTGCCGGGTGCATTCTCCTTATGCCGAAGGAAATAAACGGTATATCCCCCAGGGATTTTTTAATGAGGGATGAATATGATGATATACCGGATGCCTGGCAGAGGAATCCCAATAGTGGTGTTTCAAGCTCTGCAAAATCCAGGTATCTGCCCTGTATCCTCATAAACGGGACAGGAATGCCATTTGAGTCCCTGGGCATGATAACTGTGCCCTCCGGGATAGCGTAAACACTTAGATTATGGGATTTTAGAAGAGAAATAGCATCGTTAAGCCCGGTGAAGTTGATATAATCATATGCAGAGGACTGTGTGGTAATCTCCATTGTAACAAAAGGATTGGAATGCATGAGTTCGAGATACTGTTTTGTCTTCTCAAAATATACATCAGTGACAATTCCACTCATTATGTCCGAATCGTTTGCCATTACAAATTTATTCATTTTCAAAAACCTCTTGTTTTAATTTATCTGAATTTATAGCATTATATCCATAATTTATTTTAATGTTGTTCAGTGAAGATATCTGCCTTGAATTATCGATGCATGCACACAGGTCCTGGACAACCTCCACATCATAATACCTGAAGAATGCGCCGGCACATGTATGCTCGACGCAGATATCCGTTGATATGCCGAATATGTATAGCTTATGGATATTCAAGGCACGGAGGAGCGAATCCAGGTCAGTATCGAAAAATGCATCGAAGTGCCTCTTGGTAATTATATAATCAGGATATGCCTGAAGTTCCTCAACAATCTGCGAACCATGGGTTCCATGTAATGCATGTTCGCCCCACACTTTAAATTCCGGATCATTTTTAATGTGGTCATCCCTTGCAAAGATTACCGGTATTCTTCCATTCAGGTCTTTAAGTGTGGTCACAGCATTTTTAACAGCCATCACCGCATTTGAATTGCCGAACTTTCCGGTGACGAAATCATTAATCATATCGACGACAAGAATGCAGGAATTTTTACTGTAATTCATAAACAGGAATAAATAATTTATATTAATCTTTTATGAAATATGGAATCAGTACCAATCGATGGTTATTAGATTACAAGACAAAGTTATACCTTATTTTATTATGAGTCTAAGTTTCTGGTACTGAAATAGAAGATAATAATTGACCCGCCTAAAGTTTTTGAATTCCATGTTATTTATTTTATAAGAAGGATATATCCATATAATTAAAATCATCTTAGCAATTAATATAAATAAGCTTGAATATATATCTGGCAATTATGGGATAAAATGTTTATATATCTATGCATTTAAATATACGATGGCAGAAATTAACAGAAAAGTGATATTACAAAAGAAGGGAGTTAAATATGCCGGTTTCAGGTAAATTATTCTCAATTTTCAATATTAAAGAATGCTTAAGAAAACAGCTGAAATACATTTATTGGTGGTGATAATGAAAAAAAATGAATTTAAATTATTATTCATAATTGTCGTGATTATTTTGCTGGCTGCAATACTCTTTTCTCCATCAATCTATGAAGAGGCTAAAAAAAGTTCTCTACTGCCCGGCACCCAGAGCCAAGGTTTCTACAGCTGTTATTCATTTTCCACTGTTGATACCCGTTTATATAATGATTCAAAGTATACAAAAACATTTGACAGTGTAACAGATAATAATGCACGTCCGGTCGGAGGATTTTATGGTACAATCAAAATAGCATATTATAACTCCACATATTTCAACTTAAAATCAACGTTTATAGACGAAGCGAACCACTCTTTAAGATATGTGGCAAATCAATATTTTAAATATAACTCAAATCTGGGGCCGTTATTCTTCCCGCATACAGAATTAAACCATGGAGCTACTATAACATATCTGAACGGTACTACGGGTACTGTCACAGGCAAAAACCAGGCTTATAATTATAAAATGTTTTCCCGGGAAGGTATTGTATCAACTACTGGTGTTGCACTGAATGATATGGAATATAGCAAAACCGAAGTACCATCATGTTTTTCCTATGCAAAAACACCCTCAGGAGGCAATATATTAACGGCAATGACGTTCTCGGGTGTACTCTACCAATTCACAGAAATATTTCCAGCATACAACAACTCGGCAGAATTGACATTATCACTGAATCAAACAAATGTTAATCTACAGCCGCTGGAACTATGGCAGTACTACATTGCACCCAATATTTTCACTGCTATCATAGTTAGTATCCTTGCAATACCCGTATATGCCCTGACTACTATATCTATTAGAAGGAAAAAATAAAACATCAGGACTTCGAGATTTCGGCAATAAAAAAACTTATTTTATATGGCTAGATTGAGAGAAATCACTTATTTAACCAGGTTGTGCTGTCTCCATTATCCTCAACATATACGCCATGCTTCTGAAGTTCCTTTCTGATATAATCAGATAATTCGTAATATTTACTTTTTCTTGCATGGTTTCTTACATCTACTGCAAGGTCAATAGCCCAGTCCATATTCCCTGTGGAATTATACAGGATTGAAAGGAAAGAATCACAATATTCTATTACCTTCATCGCTTCTGCTGCGGACCTGGATGATACTTGATTTAAATTCTTATTTGTCTCAGAAACAAAGGATAATAGCTCCCTTATTAAAGACCTGGTGTCAAAGTTCCTGTCCATGGTATTATCGAAATTCTCTATGACCTGATTACTGTCTATCACATAATTTCCGGAAGCACCGGTAATATCTTGAAGTTTCCTGTAAAGGATATTTATTCCTTCCACAGAGTTTTTAGAATCCTCCATCAACTGTTCAGAATAATCTATTATGGTGTTGTAATTAGAATTCACCATGGCAAATCTCAGAACTTCCGGTCTGTATATCTTAAGAACATCCACGGTTTTTATGAAATTCTTCAGTGATTTAGACATTTTTTCACTGTTGATATTTACCATGCCTGTATGGATCCAGTAACGTGCCAGGTACTTCTTACCACTGATCGACCTCATCTGGGCAATTTCCGCCTCATGATGTGGAAATATGAGATCACTTCCACCACCATGGATGTCATACTCCATTCCGAAATATGCCTCAGTAATAGCAGTGTCTTCTATGTGCCATCCGGGCCTTCCCTTTCCCCAGGGTGATTCCCAGTAGGGTTCACCGGGCTTCATCTTTTTCCAGAGAACAAAATCTTCAGGTGCTTCTTTTTCCTCGTTGATTGTTCCCCTGGCATTGGCTTTGATTTCATCCATGTTCTGGCCTGAAAGTTTGCCGTAGTCACTGAATTTCTTGACACGGAAATATACACCATCGGAAGTTTCATAGGCATAACCATTTTTCATTATTCTCTTAATCTGATCTATGATTTCTTCCACATACAGGCTTGCCCTGGCAAAATAATTGATACTATCTATCTTCAAGGCTTTCATGACAGAAAGATATTTCTGTAAATAATAGTCAGAAATATCGGTATATTTTTTACCCTCTTCATTTGCCCGATTTATAATCTTGTCATCTATATCTGTAATATTCTGCAAATAAAATACGGAATAGCCCCTTGCCCTGAGGTATTTTGCAATAACATCAAATAATATATTGGTTCTGGCATGGCCTATGTGAGAATCATCATATACTGTAGGACCACATACAAACATATTCACTCTACCGGGATGATCAGGAATAAATTCCTGGTCCTCTCCTCCAAGAGTATTATGAATTATCATGCAGCTTATATTAAAGCAGAATAAATAAATTTAACTTTATTGATTGAAAAGGTCCGCGCATTAACCTGAGAAGAACCTTACAGGTCATAGTCGGGCATGGCTCACCAATTATTATTTGGATGTCTGATTTGCCTTCCATTTCCTGTATGCATTCAGTATGATATCTCCGGCATTTACGGCCCCCTCTTTTTGAAGCATTGCACTTCTTAATTCTATAACATGGCGTGACATGGCCAGAATAGTTTCTTTATCAGATGTTATTTTTTTAATGATAGAAACATAATTGTTTCCACCATCAACAATGATCGCACCGTTAAGATCATAATCTGAAAATCCCCGTGTCCCGGTTTCTGTAGTAATGATAGGTAGCCCATGCATGATATAATCCACCATTTTCACGTTCCTGCCCCCGCTTTCAAAGACCGGATTCAATGCCAGAATGCTGGAAGATAATATTTTGTTTTTTTCATCCTCACCTATCATGCCATAAAATTTTACATTCCCGGGCACATGGGAAAATCTATGAAGATTTACATTGCCAATTATGCTGAATTGAAAATCAGGTAATTCACTGGCAATAGATATTATGAAATTGACTGCCTTGATATTCGGTCCGTAAATCGAGCCTATGAATACAATATTTTTAGAATTTTCGCCATTCCATTCAAAAATCCTGTTTCCAAGTATATGAGTAGAGAGAACCACATTTTCTGCCTTAAATGATTCAATCAAATACTTCACATCTTCCTTTGATACTGATAAAATCAAATTTGATGAAGAAACAAGGTCTTTTTCAAGTTTCAAAGTATATTCATGATATTTATTACCTTCTCTGAGCAAAGACTCAACATTATGGGCATCATACACAATGAATTTGCCACTGAAGTAATTCCTGAACAGATAATATTGCCACGGCCCTTCCAGAACAACTACATCTGAATCAGAAATAATAGTTTTGACGGCTTCTATATATTTTCTCCGTAAGAATTGCCCTCTTGATATTGCTATTTCTAGATATCTGTTTCCTCTTATTACTGAATAAACAGTGGTAAGAATAGCCCTGTATTCCCTTATATTATCGATGAAAGTATCCCTGAAAATCATGCCCCCGGTTGATACAATTGTGGAGTCGTGACCGGGAAGAAGGTTATTGACACGGAGGGCATATGCGGATATATATGGTGGATATATCCTACCATGGCAAATCTGTACAATTTTTGGGTCACTCATCTTAGCTGGTATAATTAAAAGATATATAAAAAAAATGATTATGGATAAATTTAAATTAACCATAGCTCTAATCTCTGCATGTCTATTCCTATGATCTATCCTGAACTCTCAGCAGACTGTAATATATATGCTGGAAAGAGCATAACATCTCTTGTTGAAAAGTACCATACTCCCCTGATAGTCTACAGCATGAAAAGAATAAATGAAAATATATCCAGGATTAAGGAAGCTTTCGATGATTTTCCTGTAAAAATACATTATGCAGTAAAATCAAATTACAATCCTTTTATTGTATCGAAAATAATCAGCAATGGCACGGGCATAGACGCAGCAAACCTGAATGAAGTTAAATTAGCCCTACTTTCCGGTGCCAGACCATCGGATATAATTGCAACTCCGAATAATCTATCTGGTGAAGAGCTTGCAGAAATATCGGAACTGGGTGTAACAATCAATTTTGACCATGCAGGCCAGATGGAGCTTATCAGGGAAAAACTTCCGGAAACGGTTTCATTCAGGATAAATCCTGGAATCGGAAAAGGTGAGTTTGCAGGAATCACCACTGCAGGCAAGAATGTCAAGTTCGGAATATCAAAGGACGAGGCCATGGACGCCTACAAAACAGCAAAGAAATACGGTGCCAGAAAATTCGGGATACATATGATGACCGGGTCTAGCGTCCTGGACCCAGAGTTTTTCAGGGAATCAAGTAAAATTTTCTTCTCAATCGCATCAGAACTCTCCCGGAGTCTGGGCATAGAGTTTTCATTCATGGATATCGGGGGTGGATTCGGAGTGCCATACAGTCCGGATGCTCTGCCCCTTGACATTAAAAAAACAGCAGGCTACATCATGGAAAACTTCAATGAATTTCATAAAAAAGGCTATTTTGAATCAACAGAATTGATTCTGGAGCCTGGAAGGTATATTATTTCAGATGCTGCCATCCTTCTGGCCAGTATAACCTCCATAAAAAATTCTACCCATAGAATCATCGGCCTTGATACAGGAATGAACACACTGATCAGGATACCACTCTACGGTGCACATCATGAAATCAAGATAGCAGGATATAATAATTCAGTATATACCGTTCCCTCTGATGTAACCGGCCAGGTATGCGAGAATACGGATTATCTTGCACATGATATTTTACTTCCGGACGTATCAGTAGGGAATGTTGCAATAATTCTCAACGCCGGAGCATATGTATCTTCCATGGCATCTAACTATAACCTTCTGGGAACCCCGGCAGAAGTAGTTATAGATGATGGTATGGAAATATTGACAAGGGAACATAGTACCCTGGATACAATGCTTACCGGCTTCCTGAAATAAATTTTTCAAATCTTGCTGTTATATTATCTGGATTTCGTATAAACACATTTATATACGTATTATTTAATTATGGTCAAAATGAATAATTCTATATCATCTAATAGTAATAAAGGTCCGAAACTGAAGAAATCTCTGTCATCAGCAGATATATTCCTTATCAGTTTCAGTGGAATGGTCGGATCTGGTTGGCTTCTAGGAGTTCTGGCAGGGCCAGCGTATGCGGGTCCCGCAGCAATACTTACCTGGGTTGTAGCCGGTATATTCTTCATAATACTTGCTCTTTTATTCAGTGAACTGGGAACACTGTTCCCGTACAGTGGTTCACTGGTGAGATTCAATGAATTTTCCCACGGTCCAGTGAGCAATTTCTATCTTGGATGGGCATATATGATAGGTGCCATTGCAACTCCACCTGTGGAAGCAGCGGCACTTACAGGTTTCTTGAGCAGCTATATACCCGGAATATATAATTCATCAATAGCGCTTCTGACCCCGCTTGGTGTGGTTCTGGCCCTGGGACTACTGGCATTATTCATCATAATACAGTATGTAGGAGTCAATATATTCGGCAGAACCAATGCCATTATGACATGGTTCAAAATGGCGGCGATAATTCTTACCATTATATTCGTATTTGCGTTTATATTCCACGCAAAGAATTTCTTTGCACTGCCCAGTGGCTTCCTTCCCTATGGATCATCCTCCATATTTGCAGCCATGGTTCCTGCAGGTGTGATTTTCTCATATGAGGGATTCAGGCAGGGGCTTGACTATGCAGGAGAAACCAAGAATCCAAAAAAATCCGTCCCTCTCGGTATGATAAGCGCCATGCTTGCAGCCATGGCCACATACATCCTTTTACAGATAGTCTTCATCGGTGCAGTAAACTGGAAGGCCGCAGGAGTACCAGTAGGGGACTGGAGTGCTCTTCTCTCCTCAACATGGTCGGCAAATCCCTTTTACTATGCTTTCCATTCTACCGATGAAACACTGTTGATAGGATTTTCCATATTCCTGATTATAGTGGCGGTTGTTTCATCAGCATCAACCCTGGGTGTTTACGTGGGATCATCCGCCAGGTCGCTTTACGGTATGGCGAAAATGAATTACATTCCTGATTTCTTCGGAAGAATACACCCCAAATTCAGAACGCCGTGGATATCCCTTGTGGTAACATTCATAATAGGCGCCATGTTCCTGCTTCCATTTCCGAGCTGGTACGCCCTTGTGGGTATAAATTCTTCATTTACCGTGTTTGCATACCTTGCAGCGGGAATAACAAATACCTCACTGAGAAAAACTGCACCGGATATGAAAAGGCCTTTCAAGACCCCTTTTCTCACGGTAATGGCACCCCTGGGTTTTGTGATAGCATCTCTGCTGGTTTATTTCTCTGGCTGGAGTATAGTATCCCTTCTCCTGCTTATTGTTGATGGCGGATTCCCAATATTCCTTCTCAGTGAATACGGAAGGAAAACATTCGGAATTTCCCTCAAGACCGCATCTGTATTCTCACTGGTATACTGGATCATATTCATATTCATAGGCGTTGTATATGCTCTTTCACTGGCTCCCTTCATAGCGTACTTTACCCTGTTCTCCGCCACAATAATAGTTACCCCATTTGCACTTCACAGGCTTTCCGGTGGCAAGGCAATAATGCATATAAGGGCGTCCCTATGGGTTGTTATATACAGTATCCTCCTGGGAATAATGTCCTATTACGGATCACTGGGCATAAATATAATACCGTATCCATATGATTACATTATCGTTGCAATAATGAGCCTTGCAATTTATTTCATAGCAATAAATACAGGTTATCATACGGATAAATTAAAGGAATACCAGACTACCGGTGGAGTTACAGACGAATAAACTATAAATTTTTAAATTATTTTTATTAAATTTACTCAAAATTCCATATAGAAAAAAATTTAGAAATATAAAAATTAAATATTTTCAAACATGTTCAATAAATAGAATGTTTAAATAAAAAAGTTTAAATATTATTATAAATTAGATTTTAATGGAAGAAAATCAATTAGGGGTTGCATCAATATCACCTAGATTATCACTTTTTCAGAGTTTGGCACAACTGGCACCCCTTCCAACACTTATATTCACTATTCAGGAAATTTTCGGTTATTCCAATGCCGATGCATTGTCATATCTTATAGCTTTGATAATAATTTTATTCTCTGCAAATACCGTGGTACAAATGGGAAGACGTTTTCCTCATGTTGGTGGTTATTATGGTTACGTTGCTAACGGGATTTCTAAATCTACTGGAGTATATACACAATTCATGTTCTTGTTTTATCAAATTATAAATACGGCTGCCGTTGTTATCTTTGGCTCTTGGGTTTTACAGATTTTTTTGGAATTATTTAATATAACAATCAGGGGGTTTTACTTTCTTCCAATTCCACTTATTCTAATATTTATAATTCCATATTTCGGAATTAAGCTCTCTTCATGGTTCTATGTTGTCACGGCAATTATAGAAATAGGAATAGTCTTTATATTAGCCGTCCTCATGCTTATGCATCCGGCACCTTCAAGTATATTGGTTGCACCATTTATTCCCACCGTTGGAATGAGTAGCTTTGCCTTATCCATAATCTTTTCTCTCTTCTTTTTCACGGGCTATGGTTCGATTCTAACCCTGGCTGAGGAGACCAGAAACCCGAGGAGCTCTATTCCAAAAATGGCTGTAATGAGTCTTCTGCTTATTGGGGGTCTCGAGTTTCTTTTCATGTATGCGTCTCAGGTAAACTGGGGAACCGGACTGACATCAACCTTTGCCACCTCACCTCTATTTCCAACTTATCTGGCGGCGAAATCACTTTTAGGAGTGGCAGGACTCATTATTGTTGGAATCTTCGCTTATATATCTTTGGTGAAAGGCAACATAGCTATCCAGAATTCAACGGCAAGAGGCTTATATGCATTAGGAAGGGACAATGTGCTCCCATCTATACTTTCGAAAGTTCATCCTAAATATAAAAGCCCCTACGGGGCCATACTAGTTAACCAACTGATGGCAATAGTAATAATCGGTGCAACCTATTTGATATTTTATTTCATAATCGGCATCCACTCAGGAATTACTGGGGATGCTGCTGTTTATCTTATAGCTTTACTTACAGTTGGCTATTTGTTGACACATATATTTGCCAACATTTCCGTGCCGCTCTATTTTACTACAAAAGAAAGAAACAGCCTTTCTATAATAAAACATTATATTCTACCTTTAGCTTCTACAGCCGCTATTATTTTCGCTCTAGTCCTCAGTTTTACTGGACTTACAGGATATATGCTATCGCTCCCTATTATAGTTGTAGGCTATTTAATATTGATATTAATTTTTGTCTTAAGGGTGAAATCTAAACACCCTGAAGCTATTGCAAGAGCAGGAGAAGTTATACCGGAGTTAGATGAAGCCGTTGGTGGTGTAAAAAATGAATAAAGACAAAAGAATAATCATAGTTGGTGCCGGCTCTACAGGTTCAAGTGTTGCATACCATCTTTCTAAGATAACAGATTCAGAAATAATATTGATAGAGAAAAGGGGAATAGGCAGCGGTATGACTGCCTTTTCCTCAGCAATAGTCAGAACTCATTATTCTAATGAGATTGTTGCAAAAATGGCGCTGGAATCCAGGCATATTTTCGAATCCAATAGGGAGAATTTAGGATTCTACAGGACAGGAATGATAACCATTGTACCGGATTCTCTGAAGGATAGAATGGAAGAAAATGTATCTATGCTGAAAGGTCTGGGCATTAATGAGCAAAATCTTACGGAACATGAAGCTAGCAGGAAATTTCCATGGATAAATTTTGATGAAGGTGAGGATATATCGTATGAAATAGATAGTGGATACGCAGATTCTGTATTAACTGCGAATTATTTTGCCAAGAATGCCATTGATTCTGGAGTGAAATTTATCCGAGATGATGTTTATAAAATAGAAAATGAGCAGGGTCGGGGAAAAGTTGTTCTTAAAGATGGCAAGATAATAACCGGTACAAAAGTTGTGCTGTGCACGAATGTGTGGACAAATAAACTACTATCCAGAAGTGGTTTTGGTGAAGAGGAACTATTGCCAATTAAAGTATCTCCACACCCAGTTATATTATTTAAAAGACCAAATACCATATCCGGATTGTTACCTATTGTTAGTGATCTGGTAGATAAGGATTATTATAAGTTCGAGGGTGAGAGCTTACTTTCCGGTGGAAATCTTCGAAGTGAACTAGATAATACAAATATAGACCCGGACAATCCACCGCTAGAAGTTCCAATGGATTATGTTTCAGATTATGCTGAACGAATTTCAAAAAGAATCCCGGATATGAAAGAAGCTGGTTTCCATAGTGCCTACTATGGCATGTACGATAATACTCCAGATTTTCATCCTATTATAGATTCTCTAACAAGTCTGGGACTACCAAATGTTTATTGCTGTGTAGGGCTCAGTGGACATGGATTCAAACTTTCACCAGCATTAGGTAGAATCGTATCAAATTTAATTATGGACAAAAAAGACCCAGCATTAGGATATTTCCGGCTTTTAAGATTTAAGAATGGTAATTCAGTTTTTAAGAACTACGAGGGCATTGGGACAGTAGGCTAAATAGATATACTGAGATCAAACACATATACCTAGCAGGAATTATGATGCAATGAACCAAATAACAATAGCATGCAATTACATTGTATTGGACAATAAAATTGCAGGAATTTCATGGAAGAAAATGATCCATATCATGAGTTGAGATTTGTTTGAATCTTTTTATTTTAAATTTATACAATTAAAGCGGATATATTTATCCGGAAAGCAATATTTATAAACCTTTTTGAGTTTTAAAATTATGAATGTTATGGATTTTTACCAGAATTTTTTAAAGGCTGATTCCACTGAAAGAAATAAGATGTTGAATGATTTGAAGCATCTGCAGGGAAATACGGAAATTAACTTTGTGACTGATGTTTTTGAAAAGGTCTTCGGGAATCTGGATAAGGACGCAATCATATATTTGAATACAGAAAAAAATGAAGAAAAAAGAATTTCTTATGTTGAATTCGTCAAAAGTTATAACAAATTTATAAATTTTCTCAGGGGCAGAGGAATAAAAAAAGGTTCTACCGTATATATAATGGCTGGTGCAATTCCAGAGCAGTGGATAGTAATGATGGGCGCATTGAAAGCAGGATATACGGTGATACCAACAGCCCCCAATCTTACAGAGTACGAGATCAGGTTCAGGTTTTCCAGCGACCCACCGGATGTTATAGTTTCAGATCTTCCTAGTGCAGAAAAACTCGAAAAATCCATGGTGGGAAAACCACTTATGCTAATAGTTGGAAAGAGAAAAGGCTGGATAAGTTTCAGTGATATGGAGAGTATGTCCGGAGAAGCACATGGAGAAGTACTCTCCGTGGAGGATATATTTGTAAAATATTTTACATCTGGAACCACCGGTATGCCCAAAGCCGTGCAGCACAGTGCCGTCTTATATCCGCTGGGACAGCTGAGCACGGTAACCGCGATCGGAATAAAGCATGATTATATTCATTGCAATCTGAGTTCACCGGGATGGGCAAAATTTGCATGGAGTTCATTTTTTGCACCATTATGTGTGGGTGCCACGGTTCTATCTATAGATTACTCCGGCAGGCTGGATGCAAAGAACTACCTGAATATTATAGATAAATATGCTGTGAACTCATTCTGTGCTCCTCCCACCGCCTGGCGCCAGTTCCTATCCTTGAGGGAACCAGGTATATCGCTGGACAACCTCAGGGAGACTGTAAGTGCAGGAGAACCGCTCAACGGAGAAATAATCAGCAGATGGGAAAATAAATACGGAACAGTACTGAGGGATTTTTATGGCCAGAGTGAGTCAACTGCCATGCTTGCCAACCTTCCAGATCAGAAAATAATTCCCGGTTCAATGGGTATTCCACTTAATTCCTATCACATTGCCCTGGTAGATGATGAGATGAATGAAATAACTTCATCTGATACAGTTGGCAACATGGCCGTAAAAGATTACAAAGGCACAATGGGGCTTTTCCTCGGTTATTCTGACAGTGAAAAAAATAATGAAGTTTTCATAAATAAATACTATCTCACGGGAGACCGGGCTTACAGGGATAATGAAGGCCATTATTACTTTGTCAGCAGGTCAGATGATGTTATAAAAACATCTGATTACCGTGTAGGCCCCTTCGAGGTAGAAAGCGCAATTATCAAGAATGAGGCTGTACTGGAATCCGCAGTTATCGGTGTACCGGACCCGATGAAATATGAAAAAATCAAGGCATTCGTAATCCTGAAAAATGGCTATGCGGCTAATATTGAAACCGCAAAATCCATACACGACACTGTGAAATCCATCCTTCCCTATTATAAGCAACCGAGAATAATTGAATTTACAGAGGAACTCCCGAAAACCATAAGCGGAAAAATCAAAAGACATGAGCTCAGGGAAATAGAAAGGGAAAGAAGAGAGAATGATGTTACTGTGGAGAACGAATTCCATTTATAAATATATGATTGATAAGTTGATTTTTATCGAAGTATTTTTATATGTAAAAGAACTGGTTGTTATATGCTGATTCATGAAACCCCTGGAATAATTGACACCGAATGTATAATAGAAATGAATGTCAACTC
>JAKADL010000035.1 GCA_021820565.1 Thermoplasmata archaeon
CATATATGATCACATGTATACAATATTTATATTTTTTACTGCTCCTGAAAAAGACATAATTTCTGATATTTCGCTTTTATTGCTTATCCGGAAGATCTTCTATAAGGGAAGCTAGGTTTACACATATGCTGTAAAATTCTCTACCTTTTTCTGTAAATGAATAGTTGACCCTTACCGGCTTCGATGGGATTATGATTCTTTCCAGTAAGCCATATTTTTCAAGATTTGATAATGTTGATGATAAACTCGTATTATTTATTCCTCTTACCTCCCGTTTTATTATGTTGAAACCTGCACCCTCGTACTTTCCAATTGCGAGTACCACAGGCACGGTCCACTGCCTCATTATCTCTGAGTATTTTCTGGCGTATTCCTGTCCAGTTCCAATTTCCTTTAATTCTAGGTAGGTCAATTTGAATTCACCTGGTATACTTTATATAACTTTCTGATATATAAATATGTTTTACATTATAGAATCATGGATGGAATAGAGGCATTAAATCAAAATATGGTGGATATAGTAGATAGAGCCAGCAGGGCAGTGGTGAGCATAAACAGCACCCTGAAGATGCAGTCCTATGGTTATGGAATCGCACCTGTAAAGGGCTCCGGATCGGGGTTTATTATAACTCCTGACGGCTACGTGCTTACCAATAACCATGTGGTAGAGGGATCAGAGGAAGTTGAGGTGATACTCAGCGATGGGAGCAAATATACCGGCACCGTTGCAGGGAGGGATCCACAGACCGATGTTGCAATAGTCAAGCTTCCCGGTAATGGATTCCCGGTGCTGGAACTGGGCGATTCTGAATCTATCAAAACTGGATCCCTTGTGCTGGCAATAGGCAATGCCCTGGGACTTCCAGGTGGGCATACAGTATCCATGGGCGTCATAAGTGCAAAGAACAGGCCAATGCCATGGGCGGATTTCATCTTCGAGGGCTTACTTCAAACTGATGCAGCGATTAACCCCGGGAATAGTGGTGGGCCACTCTTAGATATGTCCGGCAAAGCCATAGGAATAAACACTGCAATAATAGCCCAGGCGAACGGGATAGGGTTCTCTATTCCGGTCAATACGGTGAAGAAAGAACTCCATGACATGATATCAACTGGCAAGGTCAATAGAAAATATATCGGGATCTCGGGCATCGAGATGAACAGCAGCATAGCCAGAAGATACGGTACCGGATCAGATAAGGGCGTAATGGTTGCAAGAATAGATCCGGATTCCCCCGCTTACAGATCAGGAATCAGGCCAGGGGATGTTATAGTAGAATTTGATGGAAAGCCGGTAAGTTCAATGCGTGACCTGATAAAATATGTATCGGAAATGTCGGGCACCAGTGAGGCAGTGTTCATGAGGGGCGCATCCAGGTATAAAACATCTATTGTAATGAAAAATAAGAGTGGAAAGAGAGTTTTTATTACTGATTGATTTTACCACTTAAATTTATTTTTCCAGCAAATTTTTGATAAAGTTATCGTGCAACAGATCATCAATATTTATTCTTTCCTGTTCGGCAGTATCCCTGTTCCTCAGTGTGACAGTATTGTCTTCCAGTGTCTGGTAATCCACGGTTATGCAGAAAGGTGTACCAACTTCATCCTGCCTTGCATACCGCTTACCGATGGTACCGGATTCATCATACAGTATATATTTATCTAGATTCTTTAATTTTGAATATATTTCTGACGCTCTTTCTTTGAGATTATCCTTCTTCATCAGGGGGAATACCGCCATATGATAGGGAGCCATATAATATGGAATTCTCAGAACGTTTTTCCCATCCTTATTTTCCATTGACTGTGATATTAGGGTTAAAAGTATACGGTCTATGCCATAGGATGGCTCTATAACGTAGGGCATTACATCCCGGCCATCTATTTTTATTCTCATCTGCTCACCGGAACTCTGCTCGTGGTTTTTCAGGTCAAAATCTGTTCTGTTCGCTATTCCCACTATCTCGAACCATTCGTCATCAATCAATCCCTCTGCATCCCAGGAATCCGCCGCATAATGCGCCCTTTCATCAGGCTCATGCTGCCTGAATCTCAATTTTTCATTAGATATGCCTATCCTTTCAAGGATAACCTGGGTTTTCAGGACAAAATATGCAAATGCCTGATTACTTATAATTCCTTTGTTGTATGCTTCCCTGATAGAAATATTGAGTTCCTCCCCGGTATTGGGCTTCATTCTGATTTTTTTGAAATCATAAAGTTCCCTGAATTCCAGATGCTCCGGATCAAGAAACACCTCTATTTCACACTGGTTGAATTCCCTGAGCCTTATGAGGCTCTGCCTTGGGGATATTTCATTCCTGTATCCCTTTCCCTGCTGGCCGACTATCATGGGTATCTTACCACGGTTATAATTGCTTAGGAGTTTAAAATTCACAAATATTCCCTGAGCTGTTTCTGGTCTGAGATAATAATCGCCGGAAACCCTGTACATCAAATTAAAGTCATAAACCTTCTTAATTATATTCCCGCATACCGGGCATTTAAGATTATTATCAGCCACCAGATCTTCCGCTTCCTTTAAACTGGATGGTATATATTTGATTTTATTGAAGGACAGCACCGATTCCAGCTTGAATTTGCTGTGGCAATGATCACATTCAGCTGCAAGATCGGAAAACCTCGCAAGGTGGCCGGATGCACGGAAGACCGGTTCCGGCGTTACATTTGGTGAATCCAGAAAAATTGCATCATCATCCATGTATGCCTCTTTCCATATTTTTACTATATTGTCCTTCAGGAGTACACCGAGAGGACCATAATCATAAAACCCTGCAAAACCACCGTAAATTGAAAAGGATGGCCAGAAAAACCCCCTTCTTTTTGCCAGTTCAACTGCTTCCTCGTACATTTCAATCCTTGAATATTTTCATGATTTCAATATCATAGAGCATGCCATATAGATCGCCATGGCCGGTAAGTACAGGAAGTTGGTTATAATTTTTCTGTGACATGAGTTTTACGGCATCTTCCAGATCTGATTCCAGATAAATTACCTGCGGGTCTTTTACTATCAGTTTCTTCACCGGTATATCAGGAACGGTTATGTTGGATTTGGCTATGAAATATGTGAATACGTTTTTTATGCCATCCCATGACCATGGGTCCTCATCATCGGCTATTCCAGACTCGCTTGATTCAAGTGTTTCATACATCTTTACCCGGTCAAATATATCCCTGTCCGTAATAAGCCCTGTAAATTTATTATTCTTATCAACTACCGGGAATGAATAAATTTCGGAAAGGTTCATCATGAGCAGCGCCACCGATAGAGGGGTCTCCTCCCAGCAGGGCACGGAGCTGTATTCCATGACCTCCTTGACCTTGACTCCGCCGTATCGTTCCTTTATAATATTCAGAAAATTCTGCGGTGTGAGAATGCCTACAACTTCATTATCATCATTTACAACAGCCAGATGCCTTTTTTTCTGTGTGTAGAGCTGTATCGCAGCGGTTTCAACCGGATCATTTTCATTCACAGTCGGAGCTTTTCTCATCACAAGTGCGGTCTGTGTTTCATCCGGCTTGTAAAATATATCCCTCCTGGTTATGATCCCCTGGTATTTGTTCTGGTTATTTTTTATGGGTATGCCTGTTACATTGTTTTTGATTAGTATTTTTATAACCTCTGAAATAGAACTGGGAACTGTATAGCACAGTGGGTTTTTTGTCATAATATTTGAAACCTTATAATCCATGCCAGTTAATGTACTCCTTATAAATAATTCTTTAGGTAGCTCTATAATGCTTTAAATATCTCCTATCAGTGTTCCCTTCCGGCATGCTACCAGCACCGGTGGTTTCTGGCATCTACAATATTTAATTTTCCTTGTAAATACGGGTCATCCTGATTTTATAACCTCTGAAATTAACCATAACCTGGAACGAATAATCAGGAATCTATCATAAATCTGAAATATAACATTTTCAGACAAAACGGTTTTATTGTATATATCATTTCAGAATATGGAAAAATATTACGTTGAAGTCAAGGCATATCCAACAATAGGAATACTGCTTCTGGGCGGGGTATCGGACAATAGCAAAAGACTGCCGAGGCATACAACTGCGGGCATTGCATATACAGGGCTTGATGATGATATATATGTTAAGACCGATCTTTACCTGTCAAATAAAAGGTCAGGAATAATCAACGGCAAGGAGATTTCTGAAGATTCCCCAAGATCCCCATTCATTGTTATAGATAAATATAAAAGTGATATATTGAAGAGACATCCGGAGTACAGTGAGGTATCCTTTATTTCTGAAAATAAAAATGTACTGAGTGGAAGTTCCGATGCCGGGGCTGCTGCCATCGGGGAATGCATTCAATCCATATTCGAATACAACATAAACATATTCAATTTTGAAAACGATCTTCAGATGATATCAGAAAGTGCCGGGAGGAGCCTTTTCGGCGGGTTCACCATCAACCATGCCAATGGAAAGGAATCACTTACAGATGAAATTCTGGGCCCTGAAGAGTTTAAGGACTTCGTAATAGTGGGCTGCAAATTTTCAGATAAGAGAAAACCCTCCGATGTAATACATCAAAATATCATAAACCATGAAAAATACCAGGAAAGGGTTAAAAATTCAGAACTCAGGGCGAAAGAACTGGAAAAAATTGCTGATAGTGGCGATATCAAGGGCATATTCGAGGCAGGTGAGAGGGATACCCTGGAATACCATTCTATGCTCAGGGATGTGGGAGTTGACATCATAACCGGGGAAATGCAGAAATTTATCGATAAAATATCTGAACTGAAATCGGAGTTCTGGAATGCATATATAGTTACAGGAGGAACCAATGTTTTCGTGGCGGTGGAGAAAGAAGACAGGGAGAAGGTCAAGGAAGCCACCAGGGACTTCGATTGTGAGGCTGTTTATCTGAAGGTTGCGGGAAAGCCGGACGTAATTTCTAAAAATTTCTAATTTTTTCTCTTTATTTTTTTATATACCTTTCTGTAAGGAGTAAAAATCACAGCAAGGAATGCTATAATTGAAAGAAATAAACCATCATAGGAATATTCCGGTACATGTGAAGAATATTCCGCGGGCCATTCTCCCTCAACCCTTAAAATATTTAGCTTGATGAGCCCCAGCCAGGGTATGTAACCATATGCCTTCCCTACGATCTCAGTGAGATTTACCGGCTTAATATCCCATATATTCTGATCTGATGCGTAATATGCATTGTATGTTTTGTTATAGTATGAGGAGTACTGTGACAGACATGCCAGGTTGTGGTCTCCAACTGTAATGAATCCGGAATCCCCTGTATAGCTCGAAACATTCACTATAAGATTTCTGTTGGCATATCCAACATTATCCATTACAATATTATCACCGTATATGTGTATATACGACTGATTGTGGTAATCAGCAATCTCAGGAACAGTTCCATTCCAGTAAAGATAAAACATTGCCCGGTGGATTGTTATCACACCAAGGGCGGAATTATGGTATAAAATAACATTTCCATACTCTCCGTACGTGGTGAAATTATTCTCCTTTCCCGCCACATATGTGGTAACCTGATTGATGTTATTCACCTTCTTCACCATTACTATGGTGCCTTCATCTATCAATCCATACTGCCATTTATCAGAATGCTCCATGCTATAGGATTCAACAACGCTTGCTGGGGGAAAAACCCCTGAATATGCTGTTATTGAAATAATGATTACTATGATCGCGATGATTAATGCAATCGATGCAAAGTGCTTCCTTTTTCTTTTTACCGCACTACTCATCAACTATGGATTTAAAAGTTATATTTAATTGTATTTTTAAAATTTCAACAGTGGCGAGGCATATCATATTGTCATGTTATAAAGATAAAAATGAAATTTTATAGCGTTTGACTACCAAAACAGTTAATAAATTTATCCTATTATTAATATATGATCCGCAGGCGTTATTATTTTATTTCCATGTTCCTATTATCTATAGTTCTTGCACTCCTGGTATCGCTCAATTCAAAGGATTTTTTATTTATTTTCCCGTTTTATATTCTATTAATTTTTATAATAATTATTTCAGTCACCGTGTTTCCATATGTATATTATAATCACCTATCGGAAATACGGATTTTGAATAAAATTCCCAAGTATTCGCCGCAAGGAATAATCAATATACTGGATGCCAGGGCAAAGTTCTACGTTTCTATACATGACGAGGGATTTGAAACTATTGCGGGACTCATACAGGAAAAATATATAGAGGCTGAAGCCGTGTTTTATAGCCATTATATAGAATTCTACCAGTATGCTTCTCCCTATGTGCTTTCCTATTCACCTTTTCTCAAGATTGATGTGGCAGTTGTTGTTGCTATTGGCCAGAGTAAAAAGGTCTATCCAATCAACACTCCGGACCTTCCTTTATTGATTAAATGCAATTACTTTGACATAATCACTGACTCTAAAAGTTATAGGATGATAGTGGAACAGGAAAGCACCGACAGATTTATCTCAGCCCTAATATATGGAAAATCCCATAACCAAAATCTTTAAATTCCATTATTAAATCATTGACAGTAATGGCAAAGGACAATCAAAATGAGAACTTTCAATCCGGTGCAGGTTTAATCCGATATTTTAACGAAGAGGAGATAAAAGGGCCGGCACTGGATCCGAAATTGATAATATACATAGGTATCGCCATGGGAGTTATCGTAGAACTTGCCAAGATTTTCTGGCCAGTGTAAATTTCTGAGATATTGTTGCATTAATTCACATAACCATTTTAAAAATAAATTAAATATGCGACTGCAAATTCAGGAAGATATTCTTTTATATAATTCCGCTATTGAGACAGGTGCCACCGTTCAAAAATCTGGTTCCCGGTTTTGAGGTTATGCGTTTTGACAAACTTATTGAAGCAACAGTAATATCCAGGCCCAATAGATTCCTTGTTATGGCATCTGCGGATGGAAAAGAAATTCCGGTGCATATACATGATCCCGGGCGATTGGAGGAATTAATATATCCGGGAAATCACATAAAAATAAGAAAAGCAACTGGAAAGAAAACAATGTATTCCGTAACATTCTGCAGCAATGATGATATATGGACTTTCAACGACTCACGTTTCCATTCCGATATAGCTTCACTATTTCTGGACCCTGGATGCAGGAGGGAGGTAAAAGTCGGTGATAGCAGGCTTGATTTTCAACTGGGTAATTCATATATAGAGGTGAAATCTGCAACACTTGTTCAGGATGGGAAGGCAATGTTCCCCGATGCACCGACCCTGAGGGGAAAAAAACATCTTGAAACACTGATGCGACTCATGGATAATGGATTTGAATCCTATGTCCTATTTTTGATATTCAATGAAAAAGCCCGCTGTTTCGAACCCAATACCATGAGGGACCCTGAATTTTCCAAAGCATATTCCCTGGCCATGGATCGTGGAGTCAAATTCAGATTCCTGGTATTTTCTGTTGTTAACAATGCGATTGTATTTTCAGGGGAAATCCAGGATTGCCGCAACTTAATGAAAATGAACAAGTCTTATATGAAACATAGCGATTAAAGGGGATGTCTATGACCGAAAATATAGATAGAGATTTCATTATTGAATCCGCCAGCAGATTGCTATCGATCAAAGCCATATCGCCATTATCCGGTGGAGATGGTGAATACAAAAAAGCCATTGAATTAAAAAAAATTCTTGAAGAACTGGGTTATAAACAATTTATCGAATACAATACACAGGATGATGCGGGCAATATAAGACCAAATATTGTCCTAAAGGTAGGAAATCTGGACAAGACTTTATGGATTATAGATCATCTTGACACCGTTCCGGAGGGAGATATAAAATTATGGAGCCACGAACCGTTCCAGGCTACACTGGAAGGGGATAAAATATACGGCAGAGGATCCGAGGACAACGGTCAGGCAATATTCACATCATTATTACTTTTAAAAAATCTTGAAAAATCGAATCTAAAAGTAAACCTCGGCCTGGCATTCGTTGCAGATGAAGAAACCGGAAATACATATGGCATAAAATATCTGATAAAAAAGAACGTTTTCAAGCCTGAAGACCTCATAATAGTTCCGGATGCTGGAACAAATGAAGGATTTGTAATAGAAACTGCTGAAAAAACTGTAATGCAGTTAAAGTTTGAGGTTCTCGGTAGCCAAGGGCATGCAAGTATGCCACAGAATGCAGTAAATGCCCTCAGGGAATCCTGCAAATTTATGGGCATGATGGATTCAATGCTTCATGAAAAATATAACCGGGAAAATCCGTTATTTATACCTCCATATTCCACATTTGAGCCCACCGAGCATGAAAAAAATATCGATAATGTCAATACCATCCCTGGGAGAGACGTGCTTTACTGGGATTTCCGGGTACTGCCCGAATATTCCTATGATGATGTGCTCAAAGACATAGACAGTATGATTTCCACTTATAGCAGGGATTCCGGTGCCAGGATTTCATACACTATCAGAGATATAGTAAATGCCCCTGAACCGACCCCGGACAGTGCCGAGGTTATTATGAAACTGAAGAAAGCGATCAAAACAGTCATCGGTGCAGATGCTATTACCATTGGAATCGGTGGGGAAACATTCGCTTCCTTTTTGAGGAGCAAAGGATACAATGTGGCTGTATGGTCTACAACCGCTATTGAAAACGCCCATATGCCCGATGAATATTGCTTGATCCCGCACATATTCCAGGATGTCGAGATATACAAACAATTACTTTACAATTAATTTGCTGGATTATAATTTTTAAAAATATCAATTTATAAAATAAATTTATATAAAATTCCTAAAAAATATCAGAAATTTTCAGTGGTTTATATTCAGGCATCATGCTCACATCCTTGAGAAGATGGCCGGTCAAAATAGACGCAACGGTATCACCACGATCTATTTCGCCAGATTGCCTGAGCTTCAGAACACCTGCAATTGAAGCAGCGGAAGCGGGCTCACACCCTATTCCCGCACGGTCTATTGCTCTCTTAGCCTCTATTATCTGATTGTCTGAAACTTTTTCAACTATTCCATGAGTGAACTCTATTGACCTTTTTGCCTTTTTGTAATTTACAGGATTTCCTATCTTTATGGCAGTTGCGATGGTTTCAGCCTTCACCGGTGTGATATGATCCCTATTATCGTGTATATATTCATAGAAAGGCGCCGCACCCTCTGCCTGAATAGCGATGAGTTTAGGAACATAGTCTATCACTCCCAGGGCCTTCAAATCCATGAGTGCTTTTCCGAAGGCGGAAGTATTTCCTAGATTTCCTGCCGGAAATGATATAAAATCCGGTTTAAGCTTCTCCATTATTTCATAAATTATGGTTTTCTGTCCTTCAATTCTCCATGGATTCAGTGAATTCAAAACATAAAAATCCTTTGTCCTTTCAATTGCAGTTTTAACTCCAGACATTGCATTATCAAAATCACCCTCTATATCAACTATGTTAGCCCCGTAAGATATGGCCTGGAACAGTTTGTTTGCCGATACATTTTTACCCGGTATCATCACATAGCTTTCAATTCCGGCAAGTGCGCTATAACTTGCGGCAGCAGCAGATGTATTTCCGGTGGAAGCACATAGTGTTTTATGGAACTGCAATCTCATTGCCTCGGAAATTGCTACTGTCATGCCCCTATCCTTAAAGGAACCTGTCGGATTTTCCCCCTCATGTTTCATGTATATATTGTTAATGCCGGTATACTCAGAAATCCTGTCACTCCTGTATAGATATGTATCTCCCTCTCCTCTGGTAACTATTTTATTTTCCGGAATTTCTGGATGCACCATATTTTTATATTTCCAGACACCTTTCATGCTGGTAGTTTTGTATTCCATATCGTAATGATAAACATCCAGTATATTCCCGCATTTATCACAGGTATACTTATTTCTATTTATGTTATATTCCTCGCCGCAATTAGGGCATTTTAAAACGGAAAATGTCATTGAAAGTCTAATGTTAAGTAATATAAATTATTTGTGAATTATGCAATGAATAAGGGCATGGAACCATATTGAAAATATGATAATATACTATAAAACTTAAAAATAATATTTTTCCATTAATCCCAGGATTTCAGATTATTGTGATAAGTTATAAATAAGCAATTTTTATTATGGAAAATGGCTCTCTCCGGTAATGCTGGATCTGAACGCAAGGGACTGGTGGAGATTTTATCCTCAACGGTAATATGGGGATCAATTCCTGTTTTTGCCATATGGGCAGACCTACCGTCGCCGGTGTTTGTGTTCTTCAGGGTAATGATTTCCGCAGTTCTTCTGGGCTTAATTCTCCGGCATGGACTGAAGAAGTCTCTTGCAAATTTATTAAATCCATATATCCTGACATCTGGTATACTGCTCGCACTGAACTGGGTGTTTCTATTCTATGCAGTCTTCATGATTCCTGTATCAGAGGCCATAATATTCTACTATACCGGACCGGTTATAGCAATTTTGCTTTCTCCTTTTATAAAGGAAAAAATAAGCAGAAAAGGATATGTCAATGTGGCCATAGCCCTGGTCGGTGTCATAGTAATGTCCGTTGGAACGCTTTCTGTTAATCCTCTGGGAATAATTATAGCCCTGATGTCAGGTATAACCTACGGAATGCTATCAATCTTCAGCAAGGTTTCTTCCAGAAATACAGATGCTATCAGTCTGGTATTTCTACAGTCCATAATTTCCATGATAATCCTGTCCCCTTTCATGTTCCTGCTCCCGTTCCACTTCGGATACCGGGTGCTGGTGATAGTTATAATCTCCGGAGCAGTGCAAACCGTGCTTGCCCTGTTTCTCTGGTATGATTCCATGAAATACATCAGCATCCAGCTTGTGTCAATACTCACATATCTCGACCCGGTATTTGCAATAATTTTTGCTCTCGTGCTTCTTGATCAGGTACCCGGCATCTATACACTTATCGGCGCAATAATGCTCATAAGCAGCGGTGTATGGGCTGCTTCAGGGGCAATAAAAAAGAAATCGGCAATCATGGCGGTTTCATAATTTTTTTAAAATTTATAAAAGTCAGATGAAGCAATTTTAGTTTCCATATTTTTCCCTTAACATTTTCATAAATGCACCCATCCACTGCGGATGATCCGGCCATGCCCTCGCCGATACAAGATTTCCATCGATTACAGCGGCACTGTCCACAAAGGTTGCTCCTGCAATTTCAACATCTGGTGCCAGGGCAGGATACGCAGCTGTTCGTCTCCCCTTCAATACCCCGGCAGCTGCGAGCCCCAGAGGCGCATGGCACAGTTCAGCCACAGGCTCATCTTTTTCAAAGAAATATTTCACAATTCTTATGAAGTCCTTATTATTTCTTATATATTCAGGAGCCCTGCCACCAGGAATTATAAGCGCATTGTATTTTGAAGGGTCTACATCCCTGAAAGCCAAATCTGCCTGAAGTTTATATCCCAGTTTCTCTGTATACGTATCAAATCCATCCTCAAAATCATGGACTACAAGCTGTATCTTCTTTTTCTCAGGTGCGGCAACATCCACATCATAACCTTCCTCTCTCATTCTCTGCAACGGATACATTACTTCCAGGGATTCTCCGGCATCCCCTGTCAGGATTAATATTTTCAGCATAATTATAATAAACCAATTGCATATAAAAAATTTTCCGGTAATATCCTTTATTCTCTTATCTATTATTTTTTATAAAACATTAATAGGGGCAGATGATGAGTGAACCGGATAACCTCTAATTATTTATTTCAGGCATTTTTTTATATTCGTATAATATTAAAATAAATAATATAATAACTGGAAGTGCAAATAAGAGGAATGTGTATCTCAATCCTACCGAGTATACCATTAGTCCTGAAACAGAAGGAACAACAACCGCAAGGAACATCATTAAAGCATAGAAATACGTATTTGCAACTGATATTTCATCTTCCTTAAATGACCTTGATAATGCTGTCAGGGATGTTGGAAATGTTAAACCGTGAGGTATTCCCAGAAAACAAATAATAATAAAATAAATAATTAAACTGCTGGAAAAATATATCATTATTAAACCTGCGACGGTTATAATTATGGAAACAGTTGTAGTTTTATACAATTTTTTTGTAGGTCTGTATGATAGAAAAAATCTTGATAAAAACGACAGTCCGAAGAAACCAGCAAGCAATAATTCAACGAATGAGTAGGGTGCATTGAACTCTGTTCTTGCAAATATTCCTCCGAATGTTAATATCAATGCAAAGGGTACATCATAGGATATGTTGTTGAAAACAGATAATTTGAAACCAGGATTTCTAAAAACATTTATTTTCTTTTTTGTTTTATTTTTGTTTTCCTCTGGGAATCGTATTTTAAATGATAATACTACTGCTATAACTCCAAAAGGTATAAAGAATAAAAATAACTGGTAAAAATTGAAATATTCTAATATGTATGACTCTATCAAGGGTCCTACAACAAGGCTCGCACTCAATGAAAGTGTATATAATGTTAATGTTCTCTCCCGTATTTTTTTATCCCTTATAGTCCCTGCAGAACTCATTATATTCGGCATTACCGATCCGAAGAAAAATCCTGATAATATAACAAATAACCATATACTGTACGTATTTGAAAAATAGAATAAAGGTTCTAATATTGAATATATTATAATTGAAGAGATAAATAATTTTCTTCTTTTTCCGGGGCACAGTCTTGAATTTATTAAAGCACTCATCACAGCCGTGCTTCCAACTGCAACAGCTGCCAATATACCTATTTCTATGCTGTTGAAATTTAAATAATATTTTGAAATTAATGGTATTGTTGTTAGTATTACATTATTATTTGCACGTACTGAAAATGTTAATAACATTAATAATATTACATATATAATAATACCATTATTTTTATTATTAAAAAATTTGAACATTTCAGGATTATCGATAAATAATAAATAAAAGTTTTTTATGATATTATATGAATATGCAACAAGCGAGAACGGACCCGCCGGGATTTGAACCCGGGTCATCGGCTTCGAAGGCCAGCAGGATATCCTAACTACCCCACGGATCCGAAACTATATATTCAATTCGTTATTTAATTTTATCAGGAATAACCCTGCCCTGTTAGCGTTGCCGTGCCGTAAAAAATTCATATGTAACAATGACCGGATGTTAGTTAATCAGCATGGGTGATACTGAAAAACAACTTCACGTTCAGTTGTACCTTGATGTCAATAATACCATAATTTTCGTTACCACCTGGCATTTATCGGCTTTGAACAAAGCAAATCCACATGTAACTTATGGTCGCTTTAATA
>JAKADL010000036.1 GCA_021820565.1 Thermoplasmata archaeon
TCCACGGTACCGAGATATGTTACGTTTGAAGTGTTTCTGGGCATCGATAAGCTGCAGGGCAATGTATCTTCTAAATTTGTGGTTGGCTTACACTCTGCCCTTCTGGTCTCAATGGTGGTACTAGTTATAGGTGCAATAATGTCATTTATAACCGGCATCAAAGGCAAGAACGCTACTGTTTTTGAATCTGGACATAGTAGTGGAAAATAAAAATTCAATTTTAACAAATTTAATGATACCATTTTATACTTTTACAAGCTATCATGCATCTCAAGATATAATATAGACAATATTCTATGTTTAATATAATATTTTTGCTATTTATGATAAATTATTCTTTGAATCGTTCAATATTATACGTATATAGTAAAATATATAGTTATTATATTTAAACAATTGCAAAATTAATGAATTTATATAACTGTTTTAGTCTTATCATGATATTCATTAGATAATAATATACCACTATTGTGAATTAAATAAATTATTCTATAAAAATATGTTTAAATATAAGTAACAAATTTCATTCCATGGATAAAATTATCGACAATAATTTGTTCAATAAATTTATAAGACTCTTGTATGTCGCAACGGCAATAGGTGCATTCACAGATATATTCGATACAAGTGTTGTGGGTGGAGCCTCCGCGAGTATAATTTCATCACTAAAAATTACTACTCCTGAATTTGGACTTCTGGGATCCATGACATTTGTCGGGGGATTATTCGGTGCGATTTCATTTGGATTCTTATCGGATAAAATAGGCAGGAAACGAAGTTTTATTTTAACGCTGCTACTGTTTATCATATTCGAACTGCTTTCAGGGCTTGCCCCGAATTACGATTCACTGTTAGTATTCAGAGTTATAGTTGGTTTCGCAATAGGTGCGGATTATGTCCCGGCAATTACCTTATTATCAGAGTTTGTGGAGCCAGACAAGCGTGGGTCGTCCTTTGATTTCTTCTGGATTATAGCAAATGTTGGTGCCCTGGTTGCATATATAATAGCATTTTTGCTGGTTCCACTGGGGCCATACCAGTGGAGGGTTTTATTCATACTCGGCGTAATTCCCCCAGTAATAGGTTTAGTTCTCAGAACCAAATTACCAGAAACACCCAGATGGCTGGCAGTTCATAACAGGATTCCTGAGGCAGAAAGGGCTGTTGATGAAATAGGACTTTCCAGGGATAATTTACCGAAATATGAAAAATATATAGAGCCTGAAAGTAAACTGATGAAGCCTTATATATGGGGAGTCACGGTTCCACTATTCCTCGTTATGTTATTGAATATTCCCGCTTCCGGTCTGCTTGAACTCACTCCTATTTTGCTGATATCTCTACATATTCCGAAATCCAGCGCACTCTTATTTACGGCCGGTGCCTGGATAACCCCTGTTATAATAGGCAATATAGTAGCTTTCAAATTGATGGATATACTCGGAAGAATAAAGATGATAGTTATAGGTGCCGTAGGACTGGGTCTGGCATTGATATCCATGGTAATATTCTCTTCACATGCACATTTCAATGTTCCTTTGATGCTTATATCCCTGGCGATCGGTGGTTTTATACAATCGTTTTATATTCCTGTAATATACTCACTTTCCACGGAATTATATCCCACTGAAATCAGGGGTATCGGGCAAGGAATCAGTGTTGGTGGAATAAGGGTGGCCGGCATAATAGGAATACTGGGTGGAGCCTTATTATTAACCTATTATAAGGTACCCGGCATGCTCCTGACATATGCAGCAATCTGTTTTGGTGCAACACTTGTAACAGTATTCTGGATGGGAAAGAAAACTGAAACAAACAAAAAAGAACTGGAAGATATCTCTGCAAGATTCGAGAAAGATTAAAAATCAGTAAAAATTTATTTTAAATAAATTTTTTTTATATATATTCACATGCTTCTTTCCTTATCCTGTAATTTTTTCCAGTCAACCTTCCCTGACGCAGTTTTTGGAAGTGCATCGGTAAATTCAACTATGTGGGGATATTTATAACCGCCTATGTTTTCCTTTGCCCATGTCACTATTTCGATTTCTTTTATCTTTTCACGTTTGCCCGAATCTTTCAGAACGATGAATGCCTTGACTTCTTCTCCGGTTCTGGGATCCGGTGTTCCAACAGTACAGACTTCAAGTACGTGCGGATGGTGTAGCATTAGGCTATCAATTTCAGCAGGCCAGACTTTGAATCCGGCACGGTTAACCATTCTTTTCACCCTGTCCACAACAAAAAACGATCCTTCGTCATCCATATAGCCTATGTCTCCAGTTCTAAGAAATTTTCTGCCTTCTATTGTAATAAACGCCTTTTGGGTATCCTCCTGTTTGTTGAGATAACCCCTGAATAGACTAGGTCCACTTACTACTATTTCACCTGTTTCTCCTTTTACAACCTTACCCGTTTCTGTGGAAATTATCTTTGCATCATATCCGAATTGGGGAATGCCTATGCACTGGAGTTTTCTGTGTTCAGGGGGATTTATGTGAGTCTGCCCCATGGCCTCTGTCATGCCATAGCCCTCCACAAAGGGTATACGGAATAATTCTTCCATTTTCTCAGCCAGTATCTTCGGCATTGCTGCCCCACCGCCCCCTATAAATCGCATTGAAGAGAAATCCCTTTTTGCTAAATCCTTCTGGTTGAGAAGATCAACTATCATGGGTGCAACTGAAACAAAATGTGTTACTTTATATTTTTCTATGGCCTGAATCGCGGCCTCACTGTTCCATCTGGTTAGAATCGTCACGGTGGCACCTGCATATATTGGCGATAGCATTGAAAATGCCAGACCGGTTACGTGGAAGAACGGTGCAGCACCCAGTTCGTTGGCCGATGAAGTTAATCTTCTCCAGAGAGAAGCTCCCATGGCATTTGCTATTACAGATTTATTTGTATGCACACAGCCTTTAGGAACACCTGTGGTGCCGGATGTATATGCTATCAGGGCTTCATCCTCCATTTCTGATTTATATTTTATCTCTCCTTCTCTATGTTTTATAGCCTCTTTCCACGGTATTCCCGAGATCGGATATTCTGACATTACAAATTCCGGGACAGGAATATCAGGTTCTTTAATATAGTCACGGAGGGAACCACAGACAACCGGTATATTGAATTCGGCATGCAGTTTCTCCGGAATTTTTGCAAGTTCTGAGGTTGTTATTATCATTTTCATATCTGTTTCTTTTACAATATAAGCAGCAGTGCTGTAATCCAGTGCAGGACTCATCAGGACTATTGTTGCACCTGAACGTGCTACGGCAAAGAAAGAAATTAAGAATTGTGGTGAATTCTGCATCATTATCCCGATTCTATCACCTTTCACGATTTCCTTGGATTTTATGAACAATGACAAATTCTTAATGTCATTGCCAATATCATCATACTTTATGTGGTTTCCATAATATATCACAGCATCTCTGGAACCATAAAGTGAAGAGGATATTTCCATCATTTTCCATATATTCATATCTGGATAGTCGATAGTATATGGGAGATAATTTGGCCAGATTTTATACCATTCATGCTTTTCCATAGAGAAATAAAAATATAAATATATTTAAAGTTGTTCAAGAATACTTTATTAGCACTTTTAATGATGCTAAATAGTAACTATAGAATGCTTTGCAATTTAGTTATAAAATCGTTAAAGCTTGAGTTTTCCTGTTTACCCTGTTCCATGTTAAAAGATGCCAAAATTTCGGTCAACTTAGTGACATTTGGGTATTTCTTCTTTAAAGTAGTTTTGTCTATTATATTGTAAAAATCTTCCTTGGTTACAGTTTCTGTATTAATAATTTTATTTTTTTTAATTTTAAATCTTTTAAAGTCGATTCCAGCAAGATACCAACTTTCAATTTCGGTAATTACTATTATTATAGATTCAAGCTGCTCAATACCGTAATTGGTTTGGACTTCCTTTTTTCTATTATCTTTATCTTTGGCATCATCCATATCATGCAAAAATATAAAATTATAGCCTGCCTGCGCACATTGTTTTATATAATAACTAACCTTGGATACATTTATTTGCGCGTATTGGATTATTTTAAAATCTTTATAATGAAAATTACCTTTCAGGATATGTCTCATAAAGAGTTCATCATCATTTCATTCAACAAAGATATAAATCATGTATCAAGCACTTAGTTCAGAAACCCATCTTCTAACAAAACAGACATATCTATCCCCATTTCATCATTTAAAAAAGTTCTTATTTCTTTTATCTCAATAGGTTTAACTATTTTTGAAGATCCATCATTATCCCTCGAAAACAGAAATAGACTCTTCCTAGGACTAAACTTTAATATTTCACTATTATGCGTTGTAATAATAATCTGTTTTTTATTTGATGCTTCAACCATAAGTTCAATAATTCTTGAAATCAAATTTATATGCATCCCTTTTTCAGGTTCCTCTATTGCTATTATATTATTTTTTGAGAAAAATATGGCAATAATGATGGAGTATACGTTGGCTGTTCCACTTGACATAAAGGATGACGGTATAATGAATTTATTATCTCCAAATTCTTCTTTATTTTTAAACATAATAGATTTATCAGATAAATTTTCTATCTGTATGTCCTTAATGTAACTCAATATGCTATTGATTATAGAAATCAATTCTTTCTTCTCATTTTTATTTTCCATTATGTTTTTTAATATTAACGTTAAATTACTACCATCAGATTCAAAATCATATTTTGCATTTATCGGTATTGCTTTTCTGGACAACCCTGGATCAAAATCATAAATACCTATGCGACCGATCGAATCTGCTATGGATTTATCCTTAAAAACAAAATTATTCATTAAAATTGTTGGTATAGCTTCATATTCTTGTTTTCCCTGTATATCAAAATTGATCTTGTGTTTCTTATTTGTGATTTCTATCGGTATATCTTTTTCTCGATCTTTAAGCAATCCTTTAAGAGTGAGTTTTTCCGAATAGTTCTTTATTCTGTTTCCAGAATATTCAATATTTATCTCATATAAATTGTCTATGGACGATATATTAGTTATTTTTTGTGTTTTTCTTGATATTATTGGAATGTGTATTCTATTGTTATAATATATTTGAATCCTTATGTTCTTTTCTTTAGCATTGAGATATTTTAAATATGCTCCTCCTCCCTGAATCGAAACCGCATTTTCAAAACCCATATTTTGAAAATCACTAATAAACTGTAGTAAAGATAAGAAATTGCTCTTTCCAGAAGCGTTTGGCCCTATAAACACATTGAATTTATCTAATTTTATGTCAAAGTGTTTAAAGCTTTTAAAATTATCAGCCACTATTCGGGTTATCATTGATATGTTAATATTATATCATACAAAAATATTGTCATGGTAAATTCATCTCTGTATAATGTTCATCAGATCTATGTTCTCAATTCATAAATTGCAGTATAGAAATCTATTAAGTATAGTGATACTTAGTTACCAATCAGAAAATTAAATAATAATATTATATTAAATGTTCATGGTTATTTCATCCGATGAATATAGAGAAAGCCTCAATGACGGAAGAATAGTTTATTATCGTGGAAAACTTGTTGAAAACGTTGCAGAACATCTTGCATTGAAAGTTCCGGTCAATCATGCTTCTTCCATATATGACTTGCAGGCAGATCAGAATTATAGAGGGATGACGTGTTACAACGATGACAAACTCGGGAATATCAGTTCTTTTTACAGAATCCCGCAAAATACCGAAGAACTGATGCAGCGGCATGATCTAATATATGAAACTACAAGGTTGGGTAGAGGGCAGTTCAATATTGTCAAGGCGATCGGAACAGATGCTATTTTCGCATTAATGTATGTAACAAAAAGAATTGATGAAAAATATCAAACCAGTTATTATGAAAACGTAATGAAATTTTACAGGTATGCTGCTGAAAATGATCTTAGCCTTGCACTGGCCCAGACAGATATGAAGGGAGACAGGTCCCTGAAACCCTCAGAACAAAAGGATCCTGATATGTATGTGCACATAGTCAAACGGGAAAAAGAAGGTATATATGTATCAGGTGCCAAGGCACATACTACCCAGTCTATAGCCGCCAATGAACTCATAGTAATACCCACTAGGAACATGGGAGCAGAGGATAAGGATTATGCAGTAGCTTTTGCAATACCTGCGAATACAAAAGGAATAACAATGTTTGCACGACCATTGAAGGAGGTAGAAACAGTGCAAAATGATAAACTCTCAGTAATAGGGAGGAAAAATGTGGAAGTAGAAACAATAACAGTATTTGATAATGTTTTCATACCAAATGACAGGATATTCCTAAACGGGGAATGCGATTTCGCAGGATTCCTTGCTATGATGTTTCCAACATTCCACAGATTCACCGCTCTCTCTTATCGGGCCGCTCTGGGTGATTTTCTCATAGGGACTGGCAAACTGCTAGCAGAATATAATGGGGTGGCAGGGAAATCCAACATAAGAAGGAATCTTTCAGTGCTAATAAAATACAAAGAAACCCTGAAGGCAAATGCAATAGCAGCGGCTTATAAATGCAGTTATGATAAATCATCTAAACTGGCTATTCCGAATATAGTGTATACCAACGTTGGAAAACTGTTTGCCAATGAAAACTATACAGAAGTAATAAAAAATATAGTTGATATAGCCGGCGGAATGGTTGCAACAATGCCCTCATATGAAGATTTTGGCAATTCCGATGAGGAAAAAATATTATTAAAATTTCTCACAGCCAGAGATAAAAGCGAAACACTTGACCGGGTTAAATTATTCCAGACCCTCCGTGAATTTATATCATCCTTCGGCGCACTATACCTTGCGGGCATGATTCATGCAGAGGGGTCTATAGAAGCAAGCATTTTGGAATTGAACAGGTCATATGATTATTCCGGGAGTATAGCACTTGGAAAATACGCTGCCGGAATAGAAGACCATCTCTGAATCTGACATCATCACCGGGCTGAGGCATGGAGATTCCCGCTTCTACGGGACTAACTTGCCCAAGGTATTGGTTAGTTCCTCCACGGGCATATATTCGGCACAGTCCGTACCTATAAGTTTTTTCTTTATTTATTAATTATAAGAGTTATGCTTCCATCTCCCCTATTCACGGAAGGAGACTTCTCGCTTTCAGGTTAAAATTATATTTTTTAAATGCGTTTTCCATGGCGGCCGGATCCGGCAAGAAATTTTTTCGCGCCCTCCTGTACGGCACCGCTATCAATGGTTTTTTTACCGAACTCTGCCTCTATTCTCAATCCACTGTTTAATGGTCCATATATTCCCTGAATAAGTGAATTTCTGTCATTTATTACTGTAGTCCATGGAAACGAATCTATAAGCATAGCAATTTCCAAAGCTTTTTCCATAGCCTGACCGTTTTCAGTAACATAATTTACCAGCCCCATCTGGTAAGCCTCCTCGCCAGAAATAAGCTTGCCTGTCAAAATCATGTCCAGTGCCCTTCCGGTGCCGATTATGTATGAGAGTCTCTGTGTGCCACCGTCTATAAGTGGAACACCGAAACGTCTTTCCAGGAATCCCAGCTTTGAAGACTTCCCGGCCACACGTATATCCGCAGTCAGTGCCATTTCCAGGCCCCCTGCAACACAGTATCCCTCTATGGCAGCTATCACCGGTTTTTGGAAAACCACTCTAGTAAATCCCATGGGGCCATTTTCATTCAGCACTTCACCGCTCATTTTTTCGGCATCAGATAAATCGGCACCGGCAGAAAAATTTCCTTTTTCCCCTGTTATAATAGCAATATGCTGTTCACCGTCTTCATTGAATTCTTTCATGGCCTTTTCCAGCATTTTTGACGTTTTATAGTTTACAGCATTTCTAACTTCAGGGCGATTTATGGATATTATCGTTATTCTGCCTTGCCTGGTTACAACTACTTCATCCATGAAAATGATAAGATTAAATGCAATATTAAATTAACTTAATTGAGAGAAGTATTGGTCCCTCATGGTAAACATATTTATACCCAGATATGTTAATAAAAGCAATGCTAAAATATCTATCACTGGCACTTGTACTGATACTGGTTGTGTCGATGGTATCAGTCGCCTACGCTGATTCTTCTACAGTTCAAGGCAGTAATATTGCTACGGATGTTGTTAATCCCGGTTCATATTATAATAAAGAACCGGCACCAATGGGCATAGCGGATTACGGTATCAATTCATCCGGTGATGGTTATTATTTCAATAGCACTTCATTTGAGGGGACTATCATTATAAGCAATTTAACCACATATAATTCATCCATAGCACAATGCCCCAGTAACGCAGGAATTCAGCTTAATTTGATTTACCGTTTCAATCTCTACGGTGAAAATTATACATACTGGGTTCAGAATGTGGCACTGATAAATACATCCAGCAAACAGATAGCTTTAATTGATAATGTATGGAATTTCACAACAAGCAGTTCCGTGATGTATAAAAGTTCTATATCCGGAAATGGAGGAATACAGAGTTCAAAGAATGGAAATTATTACGTTTATGAGGCGAACTATGGCCAGTTTAGCGAATTCAGTTATTCTACCTTAGAGTTAAGGAGCACATCATTCATGGAGGCAGGATATCCCCATGTAAATATGCAGTATAATACTGGAAACGGCTGGGTTACATATGACACATTAAATTTCACATTTGCCGGAAAAGTGTCCCAGAATTATGGTTTTATTGTTGATGGAAGCACATTACTTTCAAATAATCTGCCAGTTGATGCAGGTTTAATTCTTGGGGGCCCTGGTGATGGAACTCAAACTAAAGCTGTAAATGTAAACATCACAATGTTTATGCAATACTGGAATGGCCATAATTATCAGGCTATTGAAGATGCCTATAATCACGGTTCAGATACTGCCGAAGGCACCTGCAATATAACAGAAGTTCACACATCATATGATGGAATTCCCGCCGTTAATTTAGAGTCAGGGTCTGGGGCATTGGGAGAGCTTTATAATGTAACCAGTCTATCCATGCTGAATTTTAATGCCAGAATAGCAGCAGGATACGTTACCCTGAACGGTGCCATGTTTAATTTCACTGGAGGAGCTATAAATCTTACACTGGTACCGGGAACCTACTCATTTAAACTGTTTGCTGAATCTGGCCAGGAAATATTCCATGAGACTTATACCTTCTATGCGGATAATGTATATACACTGGAAGCAAAGCACGTGTTTATCGTTAATTTCAATGAGACCGGGCTCGCAAATGGAATAGAATGGAATGTTGTAGTCAACGGTACAGCGATGAAATCAAGCAGTAACACCATAGTTTTTCTGCTTTCCAATGGTTCATATAACTATGAGGTTCCTGGTGTTGCCGGATATTCAATTTCAGAAAATAATGGCACTTTCAACATCAACGGCACCTCAGAAAATATAAATGTGACTTTCTCAAAATTACCTGTAACGCCCGGGAACAGTGCGATTTCAGTTTATGATTATAAACTGATAATTACCGCGGCCATCATATCTATCGTTGCTGTCATGGCTCTTATGGCAATTCTACCGGACAAAAAGCACGTGAAGTGAAAACTTCAAAATTAATTTTTGGAATTGTTCGAGAAAATTCATATATAAATTGATTATGTCAACTAATGGAATTTGCTGGAGAAATAGATGTAATGTGTGATAAGAATAAAATCTGGGAACTCCTGAATGATTATAAAAGAATCCCCGAATTCTGGCATGGCACGAGAAGCATAGAGAAAACCGGGGACACTTATAAAGTACAATTTGCTTTTCCCGGAAAGGCCACAATGAAATTGGAGGAGGACAGTAATAATTTCGTATTAACTGAAAGATACCTGAAAGGACCTTTCACCGGCACAAAGACTACCCGTCTGGAAGGAAGTAGTCCAGTAAAAATCCAATCTATATGGAATATAAAGCTATCTCCAATGCTGAGGGCCTTTTCCGGTAAATTGCAGGGCCATTTTCAGGAAGGAACTGAAGATGCGTTGCTGAGGATCAAAAACTATTTGGAATCATGATTGACATCAAACTTCAATTCATAATTATGTTTGATAAATCCCTGGCAGCAATCAAGAAATATCGTATGGCCACAGACAGGACAGGCTGATGTATGCCTGTAATTATAACACTGGCTACATGTACATTTTTCATCCATGCAATCCTCACACATATTTTGTTATTATAATTAGGTATTAAAGTTTATTTTATCAATTTCCGCAAATTGAATTATACGTCAGTTTAAATTGAATATTAAATGCATTTCAGCATATATTTATGCACATATGACATATGTAAGAATGGATAAAAAAATTTTGATCATAATACTGTCCGGAGAGAAAGACAGAGGAAAGGCAATAACGGGATTAAATCTGGCCATTCATTTGAGTTCAAGTACAAAGGTTATTTTCTTTGGAGACAGTGAAAAACTTGCAGCCTCTGGTGATGCAGAAATCACTGGCCTTATTAAACAACTGGAAAACAAGGGTTCCGTGCCTGTGGCATGCATTAATTATGCCGAAAAAAATGGCATAGGATCAGAACTAAAGGAAATGAAATTTGAATTGAAGGCAATATCATCAGTTATACAGGATTATCTAGCCCAGGACTATGTTCCTATAACATTTTAATTTATTTTATATAAATCAATTCCTTACATGGGCAATAATTTCAAAATCCTCTATTCTCATGATACTGGAGTATTTTCTGAATATATTCATTAAAATAAATATAGATTAATATCTCATTATTATCTGTTTTTCATGAATGCTTCAAAATTACTGGATTATGATAATTTCCTTGATGCTTTTAAAAATGGAACACTGGACAGCATTTACCTGATAAAAACCGGTACAATGGCTTATTCCGGGCTTGTCAGGGCGGTAGACGAAGAATCTATAATTATGGATTTACCATTAAAATTTTATTCTGGCAATAACGTAATTTATACTCCTGTTATCATCGGGAGAGAAGAAATTAATCAAATTAAGGAAATCCCTGTGGAAGGCAATGTTGCAGTGGACGTCAAAAACACCGGGCAAGTTTCTGGTGAGATCGAAAAAGCCTATTCAAACAGAATGATAATTGATAACAATGATGAAAAATTTACAGTGTACTATCAGGACATCATTGATATAAAATAATTTTATCTAATGGAATTCCTGGCGTTCTTCTTTCTTCCATTTTTTAAAGCATGCGATCTTGCATTCTTTATGCTCCTGGATGCTTTTCTCCAGTCGGAGGAAAATGTGTTTTTTAATTTCGATACTGAAAAAAAGCCGTTAATTACTATTCCAGTTTCCCTATTCCTATTTAAACTGGATTTCGTAAAATTTTCAGATCCTATAAATGCTTTCTTTCCAGCAATCATCTTGGCATGCATATAGAGTTTTTCCGCCGGCATATATCTCACCTTTACTCCATGTTTTTTCAACAATTTAATATTCGCAGCATCCGGTGATGAAATCGTGTCAGGAACTATGACTCTTGCCTTTCTTCCCTTATCCATGAGTGCCTGCAATATCTCTTTATCATCACCCATTTCCTCTGTTTCTATAACAATTTTCTTTTCGTTTGAAATAAACTCATTTAATGCAGATTCTGAGCCGGGGGATACAATCAGATACTTTCTGGGCATTTCCCCTGCAACTTTCTCTTCAAAGTCAGAAATAAATATTTTTTTCAGAGCAGCTATGATTTTTCTGCTTCCCGTTACAGTAAAATATTCCCTATTTTTAGAAAATCCTGCCTCGGTAAAATTCGGTGTACCAACCTCTGCAAATCTATCAGTCACTATGTATTTTGCATGGTCAAAAACATTCGGTTTCTCAAATCTCTCAGGTGCAATTTTAATCCTTGCACCTGTTTTTTTCAGGTCATCTATTTCTGCATGTGTACCGTCATCTCCATTTATACCATATGGCCGCCCATCCACCATCAATCTTACGTCAAGTTTTTTCTTCACAGCTTCACTTACAGCTTTCAGTATTCTCTGGTCATCAAGCAGATAAGAATTTATATAAACAAAATGTCTTGACCTATTTATTATGCGAATCAATGGTTTTATCCCGTCCCTTGGTTCAATATATATTCTGTATGCCATATGTCTGCTATGGAAATACGCTTTAATTAATATTTGCTTTATTTTTAAAGGAATACAAGAAAATTTATAGAGTTATTTTCTGATTTTTTTGCCCTTAATAATCAATAATGAAATAATACCAGCTAAAATAGCTATTGCCGATCCTATCACTATGTATCCATCTTCCAGGGAAAAGCCGGATTCTGGTTTAACAGCTTCCACATGGACTTCAATCCCTGATCCATCAACTTTTAATGTACCCTGGCTGGCCCCTGTCAGGTTTCCATTTGATGTGCTTATGATATAATCATACGTGCCGTTGTGTAGTTTAAGCATAATGCTACTGCTACTGGAATGGTAGGATTCACCGTTTGAAAAATTTAGATACCACACAGTGCCAGGTGGCAATCCGGTTTCAACAAATTTTACTTTATAAAGTCTCATGAATACTATATGGACATCTAAAGAAACTCCGTTGACTTTCAACGTGCCCGCTGGTATATCGGGACAGTAATCTTTGTTGGAAGTCGTGACAGTGTAATGATATGTAGCATTTGAAAGGCTCAAGGTAATGTTTGTAGCGTTAAGCGAGTGATCTTTCGTTATGTTAACATTCCAGAATGTACCACCTGGCAAACCACTCTCAGAAATCTCTATATGGTATACTTGCCTTATAAATGTCAAATTCACAATTTCAGATGTGCCATCTACTCTGATAATTCCTGAAATCCATTTATAGTCATGTGCCCTTGCAGTATAAGAATAGGTACCGTTTGGCACAGTATAATCAAGGGAATCATTATCTGTTTTCCTGATAGATCCATTAATACTCACAGAATATGGGCAATGTTCGTGTAATCCTGATTCCCTGAAATCCACCTGGTAAACGCTTGGAAATTTCATTGCTATATCTATGGCCTTTCCATTAACGGTAAAATTACAGTGAATTATGCTATTATTATCGGTTGCGACCAACGAGTACGAGCCGTTG
>JAKADL010000037.1 GCA_021820565.1 Thermoplasmata archaeon
CCGGCTCCGGGAAGCAATGGAATTCCACTTTATGTCACATTCACTTCCTATGTAACAATGACTGATGCAAACGTGTCACTGAATCTTTCTGCGTATAAGTCCCCGCTTTCATATACATACATCAGCGGGCCGAATTCAGATGTAAGGACTTATAACATTATACCAGAAATACAGCAGGGGCATTCCTACACAATTATGCAGCTTGTAAATATAAGCAAGGAAAGCAAATATCAGTATTATGATGAAAATTTAACATACAGCAATACAACAATATCTGGGAATACAACATTTACAATTCCAGTGGGGCAACCACAGATAGGACTTATCTCATATACAACAAATCCACCTGTAATATACCAGAATGAGAAATTCGTAAAACTCACGGCATATACAGAAAATACTGGTACCTCTGCAATGAGGGATGTTAATGTAAATGTAACTTCAGACTATTACAGAATTGTATCCCCCGTGCAGTATTCCATAGCATATTATCCACAGGGAAAATTGCTGAATTTCACATTTTATATCAATGCAGACAACGTTACAGGAGATGCACCGATTTACCTGCATGTTAACAACAGCACATATACCCTGAATACATTTATACACAGTAATGGAAAGAAGGGGTTATCCATATCTATCCTTAAAAAGGCACTTGTATCAAATACAAAAAAACAGATAATGATATTTTATCTGAATGATACGGGAAATAAGACATATGAGGATATCCAGATAAACATGCTATCACCTAGCATAATATCAATACACATATCATCATCCAATCCATTAGGAGCACTCACTGCGAACAACGTAACCTTTGCGCAGATAAAACCAGGGGAGAGCATCACTATCACCTATGTAGTGGATACGTCATCAGCACCATCCGGGAATTATCCGGTACAGATGCTGGTTGAGTATCATTTCAACAACACAGCAGAGACCTTTGACAGGGTTTACACTTATAACCAGAAAATTGTACCCACCACAACACAACAGGTAGAAAATACAATGGTGGAGCCACTTTATGCTGGATTGACGGCATTAATAATTATAATACTTATTTCTATCGGGGCCATTGCAGTGCACTCTAAAAAGAAAACAAGGAGAATAGAGAAAAAGAAGAATGATAAAAAGTCAGAAAATAAAGAGGATTCCAGAAAGAATCCATAAATTTTTTAACATTGGTGGAATTGATTCATATGAATGATTACTCCCTGCGTATACTCTACATACTCAATCTCAAAGAAATGACAGGTTACGGGCTATCAAAACAGCTTTATAATTCGGCAACAGGAAAAAACATCTCCAACGGTGCCCTGATACCGGTACTCAACCATCTTATGACAGATAATTTTATTACGTTCAACATGCGCAACGGAAAGAAGTATTATTCACTTACGGAGAAAGGAAAAAAATTTGTTGGCAATGTTCTGGATCTCAATGAAGAGGTCAGGGATCAGGCTATTTTTGATGCGATTGACCGTGAATTTCCTTACATAAATGTATTTACAGATATAGAAGATTATACAGTTCTTAAAGAGTTAATAAGGGAAATTGGCCATCCTATTATAGAGATAATAAGGCAGGCATTTTATCTGCGTAAGAAGGGTGATGAAGAAGGCATAGATAAGATTAAGAAAATGCTGGAAAATATTATAATTGAGGCGAGGGAAAGAAGTCCCGGGAAAGAGAAATAAATTTACAGTAAAATAATTATATTATCAAAGTTAATGAAGTTGGGACTGAATTTTCAGGTATAATCAAGTTATATCTTCGATAGTATATCAATAAGTTTTTTCACTGATTCCCCGTCTTTTACTGAAGAGTTCAAGTCGAATTCCGCATTAATTGCAAGGTCTTTATTTCCCATTGGAATAAGAAAATATGCAATTTTATTATTGCCTATAAGTATGAGTTTATCCTTTGTTATTTTGCCGGTGGTTTCATCCCTATAAGAATATCTTATAAATTTCCCGGAGTCAACATAAATTCTTTCCTCGATTTTGCCTGCTTTGGTTTTAGTTTCATATGGCTCTACCATAAGTAATCATTTTTATATCCTATTTATATATTGCATTGCCTGCCAATAATCAAATATTTGTATTTTGGCCAAAATAGTATATCTTCCGTGCTGAAGATATTATATTATAGATATTTTATGAGAAATAGGCAATTTCAATAATCCAATTAAAAGTAGCAAAATTATATTTAAATTTATTTCAATTCTAGATATATTTAGATAAAAATTAATCAGCCATCTCAATGGGTATTCCTTTTCCAGTTTCCTTTCCGAAGATAAACCATGCGATAGCACCTGCAGATCCTATTATCCACACTATTATGTTAAATAGTATATACTGGCTTAATGTATATGATGCTGTAAGGTAGATAGTGGGGATATAAAGCCCAATGCCCAGGAATCTGACAAGTGCAGTAATGGAACCCCTGGTTTTGGTAGACCATACCTCTGATTTTAAAGTATCTTCTGCCATATATCCGAGCTGTATAAAGGCATTTAAAGCAATAACAAAGAACCAGAATAAAATCAGGTATTTTGTCCATGTCCCGAGGGTAACATAGATTATAACGGTGAAGACAAGGGAAAAGACATATCCCCATAATAGCATCTGCCTTCTACCAATCTTCTCACCAAAGAAACCCACAAACCCTACTACAAAGGCAGCAGCATCCGATACAAGGAGTATAAGTGCAGTCATAGAAGGGAAAAATGTGGGCCCGAGAACATAAGCTATCAATCCGAAGCCTGTTGTGCCTGCGAACGCCGTTGTTATGGTTGCAAAGAGTTTTAAACCTATATGCGAGTTGGAAGTAATAGTTTCTGCATCCTTTAAATCCTTATCATGTTCTGTTCTTTCGAGATATCCTTCTTGGCCATAATACTTGATTGCGTCTTCCTTTGCCTGTTTTTCTTTACCCTTACTTGCAAGCCATAAAAAGCTTTCCGGTAAGTATCTTCTGGTAATTATTAAAATAATCACAACCAGTATTATTGTAATGCCTATCATTTCTCTTTCAAATATAATCGAATAATAAGCTGTGGAGAACGCTATGCCTGCTAGCACAAGTCCACCCAGTGGTATGAAATTCAATTCCAGTAACATGGCAGTGCTCCTGTGTTTTGTTGGCATGATTTCCTGGGAAAATGCAAGGATAGTGTTCATTTCTCCACCCCCGCCAAGCAGTAATATGGCTAGAAACAGTAAAACTAGATAATAGGAATAGCTGAATACTATACCGATTGCACCTATTCCATAAAGTGCCATGGTTATATAGAATACGTGTTTACGCCCTATCTTATCTGATAAGGGCCCCGCTATACCTATTCCTATAATTTCCCATAATGGTGCCCATGCAAGCAGTAGAGAACGTAGAAATACAGGTATCGTAACCCATGTTGTTGCAATTGATGCCATACCGAAAATATATGCACCAAGAAATATTCCCAGGGCAAATGATATAAATGCCAGGGAATCAATAACAGACCATCCTTTTATATGAAATAACCCATTTTCATTATTCGTTCAGTTCACCTCCGTATCAAAATTATATGTTTCACCTCTTATATATTTACCCTGGCCAGCCTTAATCAAGATCTGCCCATCCTCCATTGCCTTTTCCCCCCGTAGTACTGTAATATCTGGGAATCCCTGCAGTTCCTCCCCTTCAAATATGGAATAATCAATATTGCTGTGGAGCATCTTAGCCGAAACTTTAAACTTCTTCTTTGGGTCGACTATAGCAAGATCAGCATCATATCCTGGCAACAGATTTCCTTTGCTTTTTAGTCCGAATAATGCAGCATTATTTCTGCTGGTCATGGAAACAAGCTGTGGAAGTGTTATCTTTTCCTTTAAAACTCCATACGTGAATAATAAGGGAAGTATGGTTTCCGTCCCCGGTGTTCCGTTCGGTATCTCATTGAAAGGCGGTACAGTACTGCCGTGTCTCTTCTTCTGCTGGTCTGAATATACGCAGTGATCACTGCCCACTACGAGTATCTCGTTGTTTGAAACCCTGCTCCATAGTTGTTTTATTTCATCCTGTGTTCTGAACGGCGGGCTCATTACGTATCTGTAGCCATATTTCCCCTCGAATACTGTATAATCATTTGTGAGATAGTTCGGGGTTGTCTCGTTGTAAAAATGATAACCCATTTCCCTGTATCTGCGGAATATATCAACCGCCTCATATGTTGATGTGTGGACCATATACATTTTCACTGCCTTCCCCACTATGGAAGCTATGGTTGCTATACGGTTGGCAGCCTCTATTTCCACAATTTCTGGCCTGGAGTAATAATGATACACAGGAGATGTCTTTTTCTCCTTCAGCAGCTCATCTGTTAATTTGTCCACAATAGCACCGTTTTCAGCATGGATGGCGATAACACCATTGTATTTTGTGATTTCCCTGATTGCATCGTACAATGATTCATCATCCAGCAAGAGTTCATTCTTATATGCCATGAACAGTTTGAAAGAGATAACCCCCTCATCAATCAAGGGCTTCACTGAGTCCAGGGATTCCCTTCCACCACTTCTTAATATGCAATGAAGTCCGTAATCCGACACTACCTTGGGATCGGCTTTATTTCTCCATTCCTTATATGCCTCCATTGGATTCTGGCCCTTTGCGGGAGTTATAAAATCTACTATGGTAGTAACACCGCCCCCAAGGGCTGCCCGGGTTCCATAAAAAAAGTCATCCGCAGTCATCTCGGACATGAACGGGAATTCCATATGTGTATGCCCGTCTATCAATCCAGGTAGAATCAACTTTCCAGATGCATCTATTATTTCATCGGCCTGATCGTTCAAACTGCCTATCTTTTCAACCTTTCCATCCTTGATATAAAGATCCTTTTCTATTACTCCATCTGCTAAACAAATCTTCCCATTTTTTATCAACATATCACTCATTTGTTCACCTCATTTACAAGTCTTCCTCTCCTGACAACAAGCCTTTTGTGCCTGTACTGTACTATTTCCACTGGATTCTGTGTGTCGGTAATTATAAAATCCCCCTCATCTCCTTCAGAGTATCCATAATTTCTTACACCGAATGCACTGGCCGCATTGTAAGTAAGCATGTTCATGGAATTTTCAAGATATGGCGGAGCCATCAGTGGCTCTGCATGCAATGCCATAAAGAGCGCATCCAGCGGGTCTCCGCTTCCCATGGGATACCACGGGTCCATTATGCAGTCCTCGCCCAGAGCCACGTTGACCTTGTAATCAAGCATTTCCTTGATTCTGGTTATTCCCCTTATTCTCGGGTATGAGTCATAACGCCCCTGGAGATGCATATTGATAAGTGGATTTGAAACTACGTTTATTTTTGCCCGGGAAATCAATTTTATTACCTTATTTGCATACTGGTTGTTATATGAATGCATTGCGGTAAGATGGCCTGCTGCAACACTGCCTGTGAAATTTCTTCTGATTTTTTCTTTTGCCAGGTATTCTATAAATCTTGATTCCGGATCATCCGTTTCATCTATGTGGCCATCTATATTTTTATGGTATTTTTCTGCAAGATCGTAGGCTGATTTTACGGATTTTATGCCATCCTCAAATGTATCCTCCAGATGGGGGGCCAGGCCTACATTATCTGCACCGAGTTCTATGGCCCTTTCCAGCAGCTCCATATTCATCTTATCTGTATACATTCCATGCTGAGGAAATGCTGTAATCTGCAGGTCAATATCTGTGAATTCCTTCTTTATTCTGATCAATTCCTTCAGGGCTGTGAGATCAGGATCGGAAACATCTACATTTGTACGTACCCTTGTAACACCGTTTGACAGTAAAAGTTCCAGTGCCTTTCTGACCCTGATATTCAACTCATCAGCATTTAAAGAATGTTTTTTATATTCATCCCACAGGGCTATGCCCTCCTCCAGGGTACCACTTCTGTTTATCAAGGTAGGACTCATGATGAAAACAGAGTCAAGATGTATGTGCAATTCAGAAAATGACGGTATTACAATATTTTTGCCTGCATCAACAGTGAAACTATCTGAAGCATCTTTGCTTACTTTTCCACCATCTATCCTGATATCTATTATGTTATTTCCCGGAAATGTTCTGGCATTTTTTATGATCATTCTGTTCCCTCCTCCTGAAATATCTTTTTTGTATCATCGGCTATATATCCATGTAAAAGCCCCCCCTTTAATTCCGGCTGATATTTCGGGATAATCCAGTATTTCATCATAATAATATAGATTATGCCTGAAAATATAATAGTAAAAATCCAGGAACCCTGATAGACCCACGATTGGTAAGGATACAGTGAGAACGACACAGGAAGATATGATGATGGGGGATATACAAGTATAAGAGATACAACAAAAGCGATTACCGCAGCGGGATTAAAACCTTTATAGTATTTAAAACGCCCGCCTGGGAGAAAACTGTCCACAGCCTCGAATTTGAATCTCCTGATAATAACGTAATCGAAGATAAGTACTCCTTCCACGGCACCCAGTATAGCTCCATAACCATCAAGCCAGGTTTCTACATATGCCCCGGCACTGGCATAAAAACTCCATGATTGCAGGGCAGCTGCAATCGCCACTACAATGAGTACTCCGCCGAACCACGGTATGAGTTTCGGATATATATTTGAGAAATCATATCCCGGACCTACTGTATCTGCAAATATGTTGACAACAAGCACTCCCAGCATGAGGAGGAACAGGGTAACATATAGCAAATATGATGGAAGTGAAATTGTTGCCAGCAACACCGGATCGTAAATTGCTGTATGGTACTTTACTATGGTAACTCCTGCTGTAAGGATAGCCATGAAGCCGATACCGAGCATCATGAAAGGAAGGGTTATCTGACCTCTTATTGCCGATTTCTGGGATTTCGCATATCTGGTGTAATCAGGCATGCTTATACCCATGGTTGCCCAGAATGATATCTGTGCATTCACCAGGGCAATGAAGAAATAAATGAACGTTGATCCTGAAACAGTGGTTTTAATCTGGAAAACCGGTGTGAAGTCCCAGCCTACACTGCTGCCGTTGACGGCAAACACGAGAACCAGACCGATGAATGCGATAAATGGTACTACCCATGACAGCTTTTTTAATAGTGTCTGTCCGTGCCTTGGCGGAGCAAAATAAAGAATTACAAGTCTGGCGATTATAGTGGACACGAATACTGCTATGAATACCCCGGGTACCATGGATGCTATTGTAAATGGCGTTGCATTCCCCACTGCGACGAGTTTCATGAGTTCAGGTTTCAATCCGGTAGCATCAATATACATGCCCGCAAAACTTTCAGTTATTATCCAGGTATCTATACCCCACCAGCCGGCCCCTATGAGTCCTCTTGCAAATGATGGTATAAAGGTTCCATAGGTTCCCCATCTGCTTCTGGTCAGGGAGGTTTCAGGCATTCCATATTTAGCACCGCCGTGCCCTATGATCAATATCGGCACCAACACAGCAATATTGCCGATGAAGACGGAAAGAATCGACCAGAACCAGTTTAATCCAAAATCGAATCCAACAGATACAAGGCTCCATGATTCAACTTCCACTGCCATACCGAACCATATAGCAAAGTATGTCCAGGCACCCCATGTTCTATTTTTAAATGGGGTGGGCTGAAAATCAGCATTCCATAGAGTTTTGCTCTCTGGAAAGGATTTATTCAATTCAACGTAACCATCCCTGGAATCGTAATCCGTAACGTCAACCCTGTCAATATCTTGAGCCATTCATTTCACCGTATTCCGACCTATGTAACGTGGCAATAATTCTACATTCCTCCATTCAGCTGTGCTGTGTAGTTCATAGATCACATTTTTATTTGCTTTTAATAATTAAATAAATTTTATAAATATTTGATAATTCATCTGGATTTCATTTTATCCTGAATAACCGGATTTTATAAGGTATTATTTCTTTCCAGTTGCCTCCGGCCCTGCGCTTTCTTTCAGATCGAAAAGCCTGCTTGTTTCAGGGTCCACATATCCATCTTTCAGGCTTCCTGTCTGGGATTTTGCATATTTCGGAATAATCCAGACCACGTTCAATATCAAATCAAGTATTCCGGCAATGAAGAAGGCTGTTATCCATGAGTTGTCATAGAATAACTGGAATATGTATGCCTTCGATATGCCCCATTCATAAATATAGGTTACAACTACCGCTATTATGCCGCTTATTATGGGGGCAGGATTGAAGCCATGGAAGAATGTGTAAACACCCTTCATCTGGAAAAGATCTTTTATATTCAATTTAAAATGCCTCATTATTGCATAATCGAATACAATTATACCTTCTACCATGCCCAGAAGCGCTCCGTATGCCAGCAACCAGCCATCAACATATGTATAAACACTGGTACTGTAGGCTGTATAAGCCCCCAGCAATATACTGATGACTACGCCTATAAGTATGCCCCTGAACCATGTCAATCTTTTAGGATATGTGTTGGCTATATCATAACCGGGTGCTATGGAATTGGCAAATACATTTACAGAGAATGTTCCTATTATGACGGCAACCAGCAGTGGAACCGAATAGTAAGCCGGGAAATACAATGCCATCAGTTCAAGAGGATCGTAATTGAAAAATCCTGCTGCTGAGGAGACGTGAAGCCATCCCGCACTTATGGATGCACCTGCACCGAGTAATGCCATTGCACCCACGGCCATCATGATGAATGGCATTGGAATCTGACCCATTGTCTGTGAGAACTGGGATTTCGCATATTTAGTATAATCTGGCATGCTTACTGCCATTGTTGCCCAGTATGCTACGTTGGAATTTATAAAGGCAAACTGAACCAAAAGGGAAGCGCCTCCCTTATTATATGTTGTGATCGGGGTAAAATCAAATTTCCCCGCGGACATGAACAGGTAAAACATTATAACAAAGCTGATAACCATAATAGGAGCAGCAACCTTGGCCATTATCCTCAAGGGCTTCTGTCCTTTTACAGGAGGTGATATGTAGAATATGAGTAACTGTGCTACAATCACAATGGCGAATATTGACCAGAATACCAGCGGGAAATACTTAGGAAGTGTTCCTGGACCCACTTCTGTGACAAGCGAACTGAGTGATGAGGCCCTTGCAGTTACCAGATATATGTAGGTTGCGGCCTCTGCAATAATAAACGATTCAATTCCCCACCATCCCATTGATATTATGCTCCTGATCCAGGATGGTATCTGTGCACCATAAATGCCCCATCTGCTTCTTGTGAGCTGTGGTTCGGCTACACCGTATCTTGCACCACCGTGTGACTGTATTATAGTAGGTATTAATATAATCAGATTTCCCAGGAACATATAGACTATAACCTGTGTCCAGTCAAGGCCCAGAGCCAGCCCTATTGTTGCCAGTGTCCATGTAGGGACAATCACGGCCATCGCAAACCAGAGACTGGCAAATGAACTGGCCCCCCATTTTCTCAAATCCTTTGGAACAGGATTGAAATCGGGATTCCACAAATAATCATTTACCTTCGTCTCTTTATCCAGGAAAACCTGGCCGTTATCAATATCTACTTTATCACCCATTTTTTATTCAACTCCTTTCTTCGTCATAATATATGTTTCCGATGTCGTTTTCCACCAGTTCCCCGTAGGCAATCACTTTCCTGTCGGCAAGGAACGGTGCCTTTTCTCTTCTCGCCCTTATCAGGCCGATATCCACATCAACAACCGATACACCCTCCTTATCGGTCATCTGATGGATCACCTCACCTGACGGGCCTGCAATAAGGCTTTTACCGAGATATTTTATCTTGCTTCCACCGAAATCCTCCGGTGTTCTGTTAACACCTACAACGAACATGGTATTGAAGGCAGCATGTGCCCTGATTTCAAGTTCCCATGTTTCCGGGTAAAAATTGGTAGTTGTGGGGACAAATACTATATCAGCACCCTTTAAGGCAAGAATTCTCGGGCCTTCCTGGAAATGCCTGTCATAACATATAACAGTACCTATCTTATAATCATCCTGCTGGAATACCGGGTAACCGCTCCCCGGATGGAAATAATACTTTTCATAATAGCCGTTGAGCTGGGGAAGATGTATTTTCCTGTACTTACCCATCACTTCACCTTTCTTGTCAATAAATATTGCGGTATCGTAGAAGATGCCGCGCACAACCTTGTCCTCCTCAAATATGGTGGGCATAATACCGACCTTATGTTCCTTTGCATATTTCTTGAAGATCTGTACTGTTTCACCATCATCCCTCTCTGCATAACTGAAATATTTTGTGTTTTCCTCGGCAGGAAAATAGGGTGTGGTAAACAGCTCATTGTACACAATGAAATCTGCCTTCTGATCAACGGCCTCATCAGCCAGCAAAATGGCCTTCTCAATGTTTTCCTGCTTTTCCGGCACAGAACCCATCTGTATCATTCCAATTTTAACAATATTGCTTTCACTCATTTCTTCACCCTTTAAACCTCTCTTATTTTCTTTATCTCTTCATCAATCGTATCCCTCTGGGAGATAAGATTCTCCAGATAGCTGTATTCCTTTATATTCTGGACAACCTTGCCCTTGATATCCTCCAGGCTGCTGTAATTATGCCTTTTGAGATAGTCCTCCATGGAGGATGTCCATTCTTTTATCTGGTTGAAGCCATTCAGTACCGTATCTGTAACAACCTGCACCGATGTTGCCCCGCACATAATATATTCTATAGCATTCTTCCAGTTTTCAATACCGCCTATTCCACTTATGGTAAGATCAGTGTTTTTGTAAATTGAAGATACTGCCCTTAAACCTATGGGCTTAACCGCCGGCCCTGATAATCCACCATATGTGGTGAAACCGTGTACCGGAGGTAAAAGCATCTCCCTTTCAATGTCTATACCCATCATGCACGATATGGTATTTATGGCTGAAACCGCTTTTGCACCTGCTTTTTCTGCTTTCTTGGCTATATCTGCGATATCTGTAACATTTGGAGATAGCTTGGAAATTATGGGAACCCCAACTGAGTTCACAACCTCCTTGGTATATTCATAAACCAGGTCGGGATGCTGTGAAATATAGGCACCTGACCTCTTTTCCGGCTCACCGTGCGGGCATCCGAAATTGAGTTCAATAAGGTCGGCTCCATGATCCTCGGCCCAGTGTGCAAGTTTCGCCCACTCAGAAATATCAGAAGACCCCATTATACTGAATATTATGGGGGCATGTGGGACCTCAGCATTTACCTTCTTTATGTACTTATCCCAGGTATCAAGGTTATCCTCTGTAATCAGCTCGATATTTTCAAAGACCATTAGCTCCTTGCTCTGGCTTCTCATAGCTGAGTACATGGGCCTTACACCTTTTCTGACAATGGTATCACCAACCGTCTTTATGACAACTCCACCCCAACCGGCTTTCAGGGCCTGTATTATTTTATCCGCAGTTCCGCTGGTCGGTCCAGACCCAACCCAGAATGGGTTTTCAAATTTCACTCCTTCAAAATCTATTTCTAAACTCATTTATTCCACCTCCTTTTTATTCATTTCCATTTTCACCATCTCTTTATTACCACCTTGCTGTCTGTATAGAACATTACATGGTCAGGTCCACCCTGAGCATGCAGATCCCCGAAGAAGGAATCTTTATAGCCGGCAAAAGGATAAAATGCAATAGGTGCAGCGACACCTATATTTACCCCTATATTTCCGGCCTGTACGCCCTCTATATATTTTTCTGCGTATTCACCGGATTTTGTAAAGATAGTCGATGCATTTCCGTACTGGCTTTTATTTATGATTTCTATGGCATCATCGATGTTTTTAGCCTCAACCACGCTGGCTACCGGACCGAATATTTCTTCCCTGACTATTTTCATATCTGGTGTGGCACCATCAAATATGGAAGGACCGAGGAAATATCCGGAAGAGTATTTTCCCGGGCTGAACTTCCGTCCGTCAAGACTTAAATTGGCCCCTTCACTGATGCCTGAATCGATATATGTCAGAACCCTCTCTCTGTGTTCTGACCTTATCAATGGCCCCAGTGTCACATTATCGTCCAGACCATAACCGAGTTTAAGCTTTTCTGCCTCGATTTTGAATTTTTCAACAAGTTTTTTATGATTTTCCGGCAAAGTTACTAAAACAGACCCGGCAAGGCAACGTTCACCTGCATTTCCGTAAAAAGATGAGATAAGATGCGGTACAACCTTATCCAGATCTGCGTCCGGCATCACCAGTTCATAGTTTTTGGCGGAGGCTCCTGCCTGGGCTCTTTTATGGTTGTTAGCCGCTGTTGATACTATATACCTGGCAGCTCCAGTGGAACCCACAAAACTCACTCCGGATATTTTTTTGTTATTCAAAAGTGCATTGACAGTATTGACTGAACCATTCACTATACTGATTACTCCTGGAGGAAAACCTGCCTGTTCAAATAGATCGATAGTTTTTTGCAGTGTCAGCGGTGTTTTCTCGGATGGCTTAACAATTATTGTATTGCCAAGCCCTACTGCGTATGGAATAAACCAGAATGCCACCATAATGGGAAAATTGAACGGTGCTATTGCTGCAAAGACCCCCATGGGAACCCTGAAAAGTTCCTCATCAATTCCTCCGGCAATATTTTTACTATTCCTTCCCATGATATTATACGTTGAGGAACATGCTGCCTCAACATTCTCTATGGCTCTCATTACCTCTCCCTGGGATTCCTTGAATGTCTTTCCATGTTCAATTGTAACCATTTTCGCCAGTTCGTCGGCATTTTCCCGCATGATA
>JAKADL010000038.1 GCA_021820565.1 Thermoplasmata archaeon
GAGAGGGTTAAATCAAATCTGATGTCGGTGAGGAGGGTTAAGTCGTAACAAGGTATCCGTAGGGGAACCTGCGGATGGATCACCTCCATGTGAAAGGCAGCTTTGCCTTACAAATTTTATTTTTTAATTGTTCTTATTTTAAATCAGCATTATAATTATTATCTAGAAAGTTTATGTTTTTATTATAAAAATTTGCCTAGTAGAAATTATCATTAATAGATATTAACTACAATAATCAAACCAATTGTTAGATTTTAACCATACAGGTAATTTCAATGATATAATATCTTTTAATAAATGAATTACGAACTAAATATAAGCTAATAATTTTTTTATTCTCCGTTCGGGTTGATAAGGCCCGTTCTATCAACAAAAAATAAATTAATATTATCATAACCTCATTTTAGTGACTTCCTCCCCAAGCTAACGCATGGGGCTTCCCGCTTCTATGGGACTGGCTTGCCTTAAGGTATTGGCCAGTTCCTCCACGGGCATGAATTCCCCACAGTCCGTGGGTACTCTTCTTCTATGTTTGCTCTTTATTGGTTTTCTTCCTATAATAAACGTATTGAATATCTTCTTGAATCCTGCATTCAATACATTCACTGCTGCATTGTCATCCCTGTCCACGGTAAGACCACACTTGCTGCAATGGTACTCCCTGTCATCAAGAGATTGATCCTCTATTATATTACCACAATAAGAGCATGTTCTGGATGTATTTCTTGGGTTTACCTTAATACAGTATTTACCGGCCCTCTCAGCCTTGTAAATAGTATTATTTATAAGTTCACCCCATGAAGCATCTGCTATGCTTTTAGCCAGCTTATGGTTCTTAAGCATATTTGCAATATTCAGATCTTCATATGCTATGAAGTTGTGGTTATCTACCAACTTATCCCGGCATTTTTTGTCTCATTCCAATTCCTGGATTCTGTGGCATTCTCAATATTTATCAGATCCGAATCCGGTAGAATTGATATGGAAACCATCAAAGAAGAACGCCCAGCTGCAGTAATAAACTATGAATGTGAGCTTAAATTAATAATCAGCAATGGCTTTAATCATCATTCAGAGAACCAGATATTCACCAGAACCTGGACGTATAAATGACATGCCAGGGGGAAATAAAATTAAATAAATGGACTATTACAAAAATAATAATTTAGAAAAGATTTTATTTTATGTTTATCTTATCTATATTAATGGACAAAAGTATAGAAGACCGCCTGGTTGAACAACAGGAAAAAATTGAACGAAAATTTCAGGGCATAGGCAAGGGTAAGTATGCACGTATCCTGAAAATGGCCAAGAAACCAAACGGAAATGAATATACTAAGGTTGTCCTAATAGCCGGATCAGGTATTGTACTCTTAGGTTTAATAGGGTTTATTATATATTATATAATGCAGATAGTGTTTTAGGTGGAATCAATGATGGAATATGACTGGTTAACATCGGATATTTCCGATATTATCAAAGCAGCTTGCGATAAGCGTATCAAGAAATTAGATGAAAAAGATGATAGGGAGAAAATTATCCCTTTAAGTATAGTTGTAAAGAATATACAGCCTTCAAAAAGAAAATTCAATGTAAAAATAAATACTTCAATGAAATTAAAGGACCCGTCCATAGAGTGGAAATTAAAACTCAAAGAGAATTATATTTTATCCAGAGACAGTAGCGAGATAGATTATGAATTTGAGCTGGATGGAAATAAAAGCAGGGACCTCGGCCTCGAGATAGATACACCTATCGGTGGTTATGAGGGTGATGAACTTGATGCTACTTTGTCCATAAAATCTGAAGATGGAATCAACAGTTATGTGAAGAGCTTTAAAGTAGTTCTGGGACCTGTAATTAAAATTGCAAAGTGCACAATAGGAAAGGAACTGGATATAGCAATTGACCTGTCAAACCATGCCGAACGTGACAGGGAAGAAAGAAAAATAAGAAATATAAATGCTGAGAATGAGGTTATGGCAATTATGTCTCCATATGAAATTAAAGGGTACTTCTTCATAGAAACCATGCATGCTGACAGGGTAGAGGTACTTTCAAAATCAATCAGAGGTTTCAAGGGATTTGTAACAGGAGACATAAACATATCTGAAATTGAAAAATACCTTACACCAAAGCCGGCAGTCACAGGCCTGGAAATGGGATCTCTTATAGAGATAGTTGAGGGGCCATTCAAGGGTGAAAGGGCAAAAATAACCGCTATAGATGCGGCAAAGGAAGAGGTTACAGTTCAGTTAATTGAATCTATGGTGCCAATCCCGGTAACGGTCAAGGCAGAGGCAATAAGAAATCTAGATAAGTCATGATAATAAAATCAAACTCTAAAGAATCAGAAAAAGCATTTATCGAAAATATCAAAAAATTTTTTGAAGCGCCTGAGGCAATTTTACCTGCTTGCACCGATAGTTGCTTCATGTGCCCCATAAAGGGATATGCTAAAAAAATAGAGAAAATGAAGGAGTCTGGGAATTTTGGAAAATATCATAACTCGGCAGACCAGTTTCTTGCCGGGATATCTGAAACCTATAAAATTCTTGAAAATGAGAAAGCCCCTCTGATGGGTGTAATAAAAACTAACTATGGATCCGTTAATTACTGCAAGAGGGGTAATGCGGATGAGCTTGTAATATCAGGTGTCCAGAACTATGATAATGATATATACAGGCTTCTGGCGTTTACCAACCTGGTAAAACTAAAGAAAATGAAGGTATATTCCACAAAAAATTATTTCACTGCAACATGCAAGGATAAAATAGATTTGAATTTAATTGAAGATATTCTTAAGGAAGAGAATGTCCCCTATATAAAAAATGATAGTAATATTGTCATAGGAACTGCAGGAAATAAGATTATGGTCAAGGTATACGACCAGGCATTTGATGTGTACGAGGATTTCGATGGCAATATAGTGCATATAATGCTGAAGCATATGCTTCTGCCCGGTATTCCTTTTATTATAAAGTCCGATTATATGGACTTTATACCGGATAGCCCGGAAATAATAAATGAATTTATCCAGAAAAGATTAACAACAAAACAGCTTATGTCACATATAAGAAAAGATAAAATTAATTATGCCCTGAAAAACAATTATTATATTATTGATTCAAAGCAGTATACCCTGAATGAGTTCATTGACAAACTTGAATTTGATCCAAAATTAAGGCCGTTTATAGGTGAAAAGATAGGATCAAAGGGATTTGTCCTTGATTCCCCTAGCCAGAGAAAGGTCCTTGAATTCCTGTTTCCACAGTACAAATCGGAAATAATTAAACTCCTGTACAATCTCAGTGATTCTGAAATTAAATCCTTGAAGGGAAATCCACTGGAGGTCATTGAGAATGCCAAATTGCTCAACAGCAAAAAATCACTGGCATCCAAAATTATAGACCCGTGGTCGGAAAACTCAAAATATTTGATAAATCTCCTGACCTATTATTTCAACTATGGAAAATCAGATTCAATAAATTTTGGCAGAAAAAATATGCATAACGATATAGAGAAGTCTATTTACTATGCATTCCTCAGAGCTATAGGCAACGACGAAGAATGGCTATTTTCAGAGAATCAGATACTCCTTGGTAAAAGAATATATGAATACATGGAAGATATGGTAAATAACCAGAATGTCAACGAACAGCTTAAAAAACTAAAGGGGATAATATAAAAATGTCTCGACATATATTATCCAGAAAAGATTATAAAAATTTTATCCAGAAACTTCAGGGATTGAACATAGATGGTACATCAATGTCCGATATTGAGATAGAGGCCAACAAAAAGAGTGAAATTTATTACTTCGGTGGAAAACCCATATTTTATAATGGTATTCCCACACTGTACCTGATTAATTATCTAAAGGTTAAAACCCGTACAGTTACGGTAGATGATGGGGCTGTGCCACATATAATCAACGGGTCCAACCTCTTTGCCCCCGGCATAGTGGAAATGGACCCTGAAATCAGGAAAGGGGATATGGTTTTCATAAAAAATAAGGGTGGTTTGTATATTGCCATAGGGGAAGCAAATGATGATGCAGGTAACACAATGCTGTCCAGAAAGGGGGAAGCTGTGAAAATACTGCATTACCTCAATGATAAAATAATGAAGGAACTTTGAAATTCCGGATAATCAGGAAAGGTTTTTAGATGCTTTTGAATAACAAAATGCTTATTTATAAATTTCATATATATTATTATGGAGACATTGAATATAGGAGATACGGCACCGGATTTTGAGACAGTTGATCAGGATGGAACAAAGGTCAGGCTTTCTGATTTTAAGGATGAAGTTGTTGTGCTTTATTTTTACCCTAAGGATAATACCCCGGGATGCACAATGGAAGCAAAAAACTTCCGGGATAACATAGATATGTTTAAGGATAAAGGAATAAAAGTGCTTGGTGTGAGCGTTGATTCCAGCGAATCCCACAAGAAATTCCAGGATAAGTTCAACCTGAACTTCACATTGTTGAGCGATAAGCAGAAAGATATTGTAAAAAAATATGGTGTTATGGGCCTTGCAACTGCAAAGAGGGTTACTTACATAATCAAGGATGGGAAAATAGTTTACGTATATCCAAAGGTTAGCCCCAAAGAACACGCGAAAGAGGTTTATGACAAAATCGTTGAATTGAAATTAATCCAGTAAACCTATATTTATCCTTTTACAAAATTGCTTTTTATACTGAAGTTTATCAATGAAACAACCAGGGTTGCCAGCAGCCATAATATGCCTACCATAATAAAAAATGGATTGAACTTAACAATAGAATAAATCAGAATTGCAATTGGAATAACATACTTTAAAAGAATCCACAAAATATTATAAAAACCCATAAAAATCTAAAATTAAAAAATAATTTATCCGAAAAGAGAGCTCAATCCGGCCATTGCATCTGCATCGGAATCGTCTTTCTTCTCTTCCTTCTTTTCTTCTTTCTTTTTCTCTTCCTTCTTTTCTTCCTTTGCAGGTGCTGCTGCAACAGGTGCTGCTGAGGCGTTCTTTAGAACTTCCTCTATATTGACGTTCTTCATGCTTTCAAGCAATGATTTGAGTCTTGCATCATCTGCACTTACTCCTGCATCGGTCAAAACCTTTTTAAGGTTCTCTTCATCTATTTCTTTTCCTGCTGAGTGAAGCAGTAAAGCTCCATATATATATTCCATTTTGTCACCTCATCCAAATAAAGATCCAAGACCCGCTGCTGCGTCGTCTTCAGATCCTTCATCTTTCTTTTCCTCTGTCTTGCTTTCCTTTTCAGGGTTTTCATTCTCTATGCTTTCATTATTTAAATCCTTATTTATTAATGAATTTAGAGTTGTAGCGTTTATTACAGCTTTCCTTATAAAAATATCTATATTCTTTTCATCGACAAAGTTTGTAGCGAAAGCAAGGCTCTGTGCCTCAAAGTATGCCCGGGACATTAATTCCGGAATAATTTCAGGTACAAGGAAGTCTGTCTTCAATGCCAGTGCCTTTGCCTTCAGGAATGCCCCTGCCATATCAGAGATGATCTGTTCCATGGTAATTGAAAGGGCATCAAGTGTATATACAAGTCCATCACTGTATGCGGCTATCATATCCAGGCCTACTGTAACAGGAAGTATTTCCAGTTTCTCTAAAACCTGTGCCTTGTCCTTGGATATCGCCTCCCCTTTCTTAACCAGGGTAACCTCGCTTTTAATTACTATCTTGCCTTTTTCAATTCCAGCAGGTATTCCTACCTTCTGGAATATAGATATCATTGGACCAGGCGGAAAGGATGTTTCCTTGGGCTCTATTATTATATCCTCCTCGGCCTTCTCGCCGCCACGTGCTGCTGCTTTCGTTCTCATTGAGACAAGTGTATCATAAACCTTTTTCGGTGATTCCGATGTGGTTATCAGTGCCACCTGCCCCTTTGTATACTCACTCAATCCTTTTATACCCTTCTTGCTGGATTTTTCCAGTGCGAGCCTGAGCAATCTTGCCCTGAACACCTGTATCTTTACCTGGCCCCTTACATTATTTCTTATTTTCTGGAACTCTTTATTCCTCAATCCGCTTATGCTTATTATGGCAGATACTGGGCTTTCATTTATTTCTTCTGCTATGGAATTGACTGAATCAACCTTCCACTGTGCTGGCTCTCTCATTCTATATCACCTAAATTAATTTCAACTGCGCTACCCATGGTACTCTTAATGTAGGCAGATAATATGTTTCCCTTGCCCTTGTCAAGGTGAGATATTACTCTCTTCATCACTGTATTGATATTTGTGTACAAATCATCATCGGTCATTGACCTGGTGCCCACCGGGATATGAAAAGTGATTTTGTCCCTGCTTCTGGCCCTTACACTTTTCTTTAAACTCTCAATAACAGCGGTTGGATCCTGCCCTGGAGCCAGTGGTTTAGGCATTTTGCCCCTTGGACCCAGAATTATACCCAGGTTTTTACCTATATTACCCATCAGGGTAGATTCTGCCACAAAAAAGTCAATGCCCTTCGCAACTTTCTTGAATGCCTTTTTATCATCAGAGAAGTTGTTCAAATCTTCCACCGAATATGTAAAATCTGCATTTTTGGCCTTGAGACGCATTTCCTCGCTGGCTATGACGCCGACCTTTATGTCCTTGCCTCTGCCCGCTGGCAGGATAATTTCCTCATTTATCCTGTTCTTGGGATCGGCCATATCCACATCCTTGAGATTTATACCGACTTCAATACTTTCCTCGAACTTTCTCTTCTTTGATTCCTTTATTTTTTTAATATCTTCAATAATACTGTTTGCCATTACTTCTCACCGACTTCTATTTCGCCGGCCTTGATTTTCTGCTGTACTTCAGCAGCGTTCTTCCCATCCACTGTTATTCCCAGTGAAAGCGCTGTGCCAAGAACTTCAAGGACAGCTCCTTTCATATTATATGAAAGTAAAGCGGATTTTTTGGATTCCGCAACCTTCTTTACCTGATCCATTGTCAGGTTTCCGGCATATGATTCCTTGTTCTTGCCGGACCCTTTCTCGATTCCTGCCTCCTTTTTCAGCAATGCTGAAGTGGGTGGTACTCCTATTATAATCTCATATTTTTTTGTAGATGGATCTACAACATTAACAGTTACAGGAACCTGCATCCCTGCAAATGATTTTGTTTTTTCATTTATATCCTTTATAACCTGACCCAGGTTCAATCCCAGGGGACCGAGAGCAGGACCCAGAGGCGGGCCCGTTGTTGCTTTTCCACCCTCAACCATTGTTTTGACTGCGACCATTCATTACACCTTCAATTATACCGTATTTCTAACTCATTTTTAATATTTTCTTTTTATTATTATTTCATGATGCATTCAGATATTGTTTTCCATCGATTTCATTGAACTTCATGGTGAGGGTGCTGTTATATTCCAAGATCAGTGAAATTGAGCATGCGCATGAATCTGGGAAACTTTATCCCATCCATGGCCGGGTATTATTATCCGAGATATGTTTCCACTCCGGAACAGGCGGAATCAGTTTATCCTCTGGAAGTACATTTACTTCTATGATCATCGGGGATTGGTCAGAAAATGCTTCTCTCATTTTTGTTTCAATATCAGAATCCTTTTCTATATGTATATATTCCATTGAATAAGCCTGTGCAATATTGCGGTATTTTGTATCATAAAAATCCGTTCCATTGAGAACCCTGCCATAATCTGAAACCATTGTGGCCCTTATCCAGCCGAATGACCTGTTGTTGAAGAGGAAGATCTTCAGTGGTATATTGTACCTTGCAACTGTTTCCAGCTCTCCCTGCACGAATCCCATGCTGCCGTCCGATGTAAGGCATACCGTTGTGGATTTGCCGGCATAGTATGCCCCGATTGCCGCAGGTAGCCCGAAACCGAGACCCCCTGCAGAGTAATTGAACAGGAATTTTCTTCCTGATTTCTGTACCCTGTAAAATGCGGAGGCGTAAATTGCGCCTATACCCGGATCCGCGGTGATAATGCCGAACTTATCATCGTACTTCATCAATGATTTTATAAATTTGACGGGATTCACATAGGGTGTGCTTCTTATGGAGGCGATTATGCCTGACTCCCATCTGGATCTTGAATCCCATATTTCATTTCCACTGGTTGTCTTTTTTGCCATATCCTGCAAAATTTCATTGATTTTTGCAATAATTGCCATGGCATCTCCCAGAAGCCCGAGGGAAATTTTATAGTTGTTCCCCAGCTGTGTGACATCACTATCGAGGTGTATTATTTTAACATGTTTTGACGGGTCAGGGGATTTCCACCATGATGTTGATGCGGAATCGGTGTTGGTGCCAATGAAAAATATGAGATCTGCAGAGTCAACAATATTCCTGGATATTTCAGAACCTCCTCTGCTTCCCACAACACCCATTGAAAGCGGGTGATTCTCAGGAAAACTTCCCTTACCGGAAATTGTTGTACCCACCGGTATGGAGAGCATCTCGGATAGTTCAAGCAGCTGGGAAAATGCACCTGAGTAAAGGACGCCCTGGCCACATATTATAACGGGTTTGGCTGCTTCAAACAGCATTTTAGCAGCCATGGCGATGGAGCTGTTATCACATGACTGCCTGATGGACGGGAATCTGGAAAATGTTTCATCCGCGTATAAATCCTTATCCATTACCCCCTCTCCATATACGTTCAAGGGAAAATTGATAAAAACCGGGCCGGATGGGGGCGTGGTTGCACTCCTGAATCCATATCTCATCATCCTCGGTATATCTCCTGGAGTTTCCACATTGATAACTTTTCTGGTTACGCCTGAAAACATCATGGTTTTATCATACTCGGTCAGAACATTTTTCTTCCTGGAATCCGTGGCTATATCACTGGACATTTCTATTAACGGGGTACCGCTGGTGTATGCTTCTACAATTGCAGGCAGTGTATAGGATGCACCTACTCCAGGGACTTCACATACCCCGGGTCTGGAGGAGGCACGTGCATAGGCTTCTGCCATTATTGCAACATTCCTTTCATCCCTTCCGGATATGTGTTCAACACCATCAAAACTATCCCATTCATAATACAGGGGAAATGATGTTTCCCCGATAAGGCCGAAAACGTGATTAACATGATACTGCCTGAGCATCTCTAAGATAGACCTGGCTCCATTCATATAAATTCAATCTGAGCCCATATATATTGTTTACTATCAGGTTATAAAATAAAAATCTTTTTCCTCCTGTATATGCAAAAAAATAAAAAGTAACATATATAAAAAGGATATTCTATAAGGATGAAGGTTAACATTATAGATGGGAGAAAGGAAAAAAATTTTGATGACTCAACAAAAGTTTTAATAGATATTTTCAGGGCCACTACAACAATACCGCTCATGATTTACAGAGGGGCTGCTTCAATCATCCCTGTCAGGACAGTTACCGATACAAGGAAACTTAAAGCAAAAAATCCCGATTATCTTACCAGCGGCGAAAGGTATGGAATCAGGATTCCCGGATTCAATTACGGCAATTCCCCCAGTGCCATAATGAATACTGATTTATCGGGGAAAACGCTTTTATTTACATCAACCAACGGAATAAAGGTCCTGTTCAAGATTATGGAATATCCTGGAGACATATATATATCATCATTCATAAATTTCTCTGCCACATATAATGCCATCAAGGACAGGGAGAATGTGTCCATAATTGTTTCCAACAGGCCAGATGGTATATCTGATGAGGATTATATTTATGCGAATATGCTCAAAAGCAAACTTGAGGGGAATAATGTTGATATCAAGGATTATTGCAACCAGATAAGGGAAAGCCACGGATCAAAAAGGCTTAAAATCATGGGTGCAGGTGCAGATATAGAGAGTTCACTCCAGGTTGACCTGTATAAAAATCCTGTTATCTACAGCAATGGCAAACTGATGCCTTTAATTGAAAACTAAATCTCTATAATGCTGCCCTCAGAAAATTTTCTACCCCTTGAATTGGCAAGGTAGGTTAAAAGGTATTTTGCCCATGCCAGCTTGAGCTTTTTTCTGGCTACTGAATTGCTGTCGTAGTAATTTTTATTATTGATATGATTAAAATCGAATCCTACGAGAGTTATATTGTTTGCACTTAAATGATCTGCCAGAAAGGCGGCACGGTCTCCGTCACTGAATCCACCGAAATTATAGAGATTAACCATGGGAATATTCTGTGTGGTTGCCATGGCATCTGGAAAATATTTTGCATAATTCCATATCTTTTCAATGTTGTCCCCGTGTGCATGAAGAAATACAGTTGTTCCCCTGTTGTAGCACCCAATTATGTTATCCATATTTCCGTCCATATCAGACACTATAATATCAGGGATTCCCAGGGACTCCGTATAAGTATCAATTGCAGAATCCGCAACAATAGTATAACCTCCTGACACAGTGGTTAAAGCGTCATTTAAGTGTGGCCCGTTTCCGATTACAAATGCATTTCTGCCCCTGTATGGATCCATGGCAGAAAGATCATTATGTATCAGTTTATGGATTATAAGCGATGATCTATAATCCTCGGTCCTGTTTATTCCCAGGGAGTCTGTAATCTGTAAGTAAAAAGGAAACCAGTCCTCAAATTTCATTTTATCTCCATCACGTTGCCGTTTTTATTCTTCAATGAGGAAAAATATTTGTGTACAGCAGAGGCAGAGAGTGCGATCAGGATTCCTGCTATGATGTATCCAAAATAAACGGTCATTACTGAAAGTGGTATGAACCCCACTATGTACCTGATGTAATTTATCATGCCATAGAATATGAGGGTCATTGAGAGTGAAAATGCTATTCCGTACCACATTCTGGACATGCCATGCCTTTCCTCCATGTAAATGTCAAAGGCATCAAAAAGCTCCTTTGAAACGAACGATGCAAATATCCACCAGACAAAAACTGTCAGGAACAGCAGAATTTTATTCATTATGGGGACCATTCTTACCGTGGATTCATAGCTGTATGCAATTCCTATAATTACAATGAAGAAGGAAACAACGTATGAGAGCAGCGAGATTTTTGCCTCCTGTGAGTATTCCTTCATATTCACTGCAAGCTTGACTATAAGCTGGTTCAATTCCACTGCCCGGCTCACGAAATATGCACCCAGAACTATTGTAACCAGCATCACGGCACCGCTGCCCGGGTTTAGTACATATGATTTTGTAATTACCATATAATATAGTGTAAAAGCCAATAACGATACACCGTAACTCAGAAGGAGCAATCCCACAGGTATTGTAAATTTCCTTGCTATCTTCTTGTCCCTGATTCCCCTTATAATGTAGTAATAAAGAGATTCTATATTTTCATTGTGCCTTACAAGTATATGTTTTACATATCTTATCCTGATTCTTGAGGATATAATAGGTGTAATGTAATCATCTTCTGCACCGTCAGAGACCAAAATCAGATCATCATAATGTTCCATGCTGAGAACATCATCCAGCTGTTTGCTTAATATTTCATCTGATTTTGCACCAACATCATCATCACCGGTGATAAGTGCAATTTCAACATTCTCATTCTTCCTCTTTAACTCTTCATAGACTTTTATCGTGCCGAAAAGTGCATTGGCATCGGAGTCCTCGGGATCTACTGAAATCAGTTTTAATGCTGCATTATAACAGTCACCATAACCTGTAACTGGTCCCTCTATGCCAGCCTTCATACCGTAGTCGTTATCACGGTCCACATTCAGTATTAAAGTTACCATATCCCGCATTTAATATAGGAAATGTGACTATATAAGTTTTATCACACAATTACTATAAAATAAATACTGTATTCATCCGGAATTCCCCGGCTGGATTCGTTCATTTTATAATAAAATAGCCGGCACTTTTTTGTCTGGCAACTCTTTTAACTACTTTTTTGTCCATCAATTCTTTGAGTCCTGCATTGATGAGCCCCTTTCCCAATGATGCTTTTTTCATTATGTCATCAGCTGTTTTCAGTTTCTCCTCTGAAACAGCTCCAAGTGCCTTTAAGGAATTGTAAATTTTTTCTGCATTGTCTGATAGTTCTGCCATTTAAATCGCCGTATCCTATATTTTATATAAATATATAAATATAATTAAATCAATAATTACAAATAAAATTGGATAAAAAAATATACAGCAAGCGCATTTACTTTTTATGCTTAACTTCTATATGCTTTCTTCAGGAAGCCGGGGGAATTCAACAATAATATGGGATGAAAATGATCTGATCATAATAGATTGCGGCATCAGCCTCAAAAAATTTTCCGAAAAAACTTCCGAACTGGGCATAGAAAATTTAGAAAAATCTATATTCATAAGCCATGAGCATTCTGACCATTCATCCGGTGCCAGGGCCATATCAAGAAAATTGAAGGCAGACGTTTACTCCAGGAATAAAACTCTTGATAAAATCAGATTGGACAGGGGATACGGCATAAACGGCGAAGTGGCAATAGGGAATTTCACGATCATGCCGGTTTCAGTTAACCATGATGCTGTAGACCCCGTGGTGTATGTGATACGCAATAGAGGAATAAAAATTTCGGTGGTTTCTGATCTCGGGATTATGAACGGGGAACTTCTTGATGCCATGCAGGGATCTGATATTATGGCTATCGAAGCAAATCATGATCCGGAAATGCT
>JAKADL010000039.1 GCA_021820565.1 Thermoplasmata archaeon
GCCTCCGCAACATTTATTTTTCTTGCCACATTATTGTCAAGATTTATAGCCCTCAACAATTCGGTATTTCCAACAATGGAATACTGTAAATTGGCTATTCCCATTGCTCCTGAAATCAAGGCAATTTCCTTTTTAATTCCAATTAGGAAGTTCACAGCTTTTTCCCTGATATTACTGGAGCTGTTATTCAATCCTTCCTGGAATACCCTGTAAGAAATTATGATAGAATCGCAACCCAGCGCAAGATATTTAACTATATCCCCTGTATTCCTGAAATAATCGATTTCTCCAAGAATATCATAATTTTCACGTACTCCTTTACTTTTTAATTCCTGATCCAGTGATGCTATGTTTATTTCCATATCAGAATCATTCCTTATGACAAAGCCATCCATTGTATAGTTCAGGGTTCTGCCGGTAGAGTAACTATGCTTTTTATATTTGTAAATACTGCTTCCAGTCATAGCAATACTTCTGAACTCCTTCCCCGGGTCATCGTCTATTACCATTGTGCCGGTGAACATGGCAGCCCAGGAAAGTGCATTTTTTATTTCCATATCAGCATCGCTGACCTTGATGATTACCGGCATTGATATGTTTATAGAACCCCCGCACAAACAGAAATTAAGATTTATATCCTCCCTGTAGGGGTCTATGGATGGCCTGGTGACCTGTGCGCCATCAAGCCTCAACCAGTCTATTATCCTCGAAGGCAACGCCACATCTGGGGGCGCATTGCTTCCCATACTGCTTATTACAGGTTCACCTTTAACTATCAGTTCATTGATGTACTTTTTATCTGGATTGAATGTGCCCTGTTTAAAATTTAAATTTATGGATGATGCAGAGTCGATTCCCAGTACCTTCAATGTATTTCTGGAAAGCCCTTCTCCATGAAGGAGACTCTTGTTGCCTACAAGTTCCTTCATGTTTTTTATTCCAAGAGCAGACATCATCTGTGCTACTTCTGTTTTAAAGCCATTAACAAAATTAACTGTATGCTGTATTCCAAAATCAATGTCCATTAAGGTTTTATTGTCTGCCCTGTTGGTCAGTGCTGCAGGGCAGTATCCGAGATTGCACTTTCGTACCATAACACATCCCATTGCCAGCAGTGCGGATGTTCCCAGGCTCACCACATCTGCCCCCAGGGCGTATAACTTCATGGCGTCGGTGGAATCGGCAACACGCCCGGCAGCAATTATACTGAAATTTTCTCTTAAACCTTCCCTAGTAAGTATATTATGTGATGAGGCAACAGCCATTTCTACAGGTATTCCGAGACTATCCCTTACTGTTACCGGCGCAGCCCCTGTTCCAGCACCGTGTCCATCTATAATTACTCCTGCCGCACCGGATCTGGCTATGCCTGTGACTATATAAGGAATATAGTTGGTTGCGGCCACCTTGACATATACAGGTTTTCCTGACATTATTTTCAATGCTTCTATACGCTGTGCAAGATCCTCTATGGAGTATATATCATGATGTGGTGCAGGTGAAATTGCATCAATTCCCTCGGGAATTTTTCTGGCTATTGAGATGTCACGTGTTACTTTACTGCCCGGCAAGTGCCCCCCTATTCCGGGTTTAGCACCCTGCCCTATCTTTATTACTATTCCGGCACCGGATTTCAGTTCATCGAAACTTACACCAAATCTGGCAGATGCCCACTGGACAAATATCCTCTTTGTATCTGCAACGGATCCATAAAGCCCCCCTTCTCCGGTGCCAGCCATTGTTCTGGTTATTTCAGCAGTTCTTGCTATGGCAATATTTGGATTGCCACTTAAGGCACCGTAGGACATATCACCCAGATAGACCGGGATTGAAAGATCATACCCTGCCAGAGAAGACTCAGTTGTTGCACCTGCCTCAGGGATATAAGCAAAACGATTAATGTTAAAATCAATTCTGTCCAGAATACGCAAACTATCATCATTTTTAATAAAAATTTCAGACGCCTCCGGTGAATTTGATAGTTTTCTTATATGGTTTATTTTATCATTAGTCCAGAAATCCTTAATATTTCTTTTTGGCATCTCTATATATTTGGCAACAACTTTACTCATAGTATTATGATAGCTATTATCTATCTATATATAATTTTGCAATTAATTATTTTTTATTATTTTTACGGGTAAACTATGCATTAGGGTAATTTATTTCAACATTAGAATATTACATATCAACTCATAAAATGACCTTTTATTATCTCTAAATGTAAATCTATTCAATGAAATGCACAACGTTAAATAGTCTCATTAATTGATAACATATGAAGTCTATATGCCCCTTTTGCGGTGTCGGATGCGGATTAGAACTATTGCCTGTCAACAACATAATTACTGCTGTGAAACCTACTCCTGAACATGTTGTCAGTCATGGCCATATATGTGGTAAGGGCGCGGCTGCCCACGAGGCTCTGACCATGTGGGATAGAATATACTACCCACTTGTGAGGAATAAAGGCAATCTGGAGAGAACAGACTGGGATAGTGCTTTAGATCTTGTTGTGAAAAAAATCAAAGAAATACAGGGAAAATATGGTCCTGATTCGGTTGCATTTTATGGAGGTTGCCAGAACACCCTTGAGGAGGTTTACCTGTTCCAGAAACTGGGAAGGGCACTGGGCACAAACAATGTGGATTCATGTGCCAGAGTTTGCCATGATCCCTCAGCAAAGGCACTAAAGGAAATGGTGGGCATAGGAGCAGGTGCAACATCCGTTACTGAAATTCCAAAAGCAGATGTAATTGTTATTGCTGGGGAATCTATCACAGATAGCCATCCGGTGCTATCACAGTATTTTGTAGAGGCAAAGCAAAATGGTGCCAAGATTATAGTCATAGACCCAAGAACCACCAGAACAGACGTTTTTGCAGATGTCCATATAAAGATAAAGCCTCGCACGGATATATTTCTTTTCAATGCGGTTGGAAACTATCTCATACAGAATAACCGTGTTAACAATAACTTTATAACTGCAAGAACAGATGATTTTGAATCATATAAATCAACGGTTGCATCGTATACTCTTGAACTTGCAGAGGAGAAAACAGGTATTCCAAAAGAAACCATAAAGCAATTTGCCGATCTCGTTTCTGGAGGAAAAACCATTTTTTCATGGGGTCTCGGGCTGACCCAGTCAACCGGGACAAAGGGCATTAAGTCCTACATAGACCTCGTGCTGTTAACCGGTAACATAGGAAAGGAGGGAACAGGCATTGTAGTTTATAGAGGACAGACAAACGTTCAAAGTTCCGGGGATTTGATAAAACCGGATATATTCCCAAATGGCCCATTGAACGATGCAAACAGCACTGAATTATCCAAGGTATGGGGATTCAAACCGCCAATCTGCAAGGGGACAAACATACCAGAAGCATTCTACGGAAATGAGGGAAAGATAAAGGCGCTGTTCCTCATGGGGTACAATCCAGTAAGAAGCCTGCCAGACAAGAAGAGAATAGAGAATTTTCTTAAATCCCTAGAACTGGTTGTTGTTGAGGATATATTCATGACAGAGAATACAGATTATGCCCATATAGTACTGCCGGCTGCCGCATGGGCAGAGAAGGACGGTTCTGTTACCAGTCTTGACAGACTTGTAAAGTGGAGATTCAAGGCAGTTGACCCACCAGGAGAGGCATTGCCTGACGGTGAAATTCTTGCAAGAATTGCCAAAAAGGCAGGTTTTACTTTTGAAACCTCACCGGAAGCAAATTTTGAAGAGATGAAAAAGGTTTCCAAGATATATTCGGGGGTGAATATAAGTGATGTAAAGGACTATTCCAAAAATTCAAGATACCCGAATGGTGAGCTCCATCTGTACAGCGAAAAATTCTCATTGCCGGACGGAAAGGCGAAATTTATTCCTGTTGTGGCAAAGGAAGAAAGCAGTGATCTGATACTCTCAACTGGAAGAACCGTTACAAGGTATAACACCGATGAGGTCATAAACAGGATTCCAGGAATGCAGAAGTATATTCCTACACTGTGGATCAATCCAGTTGATGCAAAGAAATATGGTGTGAGTGAGGGGAGCATGGTTCTGCTGAAGTCCAGGGTGGGGCAGCTTGAAATAGCAGCAAGGATTACCGAAGATGTGATCCCTGGAGTTGTCTTTTCGTATATGCATAATGCTGACATAAACTATGTTGTGGACGCAGAACTGGATGACGAGACAGGAACACCGAAATACAAATTTACTCCTGTAACTGTATCTCCAGTTATACACGCCTCCTCATGAGAAGTACTGTTTTTCGTAATAGCTTTTATAATATTATTACTGAAAAACATTAACCTAATTTGTACCTTTTTTATATTCACTTAAACCTCCCTGGATAATCAGTCTAACAATAGCTGCCAAAATAAATAGAACACCAATACCCACAGAACCCGCCCAGATCACTGCACTGACGTTGAACATAAACGATATTATCCCAAAAATAAATACCGTAGAACCACCGGTGAGACTCATTATTCCTGTTCTGAAAAACCATGGGTAGCTCCTATCAAAAATGAACAGAACAGAAACTCCGAATAATACTAATGCAAATACAATTGGAAGAATTAAAGGAAATGCTGATAGAAAATGACCATTATACTTAACATAATGTGATAGAAGGATGGAAACATATAAAAATGTTATACCTATTAAATAGGAAATTATAGATTTATATATATTTTTATTCATAATTCATGCCTCACTCCATTTTCATATTATTGAAGAAAGCTACTTATAAATTTTCTTTAAATTCTCTGTTTTATGTTTTCTACGATAAAGTATATACATGCTCGGGGCGGCCATTGCAAAAGATGTGATCTGAAAAGCCAAGAAATTACTACGCATAAATAAGATAAAGCAGAAAATTCCAAAGCCACCTGCTATTATTAGAAACGCTGCGAATGCTACAGAAATAACAAAATACTTGAAATCTCTTTTATTTTCCATTTTTTCTACCTATGCTACAATTATTTTGCAAAGTTTCTCACTTTCTCTCCTTCTGGGTTTTCAGGATAATCCTTTCTGTTTAATATTTTCATTGCCTCCTCTCTGTACAATCTGGATTTTTTAATATCAATATTTCTGTACATAATTGACAGAGTTAAAAGCCGTTTGGCCAGTTCAGGATAAATTTTTGAATCCCCTTCAGCAGAATTCCTGTAATAATCCAGTTTTTCCTCTAGATTCTTGATTGGGTCGATATTCTGGATATTCTGATATGTATCCTCTGGAATCCTGATCTCTATCCTTACATTTGGCGATGTATATCTGTTGCCAACTATTCTTCTGGGAACTTCCTTTTTCTTGATCCTAAAAGATATGGTTAAGCCGCCAAGGAAAAAAGATAATTCTATCAGTGGTAGAAATAATTCGACATCTGAAAGGTACTGTGCATGAGATTCACCAGGGTAAATTATGCCCGGTAATATAAATGACATTATGAATCCAGAAAATGTAAATAAAGCAACTATTAACAATCCGGCTGCCTTCCCATGGTGATACACTAATGACACTTTGCTCATTACCTTACACCTATCATTTTTACTTATCATCTCTAAAATGCTTCCCGCATAAAAAATAATCGATGTGATTATTTCGTAGATGGAATTAACCAGTAATCTATATATTTTTGTTTTTTAAGAACAATTAGGACTTCAGAACCTCATAGTATCAGACCTGAAGTCCAGTTTCAAGCCAATTATTTGAAGAATTTCCACCCCAATTATGGCTGGAAAATCAATATTTTCAAGAATTATAAATTCTGGTTCAGAAAACATAATCCCGTTCACTGTTAGATTTGCAAATGTCAAAGCATTGTGTAGTTCCCTGGACGATGATCCTGGAATTGAAATGGGAATTTCTCCATAAGATACAATTCCAAGTTGTTCTGGTCTAATTCCATTGGGTAACACAGCATTAATATAGTTTCCTTCAGCTCCAGAATCTATCAGTGCGGGGATCTTAACACTTTTAATTGTACCACTTATCTCAATCTGATCGATGATCAATCCCATATGAAAAGCTCCTTATGTTGGGTTCTCCTTGAATGACTCAACTTTTCTGGTTGTATCATTTATCACCAGTACGGCAATTATGCCTGTCTTTTGTTTTTTGTCCACAACTTCTATGTCTCTTGAATAGACAACAACAACATCCCAATAACCCTGATTAAATTTTGCGGATGCTATTCTGATCTGTCCTTCTATACCCAAATCCCTAAGATGTTTTTCCACAGTGAATCTTACATCTTTAATATCCATTTGGACTTCTTGGCTCATAATATACTTATTATCGCATGTTTAATAAACATTGTTTTGGATTATAATCAGCCAATTTTCCTTTGAAAATACAGTATGAGTACAAATTTTTGAACTTTTAAAAGTATAATTGTATTAAAAAGTTATATTTATGGGCCCGACCGGACTTCATTATAGGTGTAACCAAGTCCAATATGTAATGTGTAAACCCGAATGCATTAGCTACAGCAAAACACCAGTTATGTCTATGGTTGCTGGGTTTTATCTTTAAATTCGCGAGACGTGTGTGGAAGACGACCATAGATGAAGAATGCCGAAATTATAGTGAATAAAGACAGAATGAACAGAATGAGGAAAGATTCCTGTATGGCGGAAGACATAGCTATGGCATTAATTCCATATTTGACAGGATTCGTAGAAGTCACATGGCTCATCAAGTCTAATTCTTTATATCTGGAATAGATGAATGCCGTCAGGATAGAGAGAATAATACTTCCTCCAATATTGCCCATAAATTGTACGATAGAACTCGACGCTCCAATATCTCGCGGTTCCGCTGAGTATTGTGCAGAAAGAGTTGTGGCTGCCATTGTAAAGCCAACACCAAATCCTATGGGGATCAGCCCCTCCACTAAGCCTAAGACAGGGAATGGCCCCACAAATATGTAAGGTTGTGTACTCGGTGATATTTTCAAAAGTGGGAGAAAACCAAGTGCCATGCAAATCGTTCCTATAATGCAAAAAAACCTGTAGGATAGCTTTGACAATAAAACCCCTCCGAGTATTGACCCTATCACCATAGGAACGACGAAAGCATACAGAACGTTCCTGAGCATATCTGCTGTTCCGAAAAGAACCTCCGTTACAAATATGGCGATGAATGTACTAAGGGAAAAAAGAATCCCGCCACGAAAGAAACTAAGAAAACTGTCAGAAATTATTGTTTTATGCCTAAACATTCTGAGAGGTATTACAGGCTCTTCGGCAATATGCATTTCAACCAGCAAGAAAAAAGCCAATAGCATCACGGCGGATGCAAAAAAGGCAACAGTCCATGGGTTTCTCAGAGACCATCCAGAATATGCAATTTCTATTAAGGGGAATGTCAGAAGTGATACCCATGAGGCAAGAAGAATGGAGCCTAAATAATCAAACTTTCCACGGGAAATGGGTCTGAGTGGACTCAGTAAAAACCATACAAGAATGAAGGAGACTATACCGAACGGGATATTCACGTAAAAAACCCATCTCCAGCTTGTTGCATCAACGATGAATGCTCCAATTTCAGGACCAACCACAATGGCAATCCCAATGAAACTTGTTACTGCGCCTGTCAATTTAGCACGCGCAGCTGGTGGGAGAACTACTGCTATCACAGCAAGTCCCACAGGTAGAAACCCCCCACTTCCAAGTCCCTGAACTGCCCTGAACGCAATCAATTCTGGTAGATTCAGGCTTAATCCCGCCAGGATTGAACCTGTGATGAAGATTGCTAATGTTAGCAGAAGAATTATTCTCTTACTGAAGTGGTCAGAAAGCTTCCCGAATATGACCATCCCGACCGCGGATGAAGTAATATAAGCACCAATCAGGAGTGCAAGACCATTGGGCTGGTGCAAGGCGCCGACTATGGCTGGCATTGCAGTTGTCACAATAAGATTGTCAAGAGCGCCCATCAGGACACCCATTATAATTCCAACCATTATTAGATATGGATGATTTGTCGGTTGCACTCTTTCATTAATCATGCTACCCTGATTCCCGTCAGAAGACACTTATTCACCATCCGTTTCTTCCATAGTACTCAGAACTTTTACCATAGTTGTTATAATTTTAGAGAATGCACTCATATCTTCATTATTGAGTGATTTCTCAAGTTTCTCCGTCATTGACTGCTGCATTTTCTGAAACCTCATGAGCCTCTCTTTTCCCTTCTCTGAAATTGATATTTCAACTCTCCTCCTATCTTCGTTGCTTCTGATCCTATGGATATAATCTAAAGTGGTTAACCCATCCAGTAAATCTGTGATACTCGGAAGTGTAGTTCCTGAATAGGTAGATATCTCCTTGGGAGAAATTCCTTTTCGCGTCGATATCACCTGCAATGCCCAGGCCTGCGGTAATGTGAGTTTTGCCCTTTTCGAATTCAATCTTGAAATCTTCATGAATTTTGATATGAGGGTTCCAAAATCCGTCCAGAGTCCCGCAGGATTTTCAACTGCGTGGTTAGATATTTTATCCGGCACCTTTCTAGACATATTAGGTTTCCTAATAGTTAGGTTACCTAAATATATTTCTATTTATGACAAACCTTATTTTTAAGAAGAATCGTGAAAACGAAACTGAACATCGTTTTCTTCTTGTTTTTAAGAACATCTAAGTATTCAGATTCTCATAGTATCAGTTCTGAAGTCCAGTTTCAGTCCAATCATTTGAAGTATTTCCACTCCAATTATGGCTGGAAAATCCACATTTTCGAGAATTATGAATTCCGGTTCAGAAACTATAATCCCATTCAGTTTTAGGTACTCGAATGTCAACGAACCATGTAATTCCCTGGACGATGACCCTGGTATAGAAACAGGAATTTCACTGTAAGACATAAACCCAAGTTGTTCCGGTCTAATTCCACTGGGTAATACAGCATTTATGTAGTTACCTTCAGCTCCGGAATCTATCAATGCGGAGAATTTGGCACTCTTGCTTGTGCCCTTTACTTCAATCTGTTCGATGATCAATCCCATGTGAAAGAGTGTCCTTATGTCAGGTTCTCTTTGAATGCCTCAACCTTTCTGGTAGAATCATTTATCACCAATGAGGCTATAATTCCTGCCTTTTGCTTTTTATCCCCAACTTCTATTTCTCTTGAATAGACAACAATAACACTCCAATAGCCCTGATAGAATTTTGCAGAGGCAATCCTAGCTGGTCCGTCTATACCCAAATCCTTAAGGTGTTCCTCAACAACGAGTCTCACATCCTTAATGTCCATCTGGACTTCCTGATCCATACTATATACATTGTTGTGTCTTTAATAAACATTGTTTTAGACTCTGAATTATTATTAGATTTTCTATCAAAAATGCAATTCGAGAACAAAGTTTCAAGTTTTGAGAGATATATTTATATTAAATATATTATATTTATGGGCCCGACCGGATTTGAACCGGTGACCACCGCCTTGTAAGGGCGGTATCATAACCACTAGACTACGAGCCCTTACTGGATAAGTATTTAATGATATAATAATCTTTTTCAGGTACTATAGAACTATAAAATTTACGCCTGCCGTTTAAATATTATTATGGCATTCATTGAACAGGATGCCGGGAAAAATCATGGTTTCTGCAGATATATATCTGGATGGGGTTAGGCTGGAAAATGCAGTCACATTCATACACGTTAAGGGTTATGGCAGAGCAAGGGTCACACATGTGGATATAGAGGATAAAAAATTCAATAAGATATTACCACCGAGGCACAGCGACTATCCTGAAGTTGTGTGGAACTCAGACACTGTAAAAATACCTGTAAAAGGCCATGAACTCGTAATTATAAGCAAAACCCTTGGTGGAATTATAAATCTGGATGGAAAATTATACGTTCGTGGTAAAGGAAAAGGCATATTTTTCGGTTTTCATAAAGAACAGATACAAAAAATTGAGGAATATGCCACAGATCTGGGCATACCTCCAAAAAAACATAAAAAAATTTAGAATAATCCTTTCTTAAATTTCTGGTCTACTTCTATTGCCTGGATATCCCATGTTGGCTTCATTGATTTTGCGGTTTCCATCAGGTGGTCAAGTGTATCAACATCCCATTTGCAGACTGCCTCATTTTCTTTCTGCCCTAGGAATAACTCTTCCAGTTTTAATCCTGCAGGCAATTTCTTTGATTTAGCCATATCCATTATGGTTGTTGCGAACTTCATAACATCTGCTTTCTGCTCATCTTTCCATTTATGTATAACAATTACTTCTGTCATAACATTATATAGTCAAATTGTCTATTTAAATCTTCCTTAAAATATTTTTAATTTTTTCTTGTAATGAAGATTTGCTAGGATTAAAAATATTTATTTAGTATTGTTAATTGTTAGTAGATTGCTTTGGTACTCAATTTAATTATTGCTGAAAAAATGGATGCCGGGAGAAGAATATCATACATACTTTCTGATAAAACCTCCAAACAAAAAAAGGTCAAAAATATTAGCTACATAGAATTTGAGAGAAATAATGAACAAAATATAATGGTTTCACTGAGCGGGCATATACTGGGGGCAGATTTTCCTGAAGAATTCAAGGACTGGACAAAATCAGACCTTGACAGGCTCATAGATTCGAATATAATATACAAGGTCACGAACCAGAGGGCGCATGCAGCGCTGGAGTCATTTTCTGGAATAGATAACATAATAATTGCAACCGATTATGATCGTGAAGGGGAACTCATAGGTGTGGAGGCCCTGAAGTTCATAGAACCAGGCTACAAAAAAATTAAAAGAGCCAAATTCAGCGCACTGACATCACAGGAGGTAAAGGATGCCTTCGATAATTTACTCGAAGTAAACTATGGACTGGCTGATTCGGCAAAGGCCAGAGAAGAAATAGACCTGCTCTGGGGAGCCGTCCTCACAAGATTTTTTTCTGTTACAAGCAACCGCCTCTGGAAGGACTTTATCTCGGTAGGTCGTGTACAGACGCCGACACTTGCCATTCTAGTAAACCGCGAGGAGGAGATTACGAACTTTGTTCCGGAAAAATACTTTGTTATAACAGTTACTTTCAATAAAGGCCTAGATTTCCAGGGCACATATGAGGAAAACATAAAGGATGAAGATCAGGCAAATAAAATATTCAATGCTATAAATGGTAAAAATGGAACTGTAAGTTCATATAAAAGCGAAAAGAAAGAGGTATACAGGCCACCACCCTTCAGCACAACAGACTTTTTGAGGGAGGCATCCAGAATAGGGGTCAGCCCGTCAAATGCCATGAAAATTGCTGAAAAGCTATATATGAGCGGGCTTATAAGCTATCCAAGGACGGATAACACTGTTTATCAGCGGTCCATCCCGTTGAAGAGCATTGCCAAAAAATTTGAAGGTACAGATTTTGATCAGGAGGCAAAGATGGTTCTTTCACAGGAGAAGATATATCCATCAAGAGGAAAAGTTGAAACCACTGACCATCCCCCCATATACCCTGTATCATACCCGAAGAAGCCTCTTACAGGGGCATATAAAAATGTATATGAACTAATAGTAAGACGGTTCCTTTCCACACTTTATAAGAATGCGTTGATTGAAAAATCCGAGGCAGAAATTGATATTGAAGGCTATAATTTCAAATCTTCCGGTGAAAAAATCCTTGATAATGGCTGGTTTGACATATATAAATACAGGAAGCTGAGGGAGACAACCCTCCCAGAATTAATTACAGGAGAAAATGTCAGGGGGAAGAAATGGGACATGGAGGAAAAATATACGGAGCCGCCCAAAAGATATGATGTGGCATCTCTCCTGAAAATCATGGAATCCCTTAATCTGGGAACAAAGAGCACAAGACATGATATCATACAGAAACTGAACGATAGAAATTTTGCAACTGGAAATCCATTGAAGCCCACTCCTCTGGGTATAGGCTTCATAAAATCCATAACCGTCATAGATTCGGATATCGCCAGGCCCGATATGACATCATCACTGGAAATAGAAATGGATAAAATAGCCGACAACAAAAAGAGGCTGGATGAAGTGGTAAATGAATCAAGGCAGATGCTGCATGATGCATTAAAGGCATTCAGGGTAAACCGTGATGAAATCAAGGAAACTATTACATCTTACGCCAACAAGGGTGATGTAATCGGTAAATGCCCGCTGGATGGAGGAGAAATATCCCTGATAAAATACAGGAATTTTTACAAAATTAAATGCTCCAATGAGAATTGCAGGATAAATTACAGCATCAGTGCCACCGGACTGATACAGATGACTGATAAAAAATGTGATGTATGCTCGCTGCCTATCATAAAAATAATCCGTAAAGGGCAGTCTCCAGAGTATAGATGCATAGACCCTAAATGTGAGTATAACCAGAATAAACTTACCGTTGGAAAATGTCCATCAGACGGGGGCGATCTTATTATCCGGCAGTCAAGGTACGGAAAAAGATTTCTTGGATGCTCAAATTATCCGAAATGCACAGTTACATATCCACTTCCACAGAAGGGCATAATAATGAGTACAGGAGAAATTTGCCAG
>JAKADL010000040.1 GCA_021820565.1 Thermoplasmata archaeon
CGGCTTTAACCATGGAATCCAGCCTGTTATAAAAGAACATATTTATCTCTGCAAAAATATTGTCATAGTATGTGAGGTTCGTCATATTCTGGGGAGTTCCCCTCATATGCATTACAATGCATTTTGATCCGCTGTCCCTTGCAAGTTCCACCATGCGGTTATCCCCGAATCCGGATATATCATTGATGTAATCGATTCCATATGCCATGGCCTTTTTTACCGTTTCATAATGCCTGGAATCCAGGGATACAGGTATGTTTGAGACCGATTTTATATATTCTATGACATTTTTGATTCTTGAAAATTCAGTTTCCGGATCAACTTCTGTGCTTCCCGGTCTTGTACTTTCACCACCTATATCGATAATATCCGGCTTCATATCAATCATACTATCTATTTGCGATGTGTTGCTGATTCTTGATCCATTGAAAAAAGAATCCGGGGTTGCATTCAGTATTCCCATGATCCCTGTCTTTTTATTATTGATTTTTGTATAAACAGTTCTGGCAATTTTATCCTCAAAACCGGGGAATAGATTATTACGGTAATAAAATTCTTTAATAATGCCAGGCGACAGAGTTTCCTCTGTGTAAGCATATCTCTTTCCTGAAATCTTTACATCACCATTTTCATCTTCCCTGTAAATGCTCAGTTTTCTTTTATTTTCTGGATCCGGAAAAATAACTTCCATATTGTGATGGATTAGAATTAAAAAGTATTAAAATCTTTCATTTCCCGGTGTTTGTGAATTCCCTCTCCCGGGATGTTTCTTCCAGATTCTTCCGTTTTGTTTCCGGTAAAAGAAATATTGTGATAACCATTCCTGTAAATGCTATCACTGCAAGCATCCCCATCAGAAAATGGATTCCTGTGATAGATAGAATTATGGTATCAGCCAGAGTCCCGATGAAAGCCCCTGTTTTTCCACCGGCAGAGGATATACCTGTTCCCAGCCCCCTTGTTGATATGGGGAATACCTCCGGTGGGTAAACAAAAGTCGTTACATTCGGACCGAACATAATGAAGAAATAACTTATGCCATAGATTAAAAGGAAATAATCAAGGAATTTATAAGTTGTAAGAAAACTCAATAAGGCTATTGTTCCGAATGAAATGCCCATCATGGCAAATCCCACGATCTGCACAGGTTTTCTGCCTATCCTATCTATGGTAAATGATGCAAGCCAGTATCCCGGAAAAGCCGCTATCCCGAATATCATGGCAGAGTACTCGTTTGTAAGTATAATAGCATGAATGCCTGTAATCGATGGTGGAACCAGGAAGGCAAGTATGCTGTTAGACATAATAGAATTCCCGTAGAAAGCCCAGTCCATCAAAAACCATGCACCCGCGGTGCCTATAAGAGTTAAAAGGAATTTCCTGTCCCTGAAAAGAATGTACCAGGGAGCATTTACCGTACTCCCATGCTGTTCATCAGAGGTTATGCCTGTAAAATCCTTTAAATTCTGGGCTGCCTGAGCATAATCCCCCCTCACATCAGCAGTATATCTCGGTGGCTCAGGCATTTTCCTCCTGAAATATATTACGACGATTGCTGGAAGAGCACCTATTGCAAGAAGCAGCCTCCATGTTATATAGGGTGATACTGCATTTGAAAGGAATGCTATGGATATAAGCGGCCCAGCTATAAGGCCGAAGCTCTGCATAGAAAATACCATCCCAACGAATTTCCCACGGTTCATGGTATTGGAATACTCGGTCATTATTGTTGAGCTGGTGGCATAATCCCCGCCTATGCCAATGCCCAGAAGAAATCTCCAGAATAATAGCAGAAACACATTGTTAACCGGTGTAAGAAATGCACTTCCCAGCGCCCCTACAATGAGTGCAATCAACTCGAGTCCGTAAATAGCCTTTCTACCGGAATAATCAAGAAGGCGCCCGAATACAATAGCGCCGATAACCGCGGCAAGAAGCGCAGTGGATGTTATTAACCCCTCATAAAATACACTTATGCTGTGCCACCCGGCATATGGCAGTAAAAGTATAACAACACCTATTATAAAAAGGTCATAGGCATCGGTAAAGAAACCCAGCCCTGATATAAATAATACCTTATAGTGGAATCTTGAAGATTTTGCCATGTCCATTGATTTGTCAATATCTGAACTCATTAATTCTCTGAATCTTTCAGGTTTCTAAATATTATAAATATTACCTATATATTATATATAGACTATATATGCTGTTCTCTCATTTTTCTGGAAAGATTAATATAATATAAATGGCATATTATTAATCAAAATTAAATAACCTTATTAATTGACATGTAATAAGGTATGTTTACTTTAAAGGGTGATTAATGTGGCAACAAGTAACATGGAAATGGTAAAATTAAGAAACAGGACATACGTCAAGATAGATGAATTGTCAAGAGCAATAAGCAATGGTTTGAGTCTGCAGAATCGGAAGATGGGTATTGAGGAATCAGAATCCTCTGCAGAGCATATTATTAATTTCTTCGGATACAGTACGAGGGTTATAGACAACATGCTTGAGCCGGAAGATCGGGATGTTTTTTATACCATGGAAGACCTGGGAATACTGGAAACCGAGAGGGAAGAAACAACACTTTTTGATGGAAGAGAGTGGCGTATACACTATTGGATACTCAATGTCCTGAGAGTTCTTGAATTATCCGAGATGAATATAAATACATCATCAGACCGTGACAGCCAGTTCGATATTTACAGTGAAATACCGGACGAATACTGGAAACCAAATTAAATTTTGAGAATATAATATGCACATAGCTATTTTGGACAGGGAAAGATGCCATCCGAAAAAGTGCAATCATGAGTGCAGGTACTACTGCCCACCTGTCAGGAACGGAGCAAAGACCATTGAATTTCCGGGCCAGTCTGATGATTTTCCAGTGATTACCGAATCACTGTGCATAGGATGTGGGATATGTGTGAGGAGATGCCCCTTTGACGCCATAAAGATAGTGAGCATACCGGATGAGCTTAACAAAAATATAGTCCACCAGTATGGAATAGACTCTTTCCGGCTGTATTCATTGCCTGAGCTAGGAACAGGCAGGGTTAATGCAATTCTCGGCCAGAATGCACTGGGAAAAACCACAACAATGAATATACTTTCCGGTGTGCTGGTACCCAATTTCGGTGATATAGAAAGACAAAACGATCAGGATTTTGTAATAGAAAAATTTTCCAAGAGCATAATGGGCCAGTATTTCAGAGATTTATACAGCGGAAAAAAGAAGGCAGTGCTGAAAAATCAGTATGTTGATCTTATTCCCAGAGTGGTCAAAGGCACTGTCCGTGAAATAATGAAAAGCAATGACCACGGAAATATGGACCTTATAATAGATGAACTTGCAATGTCCAGCTCCCTTGATCGGGATATTAAGGACCTTTCTGGCGGGGAATTGCAGAAACTGGCAGTGGGCATGACACTGATGAAGGATGCAGATATTTACCTCTTCGATGAGGCTTCGTCATATCTTGACATCAATGAGCGTCTGCGCATATCGGAAATAATACGTGAACTTTCAAAATCCAAAACCGTGCTAGTTGTTGAACACGATCTTGCCATTCTTGATAAAATGGCGGATCAGATAAACCTGGTTTACGGAAGCCCGGGAGCATACGGTGTGATTACCAAGGAAAAATCCACGAATAAGGCAATAAATGCCTTTCTCTCAGGATATATCAGGGAAGAAAATGTAAGAATCAGGCCGACATCTATAGATTTTACTGTTAAATCCAGCAAGAGAACCTCGGTAACAACGAGGGTAACATCATGGACTCCCATGGAAAAACAGTACGGAAATTTTAAACTGAATATAGGTGAAGGCTACATAAACAGGGAGGAAATAATCGGTGTTCTGGGCCAGAACGCACTGGGAAAAACCACCTTTGTCAAAATTCTCTCCGGAGTTGTTAAGCCAGATTCAGGGTCCGTTGAAAATGAACTGAAAATAGCATATAAGCCGCAGTACATATCAAGTGATTATGAAGGCACAGTTTACGAACTTCTTTCCAATGCATTGAAGGAAAAAATGGAGGATGTATTTATTAAAAATGAAATCCTCTCCCCACTTAATATAGAGGAGCTGTATGACAAGGGCATGGGAGACCTTTCTGGAGGAGAACTTCAGCGTACATCCATAGCCCTGACGCTGGCAACGGACGCAGACCTTTACCTTATTGATGAGCCCTCAGCACATCTGGATTCTTCATACAGGATGAGTGTTGCAAGAATCATAAGAAGGGTAATGGAAAATAACAAAAAGAGCGCCATAGTTGTTGATCATGATATTTACCTTATAGATCTGATATCTGATGCACTTATAGTTTTCAAGGGCGAACAGGGTGTATACGGTGAATCCAGAGGCCCCATGGGTATGAGGGAGGGCATGAATGCATTCCTCAGGGAACTGGGAATTACATTCCGTCGCGATGAAATCACAAAAAGGCCGAGAATTAACAAATTAAACAGTGCACTGGATCGCCAGCAGAAGTCAGAAGGGGAATATTACTACATGAAATAATTCTTGACTTGATGATTGTTTATTAATAAATATTTTTGTAAAATAACCTTTAAATAATAAAAAATAATTAACTATCATGGTTCAGGAGAAGTGGGTAGCTTTATCCAACACGACTATGGGGGTATTGATGGCCACCATAAATATGAGCATTCTTATTATAGCGTTGCCGGCTATATTTACCGGAATTAAATTAAACCCCTTACAGCCCAATTCATTTGTGTATCTTCTATGGATACTTATGGGTTATATGATAGTAACTGCAGTACTCCTTGTTACAATAGGAAGATTATCAGATATGTTCGGAAGGGTCAGGCTTTTCAATATGGGTTTTGCCATATTTACAATCGGGTCTATATTGTTATATCTTACACCGGGAAAGGGGGACACCGGTGCACTGGAACTTATTATATTCAGGATAATCCAGGCAGTAGGCGGGTCATTCATATTTGCCAATAGTTATGCAATTATTACCGATAATTTCAAGAAGGAAGAAAGGGGATTCGCACTGGGAATAAATGCCATTGCGGCAACAGCAGGAATGAGCATAGGAATAGTTGTTGGAGGAATTCTGGCAACAATTAACTGGAGATATATATTCCTGGTGAGTGTCCCAGTAGGCATTATAGGAACTGTTTGGTCTGTTCTCAAACTCAAAGAAACATCTCCCAGAAAAAAGCAGAGGCTGGACATTCCAGGCAATATTACATTTGCCGGTGGTTTAATTATATTCCTTGTGGGAGTTACATACGGAATAGCCCCTTATAAGAGCAGTGCAATGGGATGGGGCAATCCATGGGTGCAGGTAGCGCTTATTGTGGGAGCTATACTGCTTATTGCATTCCCATTTGTGGAGAGAAAGGTAAAACAGCCCATGTTCAACCTCAGTCTATTCAAGATCAGGGGCTTTACTGCAGGTAGCTTTGCAGGCATGATATCAAGTATGGGCATGATGGGATTCATGTTCATGATTATAATACTGTTCCAGGGCATATGGCTTCCAATACACGGGTACCATTATGCATCAGTACCGTTCTGGGCAGGGATATACATGCTCCCCATGACTGTGGCCATGGGAATATTCGGTCCACTGGCAGGCAAGTTCTCAGATACACATGGCCAGAGATGGCTTGCATCAGCAGGACTTATCGTTTCGGGAATTGCATTGCTCCTATTAGTACTGCTCCCTGCTGATTTCATTTACATATTCATGGCTATACTCCTATTCATGTTCGGAGCCGGAATGGGAATGTTCACGGCACCTAACACCTCTGCTGTCATGTCATCAGTTCCTCCTGATGTCAGGGGTTCAGCCTCCGGCATGTTGTCAACCCTTAGAAATGTCGGTACGACTGCAAGTATGGGCATATTCTTTTCAATACTCATACTGGGATTAACCTCAACACTGCCGCATACCTTATCATCCGCGGTTTATGCTGCCGGAGGAGGAAGCACGCTTGCAACGGAAATGGCAAAGCTCCCGCCTACGGAGGCTATATTCGGGGCGCTCCTTGGAATTAACCCCGCAACTGTGATACTCGGGTTGCTGCCACCCAGTGTTGTTAGCAGCATCCCTGCAAGTGCCATAGCAACAATGACTGCCAGAACATGGTTCCCCACTATATTTGCCCCAGCTTTCATGAAATCTCTGCATATAGTGTTCTATGTCGGTGCAGCAATAGTCTTCGTGGGAGCAATTATTTCAATATTCCGTGAGCCACTGAGAAAATCCAAATCGGAAAAAACAGATGCTGTGGAAGCCAAGCCGGAGGGTCCAGATATATCCGACAGGGTAGTGAAGATGAAGAGGTAATATCATGGAAAGAACTATTACAATATGGTCCATGCTAGACAGCATCCTTACGGAATATGGCTCCAGGATAAAGGATAAAATAGGGGAATATTCCCTTACCAAAACTGATTACAAGCTGCTATATCTTGTGAGCAGTGAGCCAAGAAACATGAAGTACCTTGCGGATGAACTTTCCCTCGCCAAGGGTTGGGTTACCGATATTACCGATGGCCTGGAACAGAGGAGTTTAGTCAAAAGAATACACAGCAATGATGATCGGAGGGTAATAAATATTCAGATAACAGGCAATGGCCTGGAAGTATTCAATGAAATACAGGGCATAATTAAAAAAATCATAAATGAATCCATCTCATCGCTTCCACCTGAGGATGTGGAACAGCTCTGCAATATCCTTGAGAAAATAGATATAAATTTAAAATCTACGAATAATAAGAAATAACCGGCTTGATAAAGTCCTTTTTCCCTGATTCAAATAAACTGCCTATGTCTTTCAATCTTATTATATGATCTTCCATGCCGCTGCAATCAATAAGCCCAGAATTTATCATGTTTATTGCTTTCATCATTGTGTAAGGATTTATGAAATCACCGAAGATAGAAATTTCCTTGCTGTAAATTTTATTCGCATTTATGCTTACATTTTCTCCAGGAGGATACACAGAGAAGGCAAAGATCTTTCCAGAGGGTGAAACCATATCAACTGTTTTTGCAAGAACGCTATTATCTCCTGTTGCTTCAATTACAAGGCTTGCCTTGCCGATAAGCGGGCTGTTCATTATTTCATCAGCACTTGTATATAATGCATCAGCGCCATACTTTGCCGCAAGTTTATTCCTTACTGGATTCCTGCCCATGATATGTATAGGATAGTAACCCATACCCTTCAGGATCTGAAGAAATGTGAGTCCTATAAAGCCTGTACCCAGAATAATCGCAGATCCTCCCAGGTGAACATCTGTTGTTTCAAAGGCATGAATAATGCAAGCTACGGGCTCTGTCATTGCAGCATGTTTAAAGTCCATGTTTTCAGGCACACTGTAAACTACCTTTTCCGGAACGGTAACATACTCGCCATATCCTCCTGGATAATTTATTCCCACACTTCTCATATTCTCACAGAAATTTTCTTTTCCCTCTTTACAGTAATCACAGTGGCCGCAGGTTATATTAGGATCAACCACGACGTGGTCGCCAGCATGAAAGGATTTTACGTTAGTTCCTGTTTTGGTTACTATGCCGCTTAATTCATGGCCGGGAATTACTGGATACTTTACCGCTAGATGCTTTCCATGGTATGCATGAAAGTCAGTTCCGCATATGCCACATGCCATTGTTTTAATCTGCACTTCATTATCTCCTGGTTCTGTAGGCTCAATATCCACAGATTCAAGCTTTTCTGGTTCTTTCAAAACAAAAGCTTTCATAATGTTTAATTGGTTTATCTTTATTATAATTTTGCCGGAAAAGATGGGATAAAGTAAGAATGGTCCATAATTAGATACTGAAATTAGCTGTAATTTATAGTTTTATATCAAATTTGGAGAAATATCCATAAAATACTGCTGAAATATACAGGACGAATTATTAGAGGATTAGGAAATTTAAAATATGCATATACATATATGCATATATGGTAAAAGTTATTTCAATAAGTGACGATGTATACGCAAGATTAAAAAATATCAAGGGAGAGAAATCATTTTCTGAAGTTTTGATAGATTTATTAAATAGTGAAAAAGGAAATCCAAAATTGCTGGAAAAATACTTTGGCATATTAAGTCACGAGGAAGCAGATAAATTGGAAGATCAAACCAATGAAGGCCAAACGGTGTCAGTTTCCCGTGATAAAGATGATTATTGATACAAATTTTCATTGACATATTCGGAGAGAAATCGGAAAGATTGGATTATATAGCAAATTTAAATGAAAACGTCGCAACGACAATAATTAATAAATATGAATTATTGCGGGGAAATAATAAAATTAAAAATATTTCTGAAAGTATTATCGTGTATAACTCTGGTGACAATGAAGCGAGGGAAGCGGCTGAGCCATATCTGTTTCTTAAACACAAAGGTATATTAGTTAATGAATTAGATATTATAATAACAGCAATTGCTAAAGCAAATAATCAGCAAATTCTAACTAAGGATAAAGACTTTGAAAATTTTCAGTGGATAATGGAAATAAGATTTTTACAATGCTTATCTTTAAAATTCAGATTGGGTGACTTCCTCCCCAAGCTAACGCATGGAGCTTCCCGCTTCTATGGGACTGGCTTGCCGAAAGGTATTGGTCAGTTCCTCCACGGGCATGAATTCCCCACAGTCCGTGGGTACTCTTCCCTTATACCTGATCTTTTTATGGTTTCTTCCCATAATAAACGTATTGAATATCTTCTTTAATCCAGCATTCAATACATTCACTGCAGCATTGCCATCCCTGTCCATTGTGAGATCACATTTACTGCAATGGCATTCCCTTATATCAAGAGATAATTCTTCCATAATATTCCCAAAATAAGAGCACTGTTTAGATGTATTCCTGGGGTTTACCTTAATACAGTATTTACCAGCTCTTTCAGCCTTGTAAATAGTATTATTTATAAGTTCACCCCATGAAGTATCTGCTATGCTTTTAGCCAGCTTATGGTTTTTCATCATATTTTCTATATTCAGGTCTTCATATGCTATGAAGTTATGGTTGTCCACAAGTTTTTTGGATAGTTTCTGTGAGAAATCATTACTCTGGTTGGATATATGATTGGATATTCTTGCCAATTTTACCCTTGCCTCTTTCCTGTTCATGGAACCTTTCTGCTTCCTTGATAGATTCTTATGTGCTTTCTTCAATGTTTTCTCTGACTTTCTCAAATATTTAGGTGGCTCTACTGGTGCATTATCAGTGGTTGCTATTAATTTAATAAGACCCACATCTATTCCCACAGGGTTATATGGGAATTCTGAATGATTCCTGTTCCCAGTGTTTTCCTCTACAATAAAGGTTGCAAAGTAGTTTTCTGCTTTATCTTTTTTAATGGTTAACTGTTTAATATTTCCTTTTATCTCTCTATGTTTAAACATCCTTATTGTTCCTATTTTAGAAAGGAATAGATGTGTATTATCCATTATATTGAATCCTGATTGTGTATATGTTATGAATTTATAGCTATTTCTTGATTTGAATCTGGGGAATCCTACCTTAATCCTTTTCCCATTCTTCCTTTCTTTTATTCTCCTGAAGAAATTGTCATATGCCTTATCCAGTCTATCTGCAACATTCTGCAATACCTTTGAATATATTTCTTTATATTCAGGGAATTCATTCTTGAGTTCTGGCAATTGATTCTGCTGGTATGTATAATTAACCTTTAAATTCTCATGAAAATCCTTATTCAATTCATATGCCATTTTCCTCTGTTCCAGCATGGCATTATACAATCTATGCGATAAATCCAGCATATACTCGAATTTATCTATCTGTTCCTTATTTGGATAGAGCCTGAATTTATATGCCCTCATTGTTATCTCCCTGTGAATCCACATACCTTTTTAGAACATCTAATGTTACCTGGCCTGATGTTGCAAGGAAATATGACGGTGACCAGAATTTATTGTTGTATAATTCATTCCTTACCTCAGGGAAATTCCTCTTTATTTCCCGTGATGTTATTGTCTTTATTGCATTGATGTACTTTGTAATGTTCAATAATGGTGTTGCCTTGAAGAACATATTGAAATAATCTTTATCGCATTCTATGTCCAGTACATCTACATTGAATGTCTCCGATATCTCCCTTATCTTCATTTTTAGAAAATCAACAATGGCATCATTTATGAATAACTTTTTCCTGTACTTTACAACCTGGATGAAATGATAATATAGGGAATACACTGAATGCTGCCCCTTATCCAGATTGTATGATACCATAGTAATATTATAACTTAATATACTATAACCTTTACACTTTCATCCCCTCTCTTACAGAAAGAGACTTCCCGCTTTCAGGTTAAAAATAAGCAATCATTAACAGATATTATAAAGAGGTTGCTACCGCAATAACCGCTGTTGCCACAATAAGAATAAACATGGTAAGATATAGTGCCTCATTCTTCCTTGATAAAACAAGGTCGCCCATTATCTTTTTATTCCTTCCTATAACCCAGAGCATTACCATGGGTGCTATGAGCGTAAATACAAAGAATATCAGGAGGTAAAGAACCAGGGCTATCATGCTTGAGGGATTGATAATCATAACTGCTATAACAGCAGGCAAGCTTTCCAGTATATACACCAGCCAGTATGACTTCTTAGAAATATTAAGGGATTCTGCAATTCCCCATGCGCTTCCCAGTGATATTGTAATCAGTGCAATAAATCCGGCGGCAATAATTCCTATTCCGAATATAAACGGTGAAAGTGCACCTGCAATGGGAACCAGAACCTTTCCAAGTTCCTGCGGGGTTGCAAAGAACGATGAATGGGCTGCGTGTGGTATTCCAGCAAAAGCCATCTCGGCTATTACCATTAGCAGCTCTGTTACTATTGCACCTATCAGAGTTTCCCTGCGCATTATTCTTAATGACCTGCGTCTCTTTATGCTGATTCCCGCACTGTTTATATCACTTAATTTCAATCCTGTCGCTGATGCCTGGAAGAATATCATAAAGGGCATTATCACGGCACCCACATTCGCAGCAAGCAAAAAGAAATAACTCGCAGTGGGTTTAATAAGCAATGGGTTCGCCAGCGGGGATGATACCGGCATGATGCCCCTGGAGAATAATGATGCCAGGAGGGCAATGATTAATACGAGAGATATTGCGAGCAGTGGCTTCTCTGCCTGGCTGTACCTTTTTCTGGTAACAATCAATATATGTATAATATATATAACCGGGATTGTATAATAAAGGGATAACCCCATTATTTCCAGCCCGATTCCTATTCCGAGATATTCTATTCCATAGGTAACCGTATCAGTTAATGCCATGGGCAGTGCAACCAGTGATGCTATTCTCTTTCCATAGTTTTTCCTTACCACATCCCCTAATCCGTCCCTTGTTGCAATGCTGATTCTGCCGGCGAGTTCCTGAACAATGTAAAGGGGTATAATCAGAACCAGCATAAGCCATATTAAACCATATCCAAGCGTGGCTCCCGTTTGTGCTGCTCCTATATAGGATGAAGCATCCATGTCAGCCATCATGACAAGCCATGCGGGGCCGAACATAAGCAATGTATCTTTATTGAATAGTTTCCTTTTTTTCTTTATCACATTCGCGTCCATGTTAATCCATCATTTTTCTGTTAGTTGCACGGCACCTGAAATTTGTAGTTCGCTAATCCTATTTTTTATTGAATAATATTTCCTGGAATGGAATATGTTTAACACTAATTCTTTGTTTTTCAGTCCCTGAAACCCATTCCAGAAAATTTTGCACATGGAAAATATAATTTTAATAGAATTATTTTTACCGTTGCTTAGGTCCATGGCAGGTAATTAGGTGTACCTAAATAAAGTTATTGTGATAGTGATTAATAAAGCGTTCTGAACAAGGAAAGATTCACTGTCCTTGATATGGTACACACATAAATAAAAAACTTTATAGAATTCTCCCCATATCAATAAACAAAAATTTATAACATCTAACTCCGGATATAAATCTCACAATTCACACATAATAGATTTGCCAATCAACCAATAATTATATAGAAAGTTAAAATTAGCCATAATGCAGATGTTTTTCAAGGAAGGGCTGGCAAGGATAGGGAGATTCACCACACCACACGGTGATATAGAAACTCCAACAGTAATGC
>JAKADL010000041.1 GCA_021820565.1 Thermoplasmata archaeon
ATTATGGCATACAGTTTGAAGGGCATGTTTTTGCTGCTCTTTTCACATGCTCCGATGGTGTAGTCAGGCCAAGCATTCCGGCCTTTCGAGCCGATGACTCGGGTTCAAATCCCGGTCGGAGCACATATGGAACTTTTCAAGTTTTTCAAATGTTAAGACATGCACATGGTTTGTTGGTTTAATGGCAATGAAGCTGATTCCAGATCAACCCAAATAAATTTAAATATTAAAGTATACTTTACTTTTATCAAGTTTACTTAAAGTGAAAATAAATGGTCTTTAAACTGAATAAAAGCTCTGGAACACTGAAAAGCAATGTGCATAAATTCGCAGATCTATCTGCACTGTCCACATCCAGTGTTGCTCCGGCTTTCAGCATTGCGGCATCCTATGGTGTAATAGCACTTTACCTGGGCTTTTATTCCATTATGGCTATAATACTGACCTTTCCAGTCTGGCTCGGTGCTGCAATAATATTCAGGAAGTTCAATAGATTATATCCCAATGCCGGAGCTTCATACCACTGGGGAAGCAGAATTGTATCAAGGAAATATGGAACAATGCAGGCATGGATAATTACACTTGCATACTTTTTCTCCATTCCACCTATAGTAATACCTGCAGGGGAATACACTGCAGCCCTTCTCTACAATACTGGCATTATCAATTATTCGGCATATAATAGCCCTGCTGTTATATTCATTATAGGGAGCATGTGGATAGGTATAACCCTTCTGGCATCTATACTGGGTGCAAAGCCTACTGCACGGCTGACAGAAATATTCCTTATCCTTGAACTTGCCATAATTGGGATATTCATTGTTATTGCCATTTATTTTCTTCCAGGGGATACAGTAAATAATATATCCTATAGCTGGTTTTTCGGCTTCAATAGACTTTTTAAGGACCCTTACAGGTTCATGATAGCCTTTCCTGTAATTGCAACAATAATGGACGGATGGGAAATTGACTCATATGCATCAGAAGAATCCTTCAACAGGGAAAAGTGGCCGGGAACAACAGGCATTATTGGCCTTATTGCAGTATTCTGTATTTACCTTGTAACCATGACATTAATGGATATTGAGACGCCAATGAGCTTGCTTTCGGTCAGTCTTGACCCGCTGGCAACATGGTCTGAATATATAATACCACAGTACTCATTCATAATGGATATAGCGGTAATAGCATCTACAGCAAGCTCTTTATGGCTCACAACGTATATCCTGAGCAGGGCCTGGTATGCAATGTCCAGAGAGAAACTACTCCCACGGCAGTTCGGGTATCTCAATAAGACAAGGAAAAGCCCATATGCAAATCTTCTCATGATCGGTGTTGCTGCCGAATCAATAAATGCTGTGATGTTGTTCATGCCATCAATAGAAGGATTTTTCGCAGAGCTCTTATCTATATCCGGAATATTCCTCATGATGGAGTTCGGTGTGGATGCATTTACAGGGATATACCTGTATACGCATAAATCCAAAATGCATCTGAAACTACTTTATCTGTTCATATCAATATTTTCATTTGTGGGATTTACCATAATGATTCTTTTCGGATTGATAACGAATACGACCTTTCTAATACTGACAATAATTTTGATAATGCCCGGAATTCTACTATTATATAGGGATAAAAAAAATAATTTAGACAATATTTAAAAAATTTATTTGGTTTTGTTGTCTTCTTCTTTGCTTTCGGCTTCCTTCTTTTCAGTAGTTTTAGGTGTTGCGGGTTTCCTTGCATAGAAGTAGTAAACAACAACGCCCAGCAGTACAGCTGCTACTACGATTCCCACATATGCGCCTGTATAGTCGGTGTGTATGGGTATTGCATTTGTACTGGCCAGTACATATGACTCGGTAGTAGATGTGATTGTATATGTTTCATTTGCTGCTGTTGTTCCCGAGGTAACATGAGTGGTAGTTGTTGTAAGTGTGTAACCGATCAACATATTGTTTGCTTTACTTATATATACGTTTCCCGTAATGTTTGCATATGAAGACGCAAGGCTCGGTGTTGCTTTTGTGCTACTTGTCATATAAATTACATAATCTGTTGCTTCAACTGAACCGAATTCGCTCTTGTAGTATGGCATATATGGGGCCTTTGTGTAATTAAGAGTCATATTGTATGAATTTTGCCCACCTGGGATATAATAGCCATCAGTTCCCATATCATTTATGGTAATGTTTTTAGATGTGTTTTTTACCATTCTAGGAATGGCATACTTTGCATATTTATCTATTGAGGCATTAGTAACAGTAGTCATTCCAGGGCCATTAAAAATTATGGGCAATGTTATGTTCACAGCTGTGCTGTTAGCTGTATCCACAGTAACGTTGTAATAAGTCGTCACCGGAGATGCAGTGACATTATTTGTGGTAGTCTCCGGCATACCAGCGTCTTTAGAATAATTATGGTAATAAGTATACCCGGTACATGTGTAAACATAATTCATTGAATTTCCGCTTGCAAGATAGGACGGTGTCGATGGTGTAGCAGCTGCCGAAACCGGAATACCTATCATCAAGACGGCGACAAAAAGAGCCATCAAAACTATAATTCCTTTCTTATTCCTATTTATCATCTAATGAGTAATAGTTGTATATATTTAAAATTTACGCTAAATTTCTTAACAGTGTATATGATTTAAGCATTATACTACTATAACATATGTTTTTCCCAAATTTGTCTTAATTAAAAATATCATATAAATATCCTGCAGGGTTCAACACAAAATATATCTATACTTTTGATACCTAAAAACTTTTAATTCTTAAACCATGGAAATTATAAAAATTATTTAATGCCATACATTTGATTATGAAAATCTGAGGATTCAGGCATAACTGGCCTATGAGTAAATATCGTTCGTTTTATTACGTCGCCTAAATAATAAATAATTTTAGAATTACCATTTCTGAGGTTTTTTAAAATGATAATACATCTTCCACTACAAATATAGACAGAGGAATTGTTTTTCCTGTCATAAAATTAATCAATCTCTCCAGAATAATAAAATTAGTCTGTATCCCCTCAATATAAATGGGCCTGGCCGGATTTGAACCGGCGATTTCTTCCGTGTGAGGGAAGCGTCATAACCACTGGACCACAAGCCCGTTGCAAGTATATTATATTTAAGTTATTAATTTTTTAGGGTTTAATCGGCAGCGGTGTAAAAGTAAGGACAAACATGACAAGGGCAAATACTGCAATTCCGATATCAAATTTGGATATCTTTTCATAATCATTCAGGGCAGGTGGATGTACCATGCCCATGAAGATCACAAATAATGCCAGGAAGAACCATCCAAGATAATCATATGCTATAGTAAGGTATAGCAAAAATCCTATGAATATGTATCCCACTATATACGATTTAGGACCCAGTATGCCCCTTGCTATATGCCCGCCATCCAGTTGCCCTGCAGGTATGAGATTCATGGCAGTGGCAAACATACCCACCCATACAGCAAATACCATGGGAAATATGGGCACATTGGACGGCTCTATAATGCCGAAGAGATGGTATATCTCTGGATAGTTCAGTACGAAGGGAATGTAATTTCCTATGGGTTTGAATATTCCCTCAAAGTACTGTGCCAGGAACAGCAATGGTATTGCAGCAAGGAATCCTGCAATGGGGCCCGCAGCGCCTATTTCGGCCATTGCCTTTCTGGTTGGAACAGGGTCACGCAGTGATACAAAGGCACCGAATGTGCCTATAAGATATGGAAAAGGTATGAAGAATGGCAGTGATGCATTGACACTGTATTTCTTTGCAACTATATAGTGCGCTGTTTCATGTATTCCCAGAATGAACATCAGTGGCAGTGAAAAGAACACAAAACCATAAAGAAGTTTATATTCTTCAGCATACGGTCCGGGATAAACAAAGCTGCTTGCATAGATGGAACCTACATATATTGTGGATGCCAGTGTGAGTATGAGCATTACAAGATTTACCCTGTTGCTCCTGTATGTTGATTTCGGCCTTATGCCCACCTCAACATAATGCTCCACATCCAGTACAAGAACTGGAATGTATCCTTCCGGAACCAGGATTTTCCTCAGATCATCAAACTGCTGATTTATATCCGGATTGTCGCTGTCAAAGAACAGGAATTTTATGCTGGCAGGATTGGCTATGACCTCATATGTGTTTATTTTCGATTTTACGGTTTCTATAACGCCTTTCATATTTTCGTTTTCAATCTTCACACCCTGAAGCATAACAACCCCTGCATTTACTGGTATCTGCACATAAATGGCAACATCTCATAATGTATCACAGCTTTTAAACTTTTATGATTCCGTCCTACTATGTGATCATAGATGCAGTACTTATTTCATGGAAAGATTTATTTTTGAATGAATTATATTGATTTTAAATGGATACTTTCTCGGAGTTCATGGATTATCTTGAAAAAAATAAGGATTCTATACGGAGAGACCTTAAACTGGATGAAACCTCAGAAATATATAAATTTTACAGGAATTTATTTGAATCCAGCTATCATGAATTTGAACCGCATGATCCCGGCAAAATAGATGTGGCATCAACAGATAGTTCTGAATTCCTCAGGATGCTGTACAATGGCAAGAATATTATTCTGATAAGGGCTTATACACTCTATAAGAATAACATAACATCAGACTTTCTCGCAGACATAGTTGCTGTAGACCCTGTAGACCAGAGAAATTTTACAATACTGCTCATGGAGCATTCCGAGCATAAATCAATACTCAAATTCATGGAAGAGAATTCACCGGAATTCATATTCATCGATGGTTCCCTCAAGGGCAGGCTTTCACACAGGGTAGATCAGCTGCCAATTGAAGGTTATGAAAATTTCATGTATGACTATGTAAAAACACTGAAGGAAATGATAAGAAAGGCATTTGAAAAAAATATAACACTGATATTCATGGCAAAGAGCAGTTACACGGACTGCTTCAAAAAATATCTCCTCAGTACTGCAAGAAAGGACCCGGAAACATTAAAAATAATAGAGAAGGAATCAGGAATATACAGAAATGACCATTATCTGATAAAGTCATTTGCCAGGAAGAAGGGCTATACGCAGCCTGTCATGTATCGCAAAAACATCGAGGGCATAAATGTAAATTATGTATCCACCGATATACTCCCTGACCCGGAAGACCTTCCCATGAAGGTTCAGGTTATATCACGGGATTTCGCCCATATAGATCTTGATGGAAAACCATACAGCATGGATGAAAAGATAATAAACATAATATTTTATGGTTATACCGGTTACAAGGTGTACAATCTCTGGCTCGTTGATGTAGATAAGAAGGTAAAATTCAGGTCAGTGGAAATGGAGCGCATATATATGCGAGCTCTGGAGCGGAAGCTCGGAATAACATTCTATGAAACAAGAGGTGAAAGGCGTGCAAGAATCAGGGCTTAAAATAGGTTATACAATAGGTGAGAATACATCAGGAAAATTCCAGTTTGTCATATCGGATGATAGCAATATAAAGAAATGGGAATATGTTTATCTGAAGATTCACGGTGAAACCGTAATAGGCAGAATAGAGGAAATAGTGTCAAAAAGTGAGCTCATGAACGAAAACATGGATTTCCAGAGCATTGACAGGTATTCTGCTAATGGATTAAATGATTTTGTGAATATATGCATTTCAACCATACTGGGGAAAATCAGGGAAGGTTTTCTAATGCAGTCAAGGGAGATAATCAAGCCAGGAATGCCAGTATACCCTGCAGGGGATGAAATACTCCAGCAGGTATTTTCCTTCAGGGAGGAGGAATCGCTGGATATAGGCAGCCTTCCCGACAATAATGTGAAGGTATCGCTGAATGTGAATGGATTGAGGAGGCATCTTGCCATACTGGCACAGACCGGAGCGGGCAAGAGCCATACTGCATCGGTAATCATGGAGGAGCTTCTCAAGAAGGGTGCGTCCATCATAGTTCTTGATCCACATGCTGATTATGTTTTCATGAAAAAAGGCACAGATGGAAAGATATACTCTGACGGTATAAGTGTATTCAGGACACCGCTGAGCACTGGCCGTTACACAAACGATGATGTGGGCATAATCAATAATTTCACAATAAGGTTCAGCGATTTGACACCGGAGGATGTGAAAGGCATCATGGACATAAAAGAAGGATACACTAATTTAAATTCAATCGTGGATGACATATACAAGAAAATGAAGGGGAAAAAGGATCTTAATGATTTCCTTCAAACAGCAGAGTCCTTGCCCCAGGAGGATTACAGGAAGATCAGGGGAAGGCTGACATTTCTCGGTAAAATCAAGGATATATTCCAGGATTATACAACCGGCATAACCGACTATCTCGGTCCCGGGAAGATGTCCGTAATGGATTTATCCGGAATGGATCAGTTTCTGGCCAATTACTTTTCATACAGGGTTCTGAGCTCCATATACGATGTGAAGCTTTCATCGGAATTCAAATATCCGGTATTTGTTTTCATTGAGGAGGCCCATAACTTTGTCCCGCCTAGAAACAACAGCAATATCGCCAGGATGATAAAAAAGATAGCCGGGGAAGGAAGAAAATTCGGTATATTCCTTGTTGTCATTACCCAGCGTCCCGGAAAGATCGATGCGGATGTGCTCAGCCAGTGCAATTCCCAGATAATACTCCGTGTTACAAATCCATCGGATCAGAATGCCATACTGGAAAGCAGTGAAAATATTACCGGATATCTCATGGCAGATCTTCCATCACTGGATACAGGTGAAGCCATAATAGTCGGTGAAATAGTAAAGATGCCCGCAATAGTAAAGATAAGGGACAGGGAAACAAGAGCAGGTGGTTCTGATATAGATGTAATAGAACTGTTAAAGGAAGCCAGGGAGGAGGTAAGGAAGAGGAATGATCCTTCCGAGGTAATGAAAAAGACGAAAGATTTGCTTGGTGAATTCTGATGGCAAGATTTCTACATCTATCCGACACACATCTCGGATATAAACAGTACATGATGGATTTACGTGAAGAGGATTTTTATGAGTCATTTAATGAGGCTATAGATACCGGCCTGGAAGAAAATGTTGATTTCTTCGTCCATACAGGGGACCTTTTCGACACATGGTCTCCATCGAATCGTGCGATGAATGAGTTCAAAAAGGCAATGATAAAGCTGTATAAAAAAAACAAGGTTATGTACCTTATAATGGGGGACCATGACCGTCCCAAGAGAACGGATGAGGTAGCCTCCAGGATATTCGATTTTCTCGGAGTAAAGCTTCTCGGTACTGATGGTCTTCAGAATATAGTAATAAACTACGGTGGCGAGGATATACTTTTATCAGGCATATCAAATATGAAGGGTTTGAGAAAAAACAACCTCGTTGAACAGTACAGAAAGGCTGATGTGGAAGCAAAACCTTACAAAAATTCAATTCTCATGTCACACCAGGGAGTATCACCATACCTCATTGCAGAGGCATGCGAGGTCGATTCAAAAGATCTCCCTGTAAATTATAAGTACCTTGCATTCGGGCATGTGCATGATGCCCATCTGGTTACCGATAAATATCCTGTATTTTCATATGCAGGTTCAACTGATTTAAACAGCACCAACGAGGTGAAAAACTTCGTAAAAAATGGAAAATCAGTCAATCTGGTTGAAATTCATGATGGCACCATCAATGCAGAGAGGATTAAACTAAAATCTACAAGATACCAGGATACGGTGAGCTCCGATTATAGCCATTATATGGAAGATATAGGCAGTATTATGTCAAGGGAAAGAACAAACAGAAAAGAACCGCTCATCTCTGTGACAATCCACGGGGATGCAAACCGTGAGGAGGTCAAAATGAACATAAGCACATTGAAGGATGTAATAATCCGGGGACCTGTATTCGAAAAAGAGGTTAAAACTATCGAGGCGAGGCCGAACATGTCAAAACTTCTGGATTATTTCAAGGCGTATTTCCACGACGATAATATGGCAATTCTGGCTGAAAACATTTTCAATTCCATCAAAAATGAGGATAATGAAACATCATACCGTCTTATAAAGGAAATAATGCAGGTGGAATAATGATTATCGAATCATTAAAAATTGTAAACTTCCTGTCACATGAAGACACTGAAATAAATTTCGAGCAGGGTGTCAACATCATAACAGGAAAGAATGGTGCCGGAAAAACCAGTGTTCTGGATGCAATAAAATTTGCACTCTTTGCAGAATCAAGAAACAACGAAAAAAACAACGAGCTCATAAAGAACGGTAAAAACTACTTTGAAATAACACTGAATTTTAATATAAACGGCGAGCATTTCGAGGTTTACAGGCACTTCGGCGTAAAGAAGGCAAAGAACGCGGAACGGCTGGCATATGTTAAAAAGGATGGTGTACTGGTGGCCGAGACATACGAGGGAGTAAATTCCGAGATAACTAAAATACTGAATGTTTCAAAGGAGGTTTTCAAAAATTCAGTATTCGTTGAACAGGGCCAGATGGACTCTCTTATAACCGGTACTCCGAAGGAAAGGAAGACCATATTTTCTGATATAATCGGTCTAACCTCATTATCCAGAAGTGCAGATAAAATAAAGGATATTATATCAAATTTCAGGAACCAGGCATCCCTGCTGCAGGGTTCAAAAGACAGAATCAACGACCTGAATTCTGAAATAAAGGAACTTGAAATGAAGAAATCCGAAAATTCCTCATGGCTCAACATTGCGAAATTAAAAGTAGATGAATATTCATCAGAACTGGAAAAAATCAAAGAAAAGGTTAAAGATCGGGATAAAACGATATCCATAATAAAAAATCTTGAATCAAACATATCCATGTATAAGGATGAAATAAACACACGCACGGTAAAAATAAAGAATATAGAATCAGATCTTTTCAGGCTGAAATCAAAACTGGACAGGCTTAAGGATCTGGAATCCAATCCCTACTACATCAAGAAGGACACTATAAATAAATACTTCATTCAGAAAACAGGTATTTTAAACATGGAAAAGGATATAAAAAGGCTTGAAAATTCAAAGGAGGAATATGATACATATTCCGGTAAAATTAAAAATCTCTCTGGGCTGCATCAGGAATATTCAGCAATGAAGGAGAAATACGGTGAAAATAATGGAAAAATAATAAAGTACCGGGAAAATCATGAAAAATACAGTAAATTAACAGGCGTGCTGGAATCTATACGGAGCCGCGTGGAATCTGAGAATTCATTCATTAAGAATTTTATGGATTCTGCTGGAATTACCCGTGAAGACCTTGATCATTCAGCTGATAAAAAGGAAAAAATCAACATGGAAATAACCGCTCAAAAATCCAGAATTTCTGAAATAAGGCTGACTGTTGTGAATTATAATAATACACTGAAAGAAATCCGTGAAAATATGGAAACACTGAGTGGAAAAAATAAATGCCCGCTCTGTGGGACAGAACTTACCAGAGATCATATGGAAGAAATTTCCGGGGAATACAGGCATAAAGAAGAAAAAACACTTGCAGCAATAGAAACACTGAAAGTTGAAAAGGAGAAGCTCGACTCAGAAATAAAAACTATGGAAGATGAATATAAACGTCTGAACAATCCCGATCTGGATAGGGCAGTTTCTTATCTAGTAGATATTAAAGCGTCACAGATCGAAATCGACCGGATCAATGGAGAGATGAAGAATAACTATGATGGTTATAGGATATACATTGATACATCTGCGGAAAATGATTCAATATCAAAGAAACTGGGGGAATACCAGAAATATGAGGATGAGTATGTAAGGTATGCAAATCTGATCTCCGGAATTAAAGTTGATGCAATAAATGAGGAACTTACAGATCTGCGGAATCGTGTGATAGCCAGTTCCAGGGATGCTGATACACTGATCAGGGAGATCGGATTTGATCCGGACCCACTGGAATACCAGAAAATAGATGTTATTTCAAGGGAAATTGAAAGTATACGGGCAGATGCAGAGAAATCAAAGGAACTTGATGCAACAATAAAATCACTGAATAACGAAATACTGGAAAGAAACCGATCAATAGATGAAACGGAAAGGAGGCTTTCAGATGCCAGGATATCCTTGAAGAATTATGAAGATGTTGATACAGAATACAGAAATATGGAAAAAATGCATCTGGATTCCATGAATGAATATACACGAGTCAGCACTCTTGTAGAGACCTATACTGAAAGAATAGATCAGGCTAAGAAAACAATAGAAAAGTTTCAGGATGATGCAAATAAATACAGTAAGCTCATGGCAACAATATCAAAACTCGATAAGATCAGGGAATCATTTGATTATAATGGTATACAGTCCATGATAAGGAAGGATGCATCTGCATCAATGACAAACCTCACGAGAAAATACCTGCAATCGTTCAACCTAGACTTTGATGACATAGCAATAGATGAGAATTTTGACATAAAGGTAACACAGAATTCAATGGAGCAGACACTGGAATCACTGAGTGGTGGAGAAAAAACTGCGCTCGCCATAGCATTAAGACTGTCCGTTACAGAATATGTTCTGGACAGAATAAGCACTATAATAATGGACGAACCCACAAACTTCCTGGATGAGGATCGCAGGAACAATCTAAAGGATATAATATTATATTCATTGAAGGGCGAAAATATTGTGCCCCAGATGATAATGATAACACACCACAGTGAATTGATATCTGTAGCAGATTCCTCATATGAGATGGTAAAGCAGAAGGGCACCACACACGTAATCTCATCATGATCATAAAGGTAACCATATTCCGTGGAATTACAGTGCAGTATTCATGTATTTTTAAAAGGAAAAGCAATAATTTGAATATATTTTTCAAGCAAACAGCAAACAATAAAATATCCCTGTAGTATTATAAAGAACAATGGTTAATATTGATTATTCTGAGAATGTATACAGGCCTGCAGAGGATACCTATCTCTTAATGGATCATGCAAAATGCGGCAGGGAGGTCCTTGAGATGGGGGCAGGGTCAGGAATAATCTCGGTCAACCTTGCCCTGCAGGGGCACAGGGTTACAGCGGTGGATATATCACAGGATGCCGTTGATCTGATCAATCACAATGCAGAACTCAATAATGTCAGTATTGAAATAATCAAATCAGACCTTTTCCAGAACGTCCACGGAAAATTTGACACGCTGCTTTTCAATCCCCCATACCTCCCGGTGGAAAATGAGAGCCCGCAGTGGGCAGGAGGAACTGATGGATTTGCTGTCACCGGAAGATTTCTAGAACAGGCAGAAAAATACCTTAACCATGGCGGTAATATCTATATTATACTCTCAGACCTGACGGATATAGAATCATTTATAAAGAAAAATGAAAATTATGTATTTACGGAAATTGCATCAGAGAATTTTGATTTTGAAGCTATAATGCTTTACGAGCTAAAAGTGAGAAAATGACAATACAGGAAAGAATAAAGGAAATAGAGGACGAAATTAAAAAAACCCAGAAAAATAAGGCCACTGAAAAGCATATAGGTTTACTCAAGGCACGGATGTCCAAACTGGAGCTGGAGGAGGAATCCCATAAAAAATCCGGAGGCTATGGCTTTTCAGTTTCAAAAAGCGGTGATGCAACACTGGCACTGGTGGGCTATCCAAATGTGGGCAAGAGCTCTCTCCTGAATGCCCTGACAAATAAAAAAAGCACCGTTGGCAACTTCGAATTCACCACACTCACGGTTATTCCCGGTACATTGAATTACAACGGTGCACAGATACAGATACTTGATCTTCCCGGTATAATAGATAATGCGGCCCTGGGGGCAGGCCGTGGAAGGGAGATAATAAGCACGATACGTAATGTTGATTTAATTGTAATGGTGACAGATATCCAGCTCAAGGGGCTTGACCGTATAGTTGCCGAGCTGTACAAGGCCGGAATAGTTCTGAACAAAAAGAGAAAAGATATATCATTCAAAAGGACGAATTACGGTGGTTTGAGGATACACAAGCCCAGGAATGTGGATATTGACAACAATGATATCAGGGACATAGCAAAAGAATTCAAGGTCGTCAAT
>JAKADL010000042.1 GCA_021820565.1 Thermoplasmata archaeon
ATATCAGGATTTATCTTTTCCAGGATAGGAAATAATTTAAATCCCCTAACCACATATAAAATCCTCGGGAGCGTTTTTATAATAATAGGGATAGTTCAAATAATTTTGTGATGGTGAGTTATGATTGTAAAAGAATATAAGTGGGTTGCTCTTATTATAATGAGCATTTCGGAGTTAATGGTTATGAGTTTATGGTTCAGTGCATCTGCCATAGCACCCGAACTTGCTATTATCTGGGGTGTCTCTGGAATAGGTACGCTTATTGTAACTCTGATGGTACAGTTTGGTTTTGTGGGAGGTGCACTGATAAGCGCATCACTAGGACTTGCAGATAAAATTAATCCGAGAAAATTGTTTGCATTTTCGGCATTCATGAGCGCCATATTCACTGTAATGTTTGTTTTTCTATATCATCATTTTTTTGTTGAACTGATTTTGATGCTGTTAACTGGTATCATGATGGCGGGTATTTATCCAGTTGCAGTTTTAATTGTATCCAGCTGGTTTCCAGCAAGGCGGGGATTAGCTCTTGGCATTGTTATCGCGGGGCTTACACTGGGATCTGCATTGCCACACATAATACTGGATTTACCATTTATCCGGGAATGGGAAGAATTGCTGGAATTTTCCTCAATGTTATCGCTTTTAGGTGGAGCCATAGTTTTCTTGATTTTGCGTGATAATAAAAAATATATGGTTGCACCAAAATTTAAACTGGATACAATTAAATTAATAATTAGAAATAAACCTGTAATGCTCGCAAATTATGGCTATTTCGGGCATATGTGGGAGCTTTACGCCATGTGGACATGGATTCCTGTATTTATATTCTCCAGTTTCGCCTTTTATTATACTGGAAGTAAATTATTGTTCATGGTAGGTATTGTTTCATTTTCTATCATTGGCCTGTCCGGGGTAATCGGATCTGTACTGGGCGGGCTAATATCAGATAGAATTGGCAGGACATTATCAACGTCAATTTATCTGGGCATAAGCGGTACCTCTGCCATATTAATTGGATTAACCTACAGGTCCGCACCATTTATTACAATAATTGTGGGAATTATATGGGGAATAACTGTTATAGCAGATTCAGCACAATTTTCAACAGCAGTTACCGAACTGAGCAGTAATAAAATAAGAGGAAGTGCATTAACGTTTCAGATGGCACTGGGATTTTTAATAACGGTAGGATCAATTTATGCTATAGATATATTGAGAAATACCGTAGGGTGGCATTGGGCTTTTTCATTTCTATCAATTGGGCCTTTACTTGGCATAATTTCAATGATAAGGCTTAGATACCAAAATGAGTCTACATTAATGTGCAATGGCAAAAAATAATCCTTATTATTATAGATTGATTAAAAGGGACTGCATAAGCTAATAAGTATCCTTAGAAAAACCATAATAGAACCAGGAAATTTTCACCTAGTGACAGCCTCCCCTAACTCAAGGGACTCACGCTTCTCCGGGTAAAATATCAATATTCATTTTTTATAATCTCTACTGAACTTTTTAGTTTATTTTCTGTATAATTATTTATATTTTCAATGCACTTCTTCCTAATAGCTTCTGTAAATTTGGGATCGTCCCTAATAATTTCCATTACTTCAAGGACTGTATTGGCATTCCTGATTCTGGTTACAATATCATTATTATAACCGCAGTCTATAGCTATTGAAGCCAGAAAATTGAAGTTCACCTTGCTCTTAGAAGAATGTAAATCCATGTTATTACCAGCCAGTTTTGACATTTTTCCTGGCATTCCGGCAACAACAATTTTTTTAATTCCCGCATCAACCGCTCTTTTCAAAGAGAATCCCAGAAAATCACCTATCTCGATAAATTGCTCCCCGTGCAATTCTGGAAATAATTGCTTAACCGCCGTATCACTCCTACCTCCAGTGCTGAATACGAGAAAATCCATACCCATTTTAGACGCTACTCTAATTCCCAGCACTATGGATGCCTTCCAGGAGGAATCTGAAAAAGGTATCACTATTCCCCTAGTACCCAGTATAGATATTCCACCCATAATACCGAGTTTGGGATTGCATGTTTTTTTAGCAATTTCGCATCCACCCGGGGCAGATATTATAACTTTAACCCCGGTTGATAAATTAAACTGTTCTATAATTTCATTTACTGTAGTCCTGATCATTTTGAGCGGAACTGGATTTATTGCCGGGTGGCCTGGTTTTATGGGCAACCCCTCCTTTGTGACTGTACCGATACCCTCACCACCATCAATGACTATTTCTGGCTCTCCGATCAGTTCCACTCTTGAATAGATATAAAGCCCGGTAGTAACATCCGGATCATCACCCCCATCCTTCTTTATTGCAGCTGAACAGTATTCCTTTGTTATTGTTTGATGCTCTACATGAAATTCGGCTGTTTTTTTAACCGGTAAACGTATCTCAACTTCATTCACAACCTTGCCTGTAAGAAGCATCAAAAGAGCTGCTTTTGTTGCAGCCGTGGCACATGCACCTGTTGTGTAGCCGTATCTTAAATCTGTTCTGTCAGGATTTTCAATATACATTTCCATAAGCTTCCATAGCATTGAAAATTGCAGCTGCTACTGCTGAACCACCCTTCCTGCTGAGGTTTGTAATGAAATTGCCCTTGAATGAAAGTAGTTTAGACTTGGATTCAAGTGCAGATACAAAGCCAACCGGTACCCCAATAATAAGCTCAGGCATGCATAAACCCTCCTCAACACCCTCAAGCAGTGAGTAAAGAGCAGTGGGAGCATCACCTATAAGATATATAGCATCGGGATATTTTCTGCAGGCTTTCTTCATTGCCACATAAGATCTGGACCTATCCGTATTTCTTGCTTCTGTGATTACATCAGGATCATTTATAAGACATTCCCTGTTTTTATGCCTTGGAATTCCTGCGTATACCATATTGATATCAGTTATTACCTTTCCACCACTTTCCATATATTCTATCGCCTTATCAAAAAATCTAGAGAAAACCAGTGACCTACCGAGTTCAAAATCTGCAGTAGCATGTACAACCCTGATTATGATATCAGATTTTAAGGAATTATCAAGATTCATTTCTTCCCTAATATAAGCAAAGCTCCGCATATAAATCTCCGCCGGACTCATGCCACCTGACATACCTATTTTATTCTTATTTCGTTTAAAATCTTTTTCATTTCTGCTTCATTGTGCGCAACTCTATTCCATGGAAAATGTTTCCTGGATATAATGATGACATTAATTCCAAATGATAATGCCGCCTTTATCTTAGGATCAGAATTAAATCCACTATCCTTGGTTATAAGTGTGTCAATATTATAATACTCCATTATAGCCCTGTTGATTTTTTCATCGAAAGTGCCTTCCATTGCGATAATATGATCCTTTTTGATGCCCAAGTTAAGTAACAATTTAATATTTTCCGGATCCGGTATGATCCGGATAATAGTGTTTCTGCTCTGTATAATGTCTCTGAACAGTTCTATATGTTTTATTCCCGTCGTAACAAATATATTCTTTCCATCCAGGGCTTTTCTTTCCGCAGCTTCATAACTATCTACATAATATATTCTTTCATCCTGTATTGCTGTACTTTCCCTTTCATATCTGATCAGGGGAATGCCCGTATCTGCTCCAACTCTGATGCAGGTCTCATGTAAGGAATTGGCATATGGATGGGTTGCATCTATTAAAGCTTCAATGGGGTATTCTCTGCATATCGCCATAATGGATTTATAATCTAATTTTCCCATCATGCTCTTTATTTTCTCCTTTTCTAGTTTTAAAACTCCATCTTCCGTCGTTGCAGTCGCAATAATATCATACCCGGCATTAGAAAGGTCCAGTGCGAGCTTTCTGGAATCAGAGGTGCCATCAAAAAGTATTATCATTTTAATAATCCTATTTTTTATTTTCTCTCAATTCCTTCTGGAACTTTTCAATATCCTTTACTTTCACTTCCAGTACAAAGGCACCCACATAATTGCAATCATCGCATTTATAAACTGGCCCGGCAATTCCACCGGCAACCCAGTTGATTTTGAGTGATCCGCACTGGGGACAGATTTTTACTGTTCTGTAATTATCCATATATAATCACATATAAAAACTATATTTAATTATTTTCAGGAAACATATAATGTTATCATAGCAAGTATTTAATTTTATAATGGATATATACACATGGATTATAATAATATAGAAGTAGTGGAAGAAGATGGCACATGCATTATTTATTTTAAAAGAGAAAAACATATGAATACAGTAACGGAGGAGATGGTTGATGAAATTATCCATGCAATGAATAATGTGAGCAACAATTGCAGATCGGTTATCATCGGAGGCAGGGGGAATTTTTCTGCCGGGGCGGATGTAAGCCAATTCCAGGATATTGATACAGCCGGTGCATATAATTTCCATTTAAAACTTAACGAACTTGCCTTATTCTTTAGGAATTACAGGAAACCGGTAATTTCGTTTCTAAATGGCTATGTGCTCGGTGGTGGCCTGGAACTTTCTCTTTCCACTGATATAAGAATATGTTCTGAAAACGCTATACTGGGGCAGCCGGAAATTAATTTAGGTATCAATGCGGGAGCAGGGGGCAATGTAATACTTCCATCTGTTGTAGGTCGTAACAGGGCACTGTATATGATACTTACCGGGGAAAAGCTCTCTGCTGCACAGGCATATGATTTCGGGTTAGTAGATCTTCTATCAGATAATCCTGAAATGGAAGCAAAAAGAATAGCAGCATTGATTAACGGCATGCCGGTGGATACAGTAACTATAGCGAAACGTACTGTAAACAACAGCACGGACAACAATTTGAATATGAAACTTGATTATGAGGCAGCATTATTCGGAATACTGCAATCCGGGAATAATACAAAGGAAAGAATAAATAAATTTATGAATAAAAAAAAGAAAAAATAAGTTTTATTCTTCTATTTCTATAAACCCCGCCTCTTCCCTTAAATTATACGTCTTCAATGTATATTTTTCCATGGGAAGCTGGGGCGCTATGAATGGTGGCTTTATCATTTTGCCTGAATCCAGCTCAAATTCTGCATTATGGCATGGGCATATTACATGCTTTCCATCTTCTGCCACGTTTCCAAGTATACACTTCAGATGTGAGCATATTCCGTTAATGCCGTATAACTTTCCATCCTGCTTTGTTATAAAAACTACTTCACCTTTTCCCAGGTCAATAGAAACATGATTGCCCGAATTTTCTAGTGCTTTCATGCCCAATATTTTTCTCCATGACATAATATTGTATTCTACCATTCAATTTATATCTTTTTGATAAACATATTTTAAAAGAGTAATATAAAAATGAATCTCTTAAAAATCGCCCTGTAATAAAATCTTTATAGTCTATATATATTAATATTTATGTTCATTAAGGATAAAAGTAGGTATGGATTCGAGGATACTGTTAGAATTATTAAGAACTTTCTGAAGGAAAAAAATTTTGAAATATTTGCCGAAATAGATCACAGAAAGAATGCAATAAAAGCCGGTCTGGATATGCAGAATGAAACTGTACTCATATTCGGTTCCCCTATAGCAGGGACACATCTTATGGAAGAAAATCCTGAAATCGGTATTGAGCTGCCCGCTAAACTGCTTATATACTCAACAAATGACGATGTTTACCTTTTTTATAGAAATCCAGAAGAACTTATAGACACATTCAAGATCATGGAATATAGGGATGTATTAAAAAAACTCAAATCACTCTTTGATAACATTATCAATGCCGTTTCATAAAAATATTTATCCATGAAAAACCGTATCAAATTCGTTAAAGATAATTTAAATTCAACTTTTCCCCGGTTTAACGGATATTAATCACGTTTCATAATTTCCTGACCCACGGGGAATTCTCAGCCCGGCCCCTGATCAGATGGTCACTGCAATGTGACTCGCAATATGCTGTATCTGAAGCCCATTGAAGGCCAGGTAGCTTTTAGTCTTACGTCGTCATATATATTCATAAATCGTATATACTAATAATAAGACATATGATAATTGATGCATTGTTTTTAAATCTTTCATTGTTGCCTGTACAGGTGAATTTATAATAAAAGTTTAAATTAATTCCAGTGTGAGTGTATGACCGCCCCCACCCCCATGGCATATAGTAGCAAGTCCAGTTTTCATATTCCTGCTCTGAAGGGCGTTGATCAGCGTTACTATTATCCTTGAACCGCTGTTGCCCAGTGGATGTCCGATAGCTATTGCACCACCATTCACATTGAACCTATCCTTATCTACTCCCAGCTGATCCCTAACTATAAGAGAGGCCACTGAAAAAGCTTCGTTATGTTCAACAAGGTCATAATAGTCTATTTTCTTATGCTGTTTTTCCAGTAATTTTCTTGTTGCCGGGATTGGTGCCTCAACAAAATCCCTTGTATCCAGGGACGCAGAGCTGAATCCCGTAATTTTAGCTATTGGCTTCAAGCCGTATTCCTTTAAGCCTTTCCCGGATGATAGAAGAAGGGCAGATGCGCCGTCGGACAACTGTGATGAATTTCCAGCCGTAAGTATGCCGTTTCTGTCAAATGCAGAATTAAGTTTTGCTAGGTCCTCAATTGAAGTTTTTCTCATCCCCTCATCCTTTGCAAGATTGTCCAGTTTTACAATTTCTTTTGCGAATTCTCCAGATTCAGTAGCCCTGATTGCCCTGTTCTGGCTTTCCACAGAAAACTCATCGGCCTGTTCCCTTGTCAGGCCATATTTTCTTGCAGAATGCTCGGCTGATACTCCCATATGCTCACCGTACAGGGCATCTACCAGGCCATCATTCAGCATTGAATCTTCAATCTTCAGGTTTTTATAAAGCAGCTGTTTTGGCCCCCATCTGAATTCTGATGGCAATATCAGTGGAGAATTGCTCATATTTTCAAAACCACCTGAAACAATTATGTCATGTTCTCCCAGCATAATCTCTCTGGCAGCATTTTCCGTGGCAAGCATTCCTGATGCACATACCACATTTACGGTATTCTTTGTTACTTCAGGTTTGAGTCCGGCATAAAATGCGGCCTGACCGGCAGGATTCTGTCCCACATTGGCCTGTATTACATTTCCCATTATTACCTCTTCAATTAGATCCTTATCAATTCCGGAGTCTTTTATAACAGCTTTGATTGCTGCGGCACCGAGATCGGTTGCCTTTGTTTTTGAAAGTGATTTTCCGAACTTCCCAATGGGTGTACGTTTTGCCGAAACAATGTATACGTCTTCCATATGATCAGTATAGCCTATCTCTTTATTTATTTTATTATCGACCATGAACGTCAAATAATGAATAATAATATATATAACGCTAGAATGATAAAAATATTATCAGCTTTGGTTTTTGATGCAATAAATCACGTGAACACCGAATCGAATAGGAAAATTTAATAATAACTGAATTATCTTAACCGGATGGTAGATCAAAATAATGAAGATTCTGAGAATGAAATAAATCCGGAAACAGATAATAATATGGAATCGAAAGCTGAAGCAAGTCAACAGCAGGCAACAACCAAAAAAGAAATTAAAAGCAAATCCAACATCAAACTTTATATTGAAATAGCAGTAATTCTTGTCGGCATTATCCTTATAGCTGTGGCTTCTATACAGGTTAAGGGTATAGCTCATGTAAAATGGAATGATTTTACTGAAATTGCGTTGCCATTGAGTATCATTTTGATTGCTTCACCCGCAGTTTTATATTTCAAGAAGCTAAGAGAGATGAAACCTGCGATAGCCGTAGTAATTATCATGCTGGTTGGTATCTTAATATTATATATACTCTTAGTACCTTATAAAATGTTTACAGTACACTTCGGACTTCTCGGAGATGTAATTGTAGAATACTTAATAGGAATATTCCTGCTGATTTTTATGGTATCCCATATGACAAAGGTACATTTACTGAAAAACAACAAATCATAAAAGAGACAGTAGAAATTTTTCTGCCTCTTCTATAGCTATTTCTACTGCTCTTTCTGGGTCTTTCTCAAATATTATTTTTCCATCGCTTTCCTTTCTTCTTATATGTAGTTCGTCTATTGAAATTACTGATTTTCCCTCGGTTAGGGCAAATGCCGCCTCAGAGGTGGTTCCCGAATATCCATCTATGGCTATCAAAGCATCTGATGCCCTGACAATCAAAAAGTTCCTCAAATATCCGATACCAGTAGGAATAGCAAGTGATAAATATTTATTGCCATTCATTCTGTTACCGTCTGGGAGTATTCCTATCACCATTCCGCCTCCATCATGTACTCCCCTTGAAACACACTCCATAATACCGGAACCACCGCCACAGAAAACTGCACAATTTCTGGAAGATAAATACTTCCCCAGAGTATAGGCAATGTCACAATGTGTTTTGTCTGTTATACTACCACCGATTACACCGATATTATAATTATACATTATTATAACAGTTATTCCTTATATTTAATCATTTAATTTTAGAAATGTATAATGTAAGGTCCCTGATTGATTTCACATAGGCTATTTCTCCTTTGGCAAATGTTTCCTGTGGATCATCTGGCACAGCTCTCCATAACTGTGAGTCAATGGCGATTTCATATGAGTTATTTTTGAGAATACTTTTTATTTCACCGGTTTTTCCTATTATAGAATCCTTACCGGTTGCAGGTTTCCTTCTAAAGGGATGCCTAAGCCAGAACCTGGCAAACCATGCTCCAATAAAAAACGACACAAACGTATCGAGCGCATATCCTATTATTATTATCTGGCTCATAAAAATGCAATGCAATCTTGATATATTAAATTTCATAATGACATCCTATCCAGACTAACGTATGGAGATCCACGTTTCTCCGGTTAAATTTTTATTGCTGTATTCTATGGATTGATTATAGCCATTAAAAAAAATATTTTATATTTCGATTATATTTTATTCTCATGGACAAGTACCCGTTGAATAAATATTACGGTGTTGATAATATCCTCCTTCCGGATGAGAAAATTTTAGCTCAATATACATTAATTTATTTAACTGATAGAAGAATAATTTTTTCAAATTTATTCCATAAAGATTATGAATCATTCAATTACAGTGATATTGGAAGTATTCAGGAGGGCATTTCACGAATTGTATATATTGAATTTTTATTGGGAATAGCATATATATCCTGCTCCCTATTTTTTATGTTTTATCTGAACAATTTCCATTCCATTAATTTAATATTGTTTTTGCCACTGGGTATTTATTTTATTGCATTTGCAATTATTATCAAACAGCAAAAACTAATTATTATAAAATATGGAAATAGAACTCTTAGACTAAAAGTCGCAGATAGAAATAATGCAATTCAAATGCTTAACCATCTGAGAGATCAGGTTTGTAACTAATAATATGCATCTTTCTTTTATGGTATTTCAATGGAAATGTATTTTAAAGTGTGCCACATTTGATACCATGTCCGGAAAAAATATCCTTTTAGCTGGTACAGGAGAACTCGGGAAGGCACTTGCCTATGACCTTCTGTTAGCCGGGAACAGAATTCTAATTAATTCACGTAACAATGAAAAACTGGAAAAAATTGTCTCAGAATATTCAGTTTACGGAAATATACAATATGTTGCAAGGGAATTAAAAGATGAACAGAGCTGTAATGACTTAGTAGAAGAATCACTGGATAAATTAAAATCCATAGATTCCATGGTAGTAATGGTTGGTGGATTTGTGGAAGATACTATAGAAAATCTAGACGGTCTGGGGCCTATGATTCTTAATCATTTGCAGATTCCTCTATACCTCGCAAAACACGCAATAAAGCATATGGGTTACGGTTCTTCAATAATCTTTGTGAGTAATTCATCAAGCTCGGTAAAAAATAAACCAAATTTGCTTTCGTATTCAATATCTAAATACGCCCTGGAAAAGGCTGCAAAAATTATGGCACTTGAATTGCTGGAGAGAGGAATCACAGTAAATGTTGTTGCTCCGGAATATATAATACAGAATTTCACTATTGGCAGGGACTATACTAAAATGAGGAAATACGGGGATCTGGAAACTCCGCCTGAGGACATTTCCCGCGTTATTACCTTTCTGATAGATGAAAAATCTTCATGGATTAACGGTGCTGTGATACCAGTAGACGGAGGCCATAGCCTGAAATGAACCTCGACGAATTAAATAAATGCATAATTGATTGCAGAAAGTGTACGAGACTTGTGGAGTACAGGAAAAACAGGGAAGTTCCGGCAAGATATGCCGGCGAAGAATACTGGGACGCACCTATAACAGGCTATGGAGATATTAACGGTAAAATACTCATCATCGGACTTGCCCCCGCTTTCAACGGTGGCAATAGAACCGGAAGAATTTTTACAGGGGATCGTAGCTCTGATTTTCTTATCTCTTCACTTTACGAGGTAGGATTGACGAATATCTCAACATCGGAAAACAGGGACGATGGTCTGGAATACAAAAATATGTACATAACACTGGCATTGAAATGTGCACCGCCAGATAATAAACCGTTGAACGAAGAACTGAAAAACTGCAGTGGTTTTATGCACCAGGAAATGGATGAAATGAAAAATGTCAGGGCTATTGTCTGTCTCGGAAAGATTGCTTTCGATTCCATTATCAATTATTTTAAAACTAGAGGAATTAATACAAAAAATATGAAATTTGGGCATGGAGAATTCTACGATATTTCAGGCATACGTTTATACGGGTCTTACCACCCGAGCCCGCGCAATGTCAATACGGGACTACTGACAAAAGAAAATTTTATTTCGTTATTAAAATCAGTAAAAGAATATGCTGAATCATGATTTTAATATTTCAAGAAGTAAGGAAATCCTATATCATTCTTTTTTATGGTAAATCCATCTGTCATCCTCCAGGTGAAGATAACCACCATTTCTGAGATAAACTCTGACTACTTTCCTTAATCCGGTGTTCATCTCTTCATAATTATGTCTGCAAATCCTGCTTCTTTTTATAACCTTCCTGACACATTCCATTCTAGCGCCGCATTTGTTCAGTCCTTTTTTTAGATTGGTGATATTATCCTTTTCGTTTTTTAATTTCTGTTTTTCCTTTGTGATATACCCTGGTTCAAATCTTTCTCTTGATGAATGTTTTCTCTTGCGGACAAAGGTGGCCCTTTTTGGTATATACATTCCTTTTCTGGGCGACACTGCCATATCTTTATCTATAGAAAAATAATATTAAAACCTATGTTTAATAAGAAAGTTTTATAAAAATTTAGTAATTATAGTACTTTATCAATTTATCTATTCCCTCATCCAGGGATATCTTTGCCCTGAACCCTATCTTCTCTTCCGTCTTCCTTATATCCGCCTTTGTGTAGTAAACGTAAGTGTCCTTCATAGGATTCTCTATGTACGCCGGCTTTATATCCTTCTTCAGGTGCTTATTAAGTATTATTACCAACTCATTCAGAGTATAGTTCTTCCCTGTTCCAACGTTGTACACATTGAACTTTTTATTGTTCTCTGCCGCAAGGATTAATGCATTGACCAGATCCTCTATGAAGACAAAATCCCTCTTCTGCTCACCATCGCCGTATAGAACAGGCTGAATATTATCATGCATTGCCCAGAGGAACTGCGATACAAGGTTTGCATATATCTTCTTCGACCTCTCATTGTAACCATATACTGAAAAGAACCTCATACCTGAAACGCTCATATCGTATAAGTTGCAGTATAAATTGGCTATCCTCTCCATTGCTATCCTTGCCTCAGTGTAGTAATCCGATACCTTAGGTATAACATCCTCCTTCTGATCCTCTATCCCATTGTATATTGATGATGTTGATGCATACACTATTGGTATTCTCTTAGGCTTTGCATACTCCAGTACCGTAATAAGATCATCTATTGCATTTGCCATTAGATGCGGATTGTTCTTGTACATTGGCGATGATGAGTATATGCCTATATGGAAGATGTAATCCGGATTGATTTCATAGTCGTTGATGTTCTTTAC
>JAKADL010000043.1 GCA_021820565.1 Thermoplasmata archaeon
GCAGATATTGTATTTTCTTTAAACAGTTCACCACCACCTCTATGGGCAATTACAACAATTTCTCTACCCCTATATTTATGTTCCATGAAAGTACAATCCACATTCTTTATAAATATATTTGTGAGTGCTGATTTATATAATCCAGAAATGCAGATATAATAATCTGAAGTTGCCGGCCATTTATTAAAATATAATAATTTTTGGCCGGATAAGCGAGAAGCTCCATGACTTAGCGTATAGAGGATGTTACGCTTATCGGCACAAAGTTATAAACTTATAGTTATGAACATCCATGGGTCTGTCCGGATTTGGACCGGAGTCTCCAACTCCCGAAGCTGGAAGGATGCCAGGCTACCCCACAAACCCTAGGCTCTTAATTGATTTACTGTATAAAAAGTTATTTTTTAATTTCTTCCCTGATGAATTTAGCTACAGAGACAGACTCTGCATCGCCCAAAGTTTCAAGGTTTATTGCTATATTTTCCATATCCTCCGGACGATTCTGGCTTAGCTTGAATTTTGCATTAATCTTTGAAACTTCAATTTTGAATCCTACAATCTGGAGCACCATTTTACTGTAGTATTCCCTTTTATCATTTCCTTCATCCGCCCATTTTTTATCATAAAATCTGGACATTTCCTGTAAAAATTTTCTTGTTTCATTTTCATCCATTAATTCAAGCTTCCCATCCATTCTTACAGTCATGTAATCCCATGTTGGCACTGAATCCTTATCCTTATAATATAATGGTGATATATAATGATGGGGGCCTGTGAATAAAACAGTGACGTTTTCATCCTTAGACCGGTACCACTGCATATTTGCCCTTGCCATATGGCCTTTCAGTATAAATTTTTCATTCTCGGTATCAAGCATCAGAGGAATCTGGGTGTTATATATTTCGTTATTATAGATGCTCAGTAAAATTCCGAAATTATTATCTTCAACAAATTTCATAATCTTTTTCAGATCATCTATTTTGAATTCACGGGGGATATACATGTAAATAAATTCGATCTCTCTATAAAAATATTTGCAGCAGTAATTTCATAACATAGTATCATTTAACAGAACTCTTGAAAAATAATATTATATAATGTATTCATTACAGGTTATGGAGACTTTTCCTTTTTACACCATGAGCGATTTTGACTTCAATGGCAAGATAGTTTACCTCAGAATAGATATAAATTCCCCGATTAACCCTATTAATGGGGAAATACTGGATGATACCAGATTCAGGCACCATATACAGACAATAAATGAATTGAAGAGTTCAAAGCTGGTTATTGTAGCCCATCAGGGAAGGCCCGGTGACAGTGATTTTGTCAGTTTGAGGAACCATGCAAGACATCTGGAAAAGTTGATAGGCAGGAATGTAACGTTTGTGGACTCGCTTTTCGGGTCTGCTGCCACAGATAAAATCAGGCAGATGAAATCCGGAGAAATTATAATGCTCGAAAATTCGAGGTTTTATAGCGAAGAAATGATGCTAAAAGATGAAGAGGATACTTTTCCAAATACGCATATTGTAAAGACCCTTTCACAGTTTTTTGATTATTATATAATTGATGCATTTGCTGCAATACACAGGGCACAGACTACCCTGACAGGATTCAGGAATGCAGGACCGAATATAGCCGGCAGGCTCATGGAAAATGAAGTGAATAACATAGAAATGTTCAAGCAGAGTGATGAACACCCCAAAATTGCCATACTGGGCGGATCAAAAATAACCGATGCAATCCAGGTTGCAGGACCATTCCTGGAAAAGCACATAGTTGATGAGATAATAGTCGGGGGAGTAGTTGCCAATGTATTTCTCTGGGCTTCCGGTATAGATATCGGTTCAAGAAACAGGGAATTTATTGTTAAACACAATAAAAATCATGAAAAACTCATAAATGAATGCAGGAGAATCTTATCCAGGCATCCTGAAAAGATACACATGCCCATTGATTTTGTTCTCAATCCATCACAGATCAGGGTAAATGCAGGAGATAAGATTCCTGATAAGGATTTGATCGCGGATATAGGCATAGAGTCTGTTGTTAAGTTTAGAAAAATCATTGAAAATGCAAAAAATATATTTCTGAACGGTCCCATGGGCATGTATGAAATCAATGAATATTCACTGGGTACCAGGGAACTTTTTAATGATGTTGCCCAGGCAAATGCACTCAAAATTGTTGGAGGTGGACATACCATAAATGCGATTGACGAATTTTCCCTTGGATCTTCAATGGGGTATATATCGACAGGAGGGGGTGCCCTGATAAATTATTTATCCGGTGAATCTATACCAGTTATAGAATCGCTCATAAAAAATAAGGCGGTATTTGGGGGTAATTAAATGGCAGGAGAAAATGAATTGATGGAGCAAATAGAATATTTGAAAAATTTAATAGAAAACATAGATTCCAGATTAAATCTTTTACTGAAAACACTTGATGAATCTGCGGACACACTTGCACTTTTGAAGGATAATGAATATAAAAATTCCCAGGATATTAAAATATCCATAGGATCTGGCCTGTTTTCAAAAGCTACACTGGATACACAAAAAATTGTTGTCCCCATAGGTTCCAGCATATATGTGGAGGAAGACCGGGAAAAAACTGTTCAGAGAATGGAAGAAAATATTAAAAGCATGCAAGATACATACAACAATCTAGTTAAACAGAAGCAGACAGCGCAGAATAATTATGATGCATTGATGTATTCTATACAGAGATCACAGGAAGGAAGCAATTAATGTTTGATAAACTGAAGAAAAAATTTTCAGAAGTGTTTTCCGGCCACGGGGATAAGGAGTTGCAGGAAGATAAACCGGTAACTGAAGGAAAAACTGTAGAACAGGGAAAAATAATAAGAAGAATTGATCTTGAAGATACTATACAGGAAACGCTTCTGGAATCCGATGTCAGTTTTGATGCGACAGAGGATATTATAGGGCAGCTGAAAACCCGCCTGGGAAAAATAAAAAGAAAAGTGGATTATTCAACAGTGCAGAATGAATTAAAAAATGTTATAAGGGATGTAATCACAAAAAACAATTTAAATTCCATAAATCTCCTGGATGTTGACAAAAAACCCTATGTAATTCTATTTTTAGGTATAAACGGGACCGGCAAAACCACCACAATCGGTAAACTGGCCTTTTATCTTAAAAATAATGGTAAAAGTGTGGTTCTTTCTGCCTCAGATACATTCAGGGCAGGAGCTATAGATCAGATTAACATACTGGCTGACAGGGTGGGTGTCGAACTGATCAAGCATGACTTCAGAAGCGATCCTGCATCCGTGGCATTCGATGCAATAGATCACGCAAGGGCAAGAAAGATGGATTTTGTACTGATAGATTCAGCCGGAAGGATGCAGACCAATAAAAATCTCCTGGATGAGATGAAAAAAATAAAGCGTGTTGCCAAACCAGATATGACCCTCCTGGTACTGGATGCCATGATAGGCCAGGATGTTATCGAGCAGGCAACCACATTTTCTAAAGAAATAAATTATGATGGTATAATTGTTACAAAGCTTGATACCGATGCAAAAGGCGGATCTATAATAAGCATATCAGCAGGAATAAAGAAACCCATACTCTTTGTAGGTATAGGCCAGGAAATGGAAGATTTGATACCCTTCGATGTGGATTGGTATCTGAATAAGATATTCTCATCTTAACAGATTCATAACAGAGGATATGGTTTTGTAATCCATCTCGGTTTTTATCAGGGGGATATTTTCAATTTCAGATAATTTTATTGCCAGTTCGTCTACATTCCCCGGTTTTATGTATACCACTGCTGCGGGCTTGAGTGGGTGAGCTCTGATTGCAATCATGGGGCTTCTACCGTATGAGACGTCCGTTATGAAAATAATCCTCTGGCTGGACCAGCCATATAATTTGCTGTATTCTGCATATGAGAATTTTAGAATGGCTTTTATTCCATCGATCATTGTATATCCACGGATATTTCTCTTTAAATCAGCCTTTGAACAGGCAGTTCCGCGTATTTTGGTCATTATATACCTCAATTCAATGTCATGATCGTAATCCTTTATATCCAGGAGTGCGTCAGATGGTATTCCACTATTATATCTCCTCAACAGTGTACCTCCCCGGGATTCGTCTATTTTTATCAGGGCATCAACTATTTTTCTGATTGAATTGGCACCAGGCGATTTGCGCCTGCCAGATTCATAATCACTAATTACCGACGGTGATACCTCCATAAATTTTGATAATTCCATCTGGGAGATGCCGAATTCCTCCCTCCATTTTTTTATTGTGATTCCGGGAGTATCAGATATTGTTATCTCTCCAGCAATTTTTTCGCTGATATCCATATTGGATAATGGTACTGTGGAATAAAAATATATCTATTCGATTATATTAGAATTAAACTTCACTATTTAATGAAATGATTGTACTTACTGGAAAAGTATCCGAGAAAAATTCCCCACACACCACCATAAAATATGTGCATTGTATAATAGAAAAATGTTGATGGAATATAGTATTTTTCATAAACATAAAGATGAAGCAGGAATATATTAACAGGAAGGCTGAAAACCAGTAAAATTAAAAATCCTGCAAGTATTCCTATACCGAGGCCAGATATGGTAGATGTTATTTTCAGATGCGGAATATAAAAAGAGATAAGCGCTGCAAAAAATCCAACCACGGTACCCACCAGAAAATGAAGGAGTAGACCATACAGTTCTCCGTAGATGCCGGCAATATTCAGCAACCTTATGCCTATTGCTGTAAACTGGTATCCCGGCGAAAGGGATGATGCAGCGTCATATGAATAAAACATAATTGCCTCGAATATGGCTGAAATGAATCCGGATAATAATCCGAAAGAGGCATATCTTTTAAGGTTCATAATGTAACATTACGGCACATTACAAATATGTTGCCAATTCCTCTTGCGCTAATTACACGGAAATGCAATATATTAAAATAATAATTAGTAAATATACCGGAATGGAATGTGAAACAATTAACTGGCTCAATGTGCACCATGGCAAATACGAATTAAGCCATAGTGGAATGTCAAATGTTTTCGACCTGAAAGAATTTTTAAATGAAAGTAGCCCGAAAACGGATAAGGATTTAAAGGAAGAAATAGCCACCCTCCATGGCTGTAATTATAAACAGGTAGTGATTACCCATGGTGCAACTGAGGCTTTTTCTATGGTTCTGTTTCATCTTTTGAATAAATACAGATCATTCACGGTCAACAGGCCGGAATATGAAATGATATACAAAACACCTGAAATACTGGGATTCAAAAATGGAGAGGAAGTATTCACAGCCAGTAATCCCAACAATCCCACAGGTACAATGGTAGAATTTCCAGTAAATTATTCATCACTGGTGGTAGATGAAACCTTCATGGAATTCGTGGATAGCCTTGACAGGTACAAATACGATAATGGTTTTATAGTGAATACCTTTACAAAGGTTTTCGGTGGAGGAGATCTGAGACTGGGATATATTGTTGCCCCGGAAGAAGCAGATGCAGTGGCTCTTGAAGGATTCAAGGGATTGATCACGGAAGATGTTTCACCCCTGAATATTTCAGCAGGATACCGTGTCTTAAAGAATCATGACAGGTTTCTATCCGGTGTAAAGGAAATAATTGGGAAAAATCATAGCGTTCTCCTGAATAACAGGGGAAAACTGAAATTTTTCCAGGGGAAAATACCGCTTAAAATGCCCGTTTCCTTTGTTGATTATTCAGTATATACAGAAAAAGATTCAGATACGGTCAGTGCAAAACTTGCTGAGAAGGGTATAATAGCCCTGCCCGCCAGATATTTTGGAATATCAGGGACATTCCTCAGGGTATGTACTACCGGTACCGATTTTCCTGAGGCATACAGCCAGTTAATCGGTGCACTGGAAAACATGGAATAAATTTATTCCCTGCTGTAAATTGCATAAAATTCGGCTTCCGGAGTGAGTTTATCCAGAATTTTATATGCATTTTCGGCATCAATTTTTTTCCTGCTCACTGCCTCTTTCATCCTGTAAATTTTAATGAAATATCTGTGATCACCATCACCACGGGGAGGGCACGGCCCTCCGTATCCCAGCTTGCCAAAATCGTTTATGCCCTGATAATAATCATCATCTGTTATCTCTTTGTTTCCCATATTCTCTTCCAGTGTAACCATCCCGGCAGGTATATTATAAATGATCCAGTGGGTAAACAGACCTGAAGGCGCATCAGGGTCGTTCATTACTATAAAATAATATCCCTCTTCATTTCTATCAAATATCTCTATCTTCGGAGAATAATCTTTACCGCCACAGGTAAATTTATCAGGTATTCTGCGGCCTTCAGACATCCCTATAACCCTCATTTCCATATATATCAATCGAGAAAATACTTATAAATTTATCTAATTTTTATTCCCATTATAAATTCATATAATCGCCGGAGTTTTATAGAACCACCTGATCCATGTTTCTGGATAGCCTTGTGCGGAGCCTGAGAGAGTTCAGCACAACGGTAGTGGAGCTCAATCCCATTGCCAGCGCGGCGAATATTGGAAGCACATAATAAATTCCCAGGCCAAGCAGCGGTACAAGCACACCGGCTGCAACCGGTATAAGTGCTGAATTATATCCTATTGCCCATCCAACATTTTGCTTAATCTTTTTTATTGTGTATTTCCCTATATATATGCTCCTCAGAATGTTTTTTAGATCATTATTCAAAAGAATAATATCACCTGTTGCTCCTGCTATATCCGATCCAGAAGCCATAGCAACACCTACGTCAGCTGTTTTCATTGCAACCGTATCATTTATGCCATCCCCAACGAACATAACATACCTTCCATCTGCCTGCTCCTTTTTCACAATGTCGGCCTTTGAATCCGGTTTCATGGAGCAGTAATATTCCGTTATTCCCAGTTTACTGGCAATACCTGATGTGTTTTCTTCCGTATCACCGGTAACAATCATGACCTTAATATGATTCCTAATAAGATTTTTCACATCATCTTCTATTCCCTTTCTCATTGAATGCTCGATTTCCAGTGATGCCAGCTCCTTTCCATCAATAAATAATGATATGTGCCCCTCGAATCTCCTTGCTTCCACGCTTTTCCCATTAAATATCCCGCTTACACCTGTTCCGGGAATTTCCCTGAATTCCTTTATTTCAATTTTCTCTGGATTTCTATTCTGAAGATAGGAACTTATTGCTACAGCCACCGGATGGTTGGACAGCAATTCGATTGAATACAGCAATGAAACGGCAAGGCGTTCATCGCCATGTATATTGAACTGTGTAACCTTCGGCGTATTATCAGTGATTGTGCCTGTTTTATCAAATATTACTGTATCTATTTTTGAAAGCCTGTCCATGGAGCTGGAATTTTTGATCAGTATGCCATCCCTGGATGAGGCATTGGAAGAGATCAGAAGGGTGATGGGAGCCGCGAGCCCTATTGCGCATGGACAGGCTATTACAACCACCGATACAAAAACCAGCACCGAAATTATAAAATATAATGGATTTCCAAGTGATCTCAAATAAAAGTACCAGAAAATGGCCGATGATCCTGCAGCAACAAGCACTATCGGTACAAAGTAGGATGAGAATATATCCGATATTTTCTGGATTTTTGCCCGTCCCATTGCTGCCATCTGTATCATGGAATAAATTTTATTCACAGTTGAATTATTGCCTGTTTCTTTCACTGAAACTGTAATAAGCCCGTTCAGGTTGACCGTTCCTGATATTACTCCTGATCCACTGCTTTTGAGAACAGGGTCTCCCTCGCCTGTAACCATGGACTCGTCCACCTCGGAAGATCCATCGATTACGGTTCCATCTGCCGGAATATTCTCACCGGGCCTTACCTGTATTATATCACCTGGCACCATAGATTCTATGGGTAAATCCACAGCTGAGCCGTTCTTGAGTATGTGTACTTTATCAGGCAACAGTGATAAGAGCGTTGTTGCGGAAGAATTGGCTTTTTTCTTCGTAAGCGATTCAATATAGCTTCCCGTGAGAATAAGGGTTATTATGAAAACCGAGGCGTCATAATAGGTATAATTAACCGGAAATAGATGGGGATCAACCGTTACCGTCAGTGAAAAGAAAAATGCTGTAAGGGTTCCCAGGGAGATAAGAAGATCCATATTGCCCATTCTATCTTTTATAGCTTCATAAGCGCCACGATAAAAGCCAAATCCTACATAAAACTGAACGGGGAGCGCAAGTATGAGCAGGACAAAATTTTTGAATGGAAAAAATAAAAGATAATCAATAAACATTACTGCAAGAGAAAATGGCCATGCTATAATGAGTTTATTTTTCAAGGCACTGCTTTCCTTCTCTGGCTTGTCGAATTTATCTTTGCAACCCTGGGAACAGAAATAATATCTGACTCCATCTTTATCTGAATATATGGTAGAATCCTCGGATACATACATTCCGCAAACAGGGTCCACAGCCATTTATTCACCTGGTATATTTTACTGGATTTTTTTCAAATTCTTCCTTACATGCTTCCCTGCAGAAGTAATATGTTTTTCCACCATACTCACTTGATATCTCTTTCTTTCCTTTCATTCCACAAACTGGGTCTGTTGCCATATTTTATGATTGATACAGGCTATTTATATATTTACCGGGCAAAATGCCTATTTCTCCATGGATTTTATTGCACTGCCGCCGTTGATATAGTCGCTCTTACAGGTATTGCAGCAGAAATACAGCGGTCCATGGGCAGTTTCATAGATTTGGGGTTTTCCAGTTATGATGCCGTTGCAGTAATCACAGTAAAGATCTATTTGCCCGGGAGTCCTGTTGATAACGCGCCGGTATGCCATATTGATGTTTGTGTATCGAATACTACCTGTCAGGGCATCCCTGTTCATTATTGCAATATAATGGCCATTCGCCAGTTCGAAATATTCTATAACTTCGTTCTGATCTATAGTATCTATATTATCAGTTTCGATTATAATATAAAGACTGTTTTCAGGTTCTTTTGTTTCTACAGTATACCTGTCTATAATATTTGCGTTTAATTTTTTTATTATGCTAGATACCGTATTTCTATTCAGTGCAAGCTTTCTGGAGATATCAAGAACTGAGGTTCTGGAATCCTCCATCAGGAGTCGTAGAACTTTAGATTCATTATAACTTATTTTATTATGCATATTCCTACAATAATAAAGCATATAAAATCATATTGCTACATTTTATTGAAAGTAAGTTATCATAATGCATATAATAACACTTTAATAATATATACAGATAATGCATTATGGAGATTCAGATAGGCAACGGTTCAATTGAAATTGGAGATAAAGAAGTTAAACTCATAGGAAACAGGGTTCTGTCCATATCGGTCACCACTGTACAGGGGCCCTGTACGGATGAAATGTGCCCGCTTATTAAAAAGTCGGCATGCGCAATCATTGAAAGTTTTTCGTCTAATAATAATTATAGAATTGAAAATCCACTAAAAATTGAGATGCCGGAAGAAGTTTATAATTCAATCAACAGGGAAAGACAGAAAATAAAAATAAAATCTAAAATCGGAGGAAAATTTGAAATTAAAGGGCTTTCACTGGTCAGCACTGTTTGAATATGTGTTTTCTGATTCGAATTTTTTCTCCGCCTTTATGGCAAAATGAATGCCTGCAAAGTACAGTGCGATCATGGGTATTGCTATTACAACCATTGTAAAGCCAGTAACTCCCGGTGAGAATATCATGCCATAGATAAGTGAACCTATAACAGCATATCTCCAGTTCTTCTTCCATGTATCCGCCGTAACTATTCCGAACCTGCTCAGGCCGACCATGAATACCGGAATTTCAAATGAAAGCCCAAAAGCTATGGTATACATAAAAATAAAGGAAACAAAGCTGGATATTCCCATGGTTACATCCGCTCCGACACCTAAATCGAAATCCGCAAAAATTCTGAATAGAATAGGTGCTATGAAATAAATTCCCACGAATGCTCCTGCAAAGAAGAGTAGGGACGCGGGTATAATTATTGACCTTAATAATTCCTTTTCACTGTTTTTAAGGGCAGGATCAATGAACTTAGACACTTCATAAATGATAACGGGCATGGAAATTATCAGTGAAATGGCCATACATGTGTAGAAATCTGCCATTACTCCATCAACGGGTTTTAGAACAAGGAGGGTTGTATTTGAGGTGAGATCGTGCACTTTTAAAAGGTAAAGTACCTGTGCACCGACATTATCCAGTGGATCCGGATATAAGAAAAGAAATCTCTGACCGAATAGGGATATATACTGAATCCTGAAAATGACAAAGATACCGAAGAAGAGTAAAAATACACCCAATATTCTGATTGCCCTGTATCTTATCTCGTCCGAATATTTAACCAGATAGTTCAGTAATTCGTTTTCCATATTAGTTTTGCTTGCTTTCTACTGCCCCTTCTACGGGTTTTGTTGAAGTGCCAAGTTTTTGATTGATTTCGCCGATTATCTGATCTATTGTCTTGTCTTTTACATCAATATTAAGATCTTCGGCAATCTTCATGTAATTAACCTGGCCTTTATTTACCGGTGCAGTGCTGGTTCCGTTCTTCAACTCATTTTCGATTTCCATCTGGCCCCTCTTGAATTCTCCGGTAGCCTTTCCCAGATTTCTCGCCATTTCAGGTATCTTCTTTGTTCCTCCGAAGATAATCAGAGCAACAACCGCAATTATCAATATATCCATATACGAATCAAACATCAACTATCACTGATTCATAATCAACTCTGAATTAAATATATATTTTGTTTTTATTGAATATATTCATGAAATTAAGTAAACATTTAGATATCTTTTAAATGAACATTCATGGCCAATGATAAGAACTATATTCCTGAGCCCGAGAAAAGGGCTTTTCTAAAGGGAGCAGGTCTTTCCATAGCAGCTTTGATGGTGGGAGGACTGTCCATGGAACGTTACGTGGTACCTAGCGATCGTAGCGTACCTGTAATGGATAATTTCCCCCTGGCTGTTCTGGAGGACCCCAGTGGAAGCAGGATTACAATAACTGATGTCATAGAGTATGCAGCTGCGAGTCCAAATTCAACGAGTACCCCGATACTAGTTTTCAATTATCCCTTGCAGGATGAACCTAACTTTTTGCTTGTACTGAAAGGTGTAAAGGTTACAACACCTAAAACAGCCCCTTCAAGTGGATTTACCCAGGTATCTCCATCTTCCACGGCACCCATGGATGGAATAATTTATACAAGTTACAATGGAAATAATTATTCAATACTTGCACTGAGTGGGATATGCCAACACCTTGGATGTGTACCACCATTTCTGGATTACCATCCGGGCCAGAGCATACCATTTGAGTCCAAACTAATAGGATACAAAGCGGATGCACCTGGAACACCTGCCCAGTGGCCAGATTACGGTTTAATTTACTGCAAATGCCATGGGAGCCAGTACAATCCGGTATGGGGAGGTAGAAACCTTTACAATAATGGTCCGGCATCTAGTCCTGCAAATCACTCATTGCCGCAGATCATGCTGGCGACTGACGGTAACGATCATATCTTTGCCTATGGAATAAATTCAAGCAATGCCGTTATAAGAACACATCTGAACTTCCCTGGAGGTGAAACCTATGGTTCACAGGTTAAAACCGAGGATTTAACCGGTGGCACTGCAATAAGGACGTCCAGAACTCATACCGTACCACCCACAATGTCTACAGGAGATTTGTCCAGTCCTATATCGCTGACGACGTCTCCATCACTATATCAGGGATTAAACAGCAACAGTTCAGGTGTAATATTATATAAAACCACAGTGGTAAGCAACGAAGGCGCGTGGGAAGGGAGCTTTTCCGGAAATAGCTCCAGCGGGAGCTCGTAGGTGAATTAAATGGAAAAGGCAGAAACTAACAATTATAATATAACTGATTTAATGA
>JAKADL010000044.1 GCA_021820565.1 Thermoplasmata archaeon
GGGTACTGGCGCGCTCATTGGATTTGCAGCAGCGGACAATGTACTGCTCAATTCCAATGCAGGGTATGCAGCCGGAAAGGGGGCTGTGTATTCAATGATAAGGGAATTTTCCAGGGAGCTCATGCCATATAATATTAGGGTCAACGGTGTTGCACCAGGATTTATAGAAAAAGATTTTGTGGATCACGGAGCACCGCAGAAGCTCGGAGTACCCGGGCGGTATCCACCATCTGAAATTAACAGGACCGTGGAATTCCTGATACTTTCTGATCTCATAACCGGCCAGATTATAAATGTTGCAGGTGGGCATAATATAGACCTTGGGAGCGGTTTAAAATAATATTGATTTTTGTATATATAAATATTGAAAAAATTGCAATTAAGAAATCTTTAAAAGTTGAAAAGAGGACTCGGCAATTATAGGGAGATCCTTCCGGGCACCTTCGGGAATGTTGTAACATCCTCTATTTTTTCCACGCCGCATACAAACCTGGTGAACCTCTCTATGCCGATACCGAATCCTGTTGTCAGTTTTATGCCCTCCTTTGCCAGATCGATGAACCATTTGAACTGCTCCTCTGTCTGCCCCTTCTTATGAATCCTGTCCAGTATCTGTGATAATTCAAATTCTCTTTCTCCACCTGATGATGCTTCCTCGAATCCCTCCGGCCAGATAAGGTCCATATCCCTGAGTATACCGGGCTTTTCAGGATATTCACGGTCATAAAACTCCCTCTCCTTAAGCGGTATGTCTATAACCCATACAGGTGATTTTGAGTCCTTTGAAAGTTTCGTTTCGAATCCCTTTCCGTATTTTTTCTCAGCATCTGTATATGTAATGACCGGAAATGGTTTCCTGTAATCAGGGAGTGTCCGGTGGAAATATTCCAGTTCTTCCGGATGTTCCTTCTTTATTCTGGATATTGTATATATTATCATATCCTCGGCAAGCGACATCATTTCTTCCCTTGACTTTTCCAGTGCTTCCACATCTATCTGTGTAAATTCATAGAGATGCCTGCCTGTCCCGGCCTTCTCCTCTGTTTCCAGCCTGACGTTGGGTGACATGATAAAGATTTTTTTCAGTTCCTGTACTGCAATCTGTTTGTGGAAAATCATACTCTGTGTGATCCACATATCACCTCCATATGCATGGATTTTCGGATCATAAACCGGATGGTTTAATGGATCAGTAAGTGGTGAAATTATGATGGGTGCAATTTCTAAATACCCTGCATCCCGCAGGAAATCTGTCACATACGACCGGATAAAGCTCTGCATTTTTATGGCATGCTGTACCTTCGGGTCTGCAAGGTGTCTCATCGATCTTTCTATCTCGGCTTTTACATAATCATCATTCTGATTTAATGTTTCCATAATACACCAATTAAATCACAATTTATAAACATTTTACATGTTTTTCCGTTTTAAAAACAAATCTTTTATATATAGCAATGTCATTTTGATTTTATGCTTGATAATATTGATAAAAAAGACATGAAAATAATAGAGTACCTCAAGGAACACGGAAGAGATAAAATATCTGATATTTCAAATTCCCTCCAGATTCCACGAGCCACAATTTTCGAGCGTATGGAACGCCTTCGCAAAGATGGATTCATCAAGAAATATACAGTTGACCTGAATTATGAGAAACTGGGATACTCCGTTCTGGCGTATATTATGATCCAGTATAATTCAAAATCTTCCATAGACCAGAGGTCATTATGCGTCAACCTTTCCAGGCTGGAAAACGTAATTTCTGCTTCAATTATTACCGGTGACTGGGATATTATAATTTTAACTGCCCAGAAATCCATGAAAGACCTTTCCACATTTGTTCTGGAAAAGCTAAGGACAATGGACGGTGTCGAAAAGAGCATTACAATACCATTATTCGAAAGGATATTATAACAAAAATATATTATGTGTTGAAGCTGGGATAGCCTAGCCTGGTAAGACGCAGGTCTGGAAAACCTGTGCACGTAAGTGCCCGGGAGTTCAAATCTCCCTCCCAGCGCTTTTTACCTCACTTTTGAATCTTGTTATGGCACTGATTATTTCATGCAGCACTTTTTCCGGATTTTTCATATAGTCAACAGACCATATCCTGTATAAATTCCATCCCCTGTCAGCGAGAATGGTTTTTCTTATCCGTTCACGCTCCGATGCAGTTTTCATGCTGTTATAGATCTTTCCGTCAGTTTCGATGCCAAGTATATAGTGGTCGTTATCCTCTGGGTCTATTACAGCCAGGGCGATGTTATTCATGGAATATCCTACATTTTTAACTGTGGTAAAGCCTTCGGCCACGAGTTTTGCAGCAATATCATCAATAATGGCATCATCGTTTTTGAATTTCTGTATGACCGTTCCGGACCCGTGGTTTTTGGCATAGATTAAATACTGTTTCAAAAGCTCGGGTCCTTTCCCTGCTGATTCTGGCACCCTTATATCCTCAGGATCCATGGATGAAACAACTATGAATTTCTTCCTTGCCCTGGTTATTGCCACATTCAGCCTTTTCTCACCACCGGTGGTGTTTATGGGGCCAAAATTCATGGTGATTTTTCCATTCTCATCCTTACCGTAGCCGGTACTCAGAATAATCACATCTTTCTCATCCCCCTGGACATTTTCCAGATTTTTTACAAATATGCCATCATTATTGATCAGGTCTGCAAGGACTGTGTCGTGCCTGGAATATGAATTCAGGGTTTCCTCTATGGCGGACCTCTGTGCCTCGCTGAGTGTCACCACTCCGATGGAATCCGTGGTCAGCAACTGCTCCTTAATTATCCGTACAACCTCATTTGCCTCTGCCCTGTTTGTTCTGCTTTTACCCCTTCCATAGGTTCCATCGATCCTGATGAATTCAAGTCCTGTATCGGGGGAATTGATATATGCCGATGGAAATGTTTCCAGGGAATTGTCATAAAAGTACATGTTGGAAAATGCTATGAGCCTGTCATCCACACTCCTGTAATGCCATTTCAGCGGTATTTTTGAAAGCCCTATAGCATCAAACTGATCCAGGATATTATCGAGCACAACATAATCATCCTCGTATTTGGATATATTTACATTTTCGAAGAAACTCGTAGGTGGCAGTTGCTGGGTATCACCGGATATGATAGCCTGCTTTGCCCTTATAAGGGAACCGACCGCGTCGGGGGGTGTTAACTGGGATGCCTCATCGAATATGATAAGGTCAAAGGAAAATTCACTGTCGAGGAATGCACTAACGTTATTGGGGCTCATCATTATGCACGGCTTTATTGCAGGAAGTACATCCCTGAGTTCATTGAACAGTGTTTTCAAAGGCTTCTGAAATCTCTTCTTGGCGTTTTCGGTTTTAATAATCATGGACGCGCCTGGATATTTTGATAGGGTTTCCCCCCGGCGATCCGTCAGTTCGCTCACAAGATTATTCCTGTTTATTTCAATCCTTTTTTTATCAAATTCTATAAACATGCCGATGAGTCTTTCATGGGATGATGACCTGAAATTCTTCAATCTGTCATCATTTCTCACATAAAATGATATAAATTCATGATTGAAACTGTTCCTGAAGGAGTGCAGGATGGAGTCATTGTGAAGCCCCACATTAAAGGCAGGAGATATGTCAATTCCGGCGGATTTCAGGCCATCATAAAGCTCCATGAATTTAGCATAACGTTCAATATCCAGTGCCGACATACTTTCAAGCATATCACGGATTTCTACCAGAGATTTAGTCTTGAGTTCTTCTGCTGATGGAAGCACATCATAAAGGGAGCTTATGCCCTCCATCAACGATTCATAGCCGGACTGGAAATCAAGTATGGAATCCATTTTTTCCTTTCCGCTGATCAGTTCCGATATGGCAGCTATTGCCTGTTCACCGGACATTATTGAAATAATTTTCTTGGCATACCTGATTTTTTCGTAAACATCCTCAGAATCAAGATTTCTGGTTTTCATGGATTCTTCAACTTCTGCAAGTTCCTTTTCCTTATCAATGATTTTAATGGCGTAATCCAGATCCTCTACCAGTTCGTTATAATGCTTTCTGGACTTATCCTTCGTAACCTCCATTATGTCCTTTACAATTTTTTTATAATCTGAAGATAATCTTTTCAGCCCGGAATTATAATTTTCAACAAGTTCTTTTTTTATGCTTTTCAGATCAAGATCAAAAAATTGCTTTTCACGCTTCCTGCTGAAAAGATCGGACATATATTTATATTCCTGCATGAGGCGTTCACGTGATTCCAGCAGGGAATAAGCTTCTTCTATGAATTCAGAGTCCATGAACTCTTTTTCCAGGATAATATCAGGGTTCAATGCGGAAATGAGGTTATGCACCTTTTCTGCATCCTGCATGGATGCAATCAGGATGCCTGTATAATCTTCTATTGCCGGGATTAGCTCTTCTATTTCACTGATTCCGTTTTCTATCAGATCCATTCCATGGTAATATTTTTCAGGATCTTCTCTGTACTTTTCCAGCAGGAGCCCTTTCGGCATTCTGTTAAAATTTTCTATGATGTCCACGTAATCATTCAACTCTGACATCTGAAATTCAAGGTTATCCAGGTCTTCAGGTGTCAGGTCAAGAAGTTCATGACCGATGCCTATGGCAAATTCCGGACTGTTTTTAAGTTCAATCAGGCACGCATCGTATATGCTTCTCCCCAGCTTCCCCCTTTTTTCATGCACAGCCTGAACATATGAATTCAGGGTTTCAGAATACCTGTCAGTGGGCGCCAGGGTTTTGGGTATATGCCTGTTGTTCTCCACCGATTTATAAAGTGATTTTATGATTTCAGTTTTTGATGTATTGCCGTGGAAGCTCAGTATAAAATCGCCTAATCCTGCCTCCTCAAGACGTTTTTTGACAACTTCAATGGCAGCATTTTTTTCACTGACAAACAGTATGCTCCTGTTGTTTTTCATGAAATCAGCTATAATATTTGAAATAGTCTGGCTCTTACCTGTCCCCGGTGGCCCATTCAGTATGAAACTTGCTCCGGTACGTGCTGCGTAAACAGCATTGATCTGGCTTGAATCCGCATCCATTGCAGTGTTTATGGAATAATCAACATGATCAGGCATTTTTTGGTTTAATTTTTTTATGATCTCAAAATCCCCGGCCAGTGCACGTGTCAGGTCATTTTTCTTGATAGCATCGTGATTTTTCTTGATATCATTGTATATATTATTATTTGTGAAGGACACCAGGCCCAGATATGAATTCCTGCCCACGGACCATTTGGTATCCTTTACCGTGAGCTTGAAGTTTCGTATAGCTTCGGATAAATTCAGATTGTCATCGAAGTTAAAATCAAATTTGATTCCGAACTGTTCCAGTTTTTCCTTCAGGACCGGATTGAAGAAGATATCCCCCTCCATGGACTCCAGTGTGAAATCATCGTACATTTTCCTGGTCAAGGTCACCGGCACAAAGAATAGCTGTGTTTCCACGGTTTTTCCGGTCTCATCGACCCATTTTAAAAGCCCGAAGGAAATAAACAGGGCATTGGAGCCGTGTTCCTTCAGTGCACTGTTTGCCTGGTAAAATATGGAACTCAGTGTTTTTGATAAACCCTCCTTCCTGGAAAATATTATTTCATCCTTTTTCCTGTTTTCATCATCCCCTGTAAGGTGTACTGCCATTTTTTTATCCTTGTTCACAAGGTCATCAAAAAGAAATAGCATGGATGGTGTGCTGATTTTTAGAAAGGATTCAGCATTAAAGTAAAGAAGCCTGTTGTTTTTTGATGTATCTATAACATCTTTTTCCCATTTTGTGATACTTTCATCAATATTTATATCCATTGAGTGTCCCAACTTAATCAGGTAAAGAATATATTAATTTTATTATATATTATCCGGAAGGTTTTCTCAATTTTTTGAATAATCTATGTTGACATTCCTGGTTTCAATTCCATAATGGTGCCATATGATTGCCCCTGCAAAACCCAGAAGCCAAAGAGCCATATTCAGGATAATGAAATTACGCAGTGACATGGTACTGGTAACTATCACGAGCAATGGATAAACGATCATGGGTGCAAGCCTGACCGTGCCTATAAAGGTACCCCTGATTCTGGTCGGGGCAAGTTCTGGCTCCAGTGTGGTTCTTGAAGCCCATGCAAATTCACTCATCATCATGTTGAGGAATAACAGGGGATAAAATATTATGACATTATGAAGGAAAGGTATCAAAATGAATATCAATACTGTGGTGGCAAAACCGGATCCGAATGAAAATAATGTATACCCTTTCCTGCCCCTGGAAATCAGGGGGGCGGCTATGAAGCCAGCAATGGAGGCCCCGACGAGGGCAATGAATATTATCATGTCATCAGTATTAGTTCCCGGAAATTCATAGGGGCCGATTATATAAGCCATGAGCCCGAATGTTGTATACTGTGATATTGCCATTGCCATGAGTACAAACAGGGAAAGCCTGTAGGATGGTTTTTTGATATCAGTTCCGTTGCTGTCTATATAAAGTTCCTTCCGGGTTTTTTCGGATTTTTCCCTCTGGCCGTGCAATTCCTGCCACTTGAATGATTCCGGCAGGGAGATCCTCGAAAATATCATGATTACTATGAGAACTGATGCAGCAGAAATCAAAACAAGCCTGTCAAGAAATGAATTGACTATTACCACGAATAGCCCGGCTATCAGGGCACTTCCGATATTGTCAAAATCTGAAATTATTGTAAGCCACATGGCCCTCTGGGAAATAGGAGAATCCTCCGAAACCAGTGATAATGACGGTATTTCTTCACCACCCACACCGAATTCTGCCAGCATCAGCCCTATAAGAAGCGGCAGGAAGGTATAACTCAGGGATATAACAATTATTCCGGACCCATAGATTACCATGGTCATCAGGAAAATTTTCTTTCTTCCTATTTTATCGGTGAGCAGCCCCATGAAAAAATTGCCGAATGGCACAAAAAGAGGCCCTATCAACAGCACCAGTACCTTCAGATAATGTGGCAACACACCTATTATTGATCCCGCTGCCGCCAGCGGGCCAAGAGTTCCAACCATTCCCCAGAAAGTTAAGCCGGACGCGCTTGAAACAAGCATGAAGCGCTGTTTTGAGCTTAACGTAATATACACCGTATTTCTATAAATCTATTTTTCGTATCCATCTCCCTCCGCCGGTATTATCCGGATCAGGTTACACGGGTCGATCCTTATCCTCTCAGCTTTTCGCTCCCCGGTGATTATACATATGAAAAATATATATATAATTATCGTTCTATACACATAATCTTTCCTGCAAATTATAATATAAGAGATATAATTCATGAAAATGGATACCGGAAAAATAGCGATCATTGCAATTACATCAGGGGGCATTGAAATCGCAAAAAGGCTTTCCGGAGAATTTCCTGCCGATATTTATGTGAATAGTAGGTACAGTGATCATGGGCAATTCAAAGTATTCAACCATTTAAAGGAGGTCATACCATCCATATTCAGGGAATATAAGAGTGCCGTGTTCATCATGTCACTGGGTGCAGTTGTCAGGATTATAGCACCATATCTGGATGATAAATTCCATGATATTCCGGTCATAGTGATAGATGATCTGGGAAAATTCGTAATACCGGTAATTTCAGGGCACCATGGAGCAAACGCATTATCATTAAAAATTTCACGGATTTTGGGAGGGGAAGCAGTCCTGACAACGGCTTCTGATATAAATGGAATCAATTCCGTGGATTCAGTAGCTACCAGATACGGTCTAACAATTCTCAACAGGGAAAATCTTGCTGTTGTTTCCGGGGATATGCTTGCAGGCCTCCCTGTACAGGTTATCAATAAAACACCTATTATTATCCCTGAACTTGAAGGTTCTGATAGAGGGAGAAAGATTATAATCACATATATGGAGGAAACAGACAGTTCTGCACTGGTGCTTGTTCCGAGGCTCCTTGATATAGGAATAGGATTTTCAACTGATGCCACACTGTCTGATATGTCCAGTGCAATAGATATTCTATTCAGGAAGTACCACCTGTATAAAGAAGCCATAAGATCGATTTCAACAATTGATCTAAAAAGCAGCAATAGGGATATCCATAAACTGGCGGAGGACCTGAACTGCCCTCTTTACTTCTATAGGGCCGGGGAACTCAATCTGCATGCATCAGAAAAATCAGATATAGTTTTCCGTGCCACAGGGGCTTATTCCGTTTCCAATGCCGCTGCGAGGATTAGCTCGAAAAATGGGATGCCGGTCATAACGAAGGAAATTATTAATAACGTTACTGTATCGGTGTTTTTGAATGGGCATTAATGGAGTCATGATAGCGGCCACATCCAGCGGTTCCGGAAAAACTACAGTCTCAACAGGGATTATGCGGGCCCTTTCCGATAGGGGTTTGAAGGTTCAGCCATTCAAGGTGGGCCCTGACTACATAGACCCGGGTTTTCATAGAATAGCCTCGGGGAACAGATCATACAATCTGGATTCAGTCATGGGAGACAAACAAACAGTCAAAGAGCTCTATTACCATAATTCAGAGGGAAAAGACATATCGGTGGTTGAGGGAGTCATGGGTCTTTACGATGGAATAGGCGGGCATAATTTCAGGGGGAGTTCATTTGAAATTTCCATGATCCTGGGACTTCCTGTGATACTTGTAATAGATATCTCATCATCAGGAGAGAGTGCGGCAGCCCTTGTTAAAGGCTTCATGGAACTGGATAAAAGGGCCAGAATAGCAGGTGTGATAATGAATCGTGCCGGTTCTGATTACCACTGTAAACTGGTCAGGGAAGCGATTGAATACCATACCGGCGTTAAGGTTATAGGGTGCATAAAACGGGATGATAGTATAAGAATCAATTCCCGGTACCTCGGGCTGGTAACAGCTGCGGAAAATTCAATGGATGATGATTACTTTAAAAGGCTCTCGGACAGCATAAGCAAAAGTGTTGATCTGGATTTTATTATAGGGCTCTCGAAACAGTACAGTTCTGGATGGTCAGGATCAGAAAAAATATATAATTTCAAAAGAAAGGAGAAAGCCAGAATCGGTGTTGCATATAACAGGGCTTTTTCTTTTTATTATCCAGTAAATATTGAAATTCTGGAAAAATATGGGGGAATACCTGTATATTTTGATCCTGTAAAGGATAAAACACTTCCGGATGTGGATGGAATTTACATCGGCGGTGGTTATCCGGAGCTCTATGCAAAGGATCTTTCCATGAACAAAAGCCTTCTCTGGGAAATAAAGGATAAAATAAACGGGGGCATGCCGGTATTCGCGGAATGCGGTGGCTATATGTACCTCTCGGAATCAATAAAATACGGGAATGAGGTTTATCCCATGGTAGGTTCAATACCCGCAACCGTGCATATGGAAGGTCTTTCCCTGGGGTACAGGAAAGCTGTTTCCCCATCATCATGTGTCATTCTGGGAAAGGGAGAAAAAATCAGGGGACATGAATTCCACTATTCACGCATCGATTTCCATGGAAGAGAAGACCCTGCATATGAATTCGAAAATGGCACACGGGAGGGTTATAATTACAGGCAACTCACAGCCGGATACCTGCATGTATATTTCCCCTCAAATCAAAATGCCGCCAGAAGGTTTGTTTCACGGTGCAGTCAATACAGAAAAGGAAAATCCTGAACTATAATATAGCAATAAGCAATATGCAATTATGCAGGAAAATTTTGTAATTCCAGATAATAAAACACTTGTGAATCTTTCAAGCGACATATTCTCACACTTCGGCTTACGAACAGAAACAGATGGCATAGGACTGGAATATAAGCATAAAAAATTATGTTTTATCCTTCTCGATGGTCTCGGATGGAATATATATGAAAAGACCGGCATTAAGTTCAGGACCGAAATGAAATGCACATCGGTATTCCCTTCCACAACATCAAATGCACTGTCATCCTTTTTCCTGAACCGCAATCCGGGGCAGCACGGTATAATCGGTTACCAGCTTTATATACGGCAGCTGGGATCCATAGTAAATATACTGGGATATACTTCATCGGCAGCCTATATAAGGGATTCCATGGAACGGGCATATCCAATGGCTTCAATTTTTAATTATGAATCGAAGATAACATCCCTGAACCGCGCCGGCTATTCTACGGTAAATATCATACCGGCTTTTATCAATAAAACCGCATTTTCCACCCTGCTGTACGGCAACAACAATACTGATACTTTTTCCAATGTTTTCCACAGCTTTTCTGTACTGGAAGACAATCTCAAAAAGGGAACGGATTTTATCAGCTTCTATCTTCCCGAGGTTGATCAGACGGCACATAAACTGGGGCCATACGATCAGTACACAGTAGAAGCTGCGAGATATATCCTCCAGAGGATAATTTCAATAATGGAAAAATATGCTGATTATGATTTTGTGATAACCGCTGATCACGGCCATGTAGAGGTGGGCAATACCATCAACCTGGGGAACGATTCCGGGCTCATGGACATATCAATTCTTCCACCATATGGCGATTCACGTGCACTGTTTTTAGAAAACAAAGATGAAATAAAAGAGTATATGGAAAAGCATTACCGGAATCTGGAAATGGTATCAAAGGACGATAGCATGTATTCCACCCTGATGGGTAAGATCGATACCAGCGTCATGCCCAAACTACCCGGACTGATAGGAATATCAAAGAATAATGATATCTACCATTTCCCGCTCAATCAGAGAAAGTATACAATGAAGGGAGCACACAGCGGATTGCTGAAAGAGGAAATGGAAATTCCGGTTTTAGTCTTTTAATATCAATAAATAAAAAATTCTGTTCCGATTAGTAATATATGATTTATGTTTTTGTCTTTATTCTGGTTAAGAAATATTTATTTATAAATATTTAATTAGCTAACAATGTCCGAATTACCCATGTCAAAGAAGTCAATTAATATAACAGTAGCACTAATGGCCTTTTCAGGATTGCTCATTATTTATGTTGAAACCATGATAGTTCCTGCAATACCGATTTTCATTACATTCTTTCATTCAACTTATAGCAATGTATCATGGATTTTAACGGCCTATATCATCACCGGAACGGTTTCTGCCGCCATATTCGGGAAGGTTGCAGACATGGTCGGGAAGAAGAAAATATTCCTTATACTGGGTATTATTTATACAATTGCCATTTCCTTCGGTGGTTTTACCAGAACACTGGATGAATTAATAGCAGTTCGTGCTGTCCAGGGGCTCGGTTTCGGAATGATACCCATAGCCTTTGCAATTATAAATGATGTTGTTCCAAGGGAAAAGCTTGCCCTGTCACAGGGGATCATGAGCGCCACATTTGCAATAGGGTCCGGCATAGGGCTTGTACTGGGATCATATATCACTGAAACACTGGGGTGGCAGTGGGATTTCCATACGGCAATACCGGTGGCAGTAATACTCCTGATACTGGTATCCATATTCATAAGGGAAAATACCGTCAAGGAGAAGCAGAAAATAGACTTTGCAGGAGTAGCCATGCTCGGTGGTGGCCTTGTCGCCCTAATCTTTGCACTTTCAGAGGGGGAACATTATGGATGGTATTCCCACCTCATAATAGGGCTTTTCATAACGGCATTCGCATTATTTGTTGTGTTCACCTACTTTGAGAGCCACTATAAATATGCATTCATAAACATGAAACTTCTGAAAAAAAGGAACATACTGCTTTCCAACATAGTCGGGCTCTTTGCCATGGCAGCAATGTACTTTTTATTCTTCACAGTACCCACACTTCTGCAGGATCCTGCTCCAGTAGGATTCAGCAAGACCGTATTTGATTCCGGTTTGATATTATTTCCGGCAACTGTAATGAATATGATCTTTGCCCCTGTGGCAGCAAAGATAATAAAGAAGAGGGGGCCCAGACTTTCCATACTTCTCGGATTAACGGTGGATTTAATAGGTTTCGGGTTGCTGTATCTGTACCGCGCAACAATAC